>JBAUTX010000288.1:0-3873 GCA_049582405.1 Occallatibacter sp. | reverse complement strand
CATGGTGATGGCGGGACGGCGCGGCCTGAGCGGATTGTATCAATCGGTGCGTGGCGATGGAGGCGACGCAAGGAAGGATGACTCGACAATTGGCGGGCGATGCGGCATAGTCGATGCCATGCGAACCTGGATGGGAGTTGTTTTGTGTGCGGGGTTGAGTGTGGGCGCGGGCGCGGCTGCGCGCGGGCAGCAGGCGGCTTCGCCGGCCATCGTGCTGCATGCGGCGCGGCTGCTGGATGTGGCGACGGGCAGGATGCTGACGCCGGGCGAGGTGCTGGTGGAGGGTGAGCGCATCCGGGCCGTGGGCACGGCGGTGGAGCGTCCGGCGGGTGCGAAGGTGCTGGACCTGGGCGACACGACGCTGCTGCCGGGGATGATTGACGCGCACGTGCATCTGTTTCTGCATCCGGGTGCGGAGGACCTGCAGACGGTGGAGGAGTCGGTGCCGTGGCGGACGATTCTGGCGGAGCAGGCGGCGAAGGCGGACGTGATGGCGGGGTTTACGGCGGAGCGCGACATGGGCACGGAGGGCGCGGGCTCGGCGGATACGGCGGTGCGCAATGCGATCAACGAGGGCATGATTCCGGGGCCGCGGATGCGGGTGAGCGGGAACGCGATCGACATTCTGGGCGGGCATGAGGATGCGAACCACTTCAACCCGGCGCAGCATGTCTTCTCGAATGCGGATCGCGCGAATGACGCGGAGCAGATTGTGGAGGTGATTCGCGCGCAGCACAAAGAGGGCTCGGACTTTGTGAAGATGTACGAGACGGGGCCGGACCAGATGATGGACGGGGTGCTGCATACACCGTACCAGTACACGGCGGCGCAACTGACGGCGGCGGTGGACGAGGCGCGGCGGCTGGGCACGACGGTGGGCGTGCATGCGATGGGCGAGCCGGGGACGCTGTATGCGGCGGAGGCGGGCGTGGCGTCGATGGACCACGCGACGCAACTGAGCGACGAGACGATGCGGCTGATGAAGGAGAAAGGCATCTTTGCGGTGCCGACGTTTGCGATCTTCGACTACTTTGCGCATCATCGCGCGTCGCAGGACCAGGCGGCGGGCGAGGCGGCGATGCTGGAGTACAAGATCAGCGAGTTCAAGAAGCAGGTGGCGGCGGGGGTGCAGTTTGCGGTGGGGTCGGATGTGGGGCCGTTTCCGCACGGGACGCAGGCGCGCGAGCTGACGCTGATGGTGGAGTACGGGATGACGCCGCTGGCGGTGCTGCAGGCGGACATGCTGCACGGAGCGAAGCTGCTGGGATGGGCGGGGCAGATTGGCGAGCTGAAGCCGGGCTATTTTGCGGACATCATCGCGGTGCCAGGCGACCCGCTGAAGGACATCAGCGTGTGCGAGCACGTGCGGTTCGTGATGAAGAACGGCGAGGTGGTGCGGGAGTAGCGGTTGGATGAGATTTGCGCATTGCCGATGGAAAGCAGGGGCAGATAGACTCACGGGCATGAGAATGCGACCGCTATTTGCCACCGCTGTGTTTGCCGGAATTGCCTGCGCACCGATTTGTGCACTGTTTGCCCAGCACAGCACGGAGAAGCCCAGGCCTGAAGAGACGGAAGTGTGGAAGCCCGTGCCGCCGGTGGTGACGCCCGCGGCCACGCCGGGTGGTGCGCCTTCGGACGCTATTGCGCTCTTCGACGGGAAAAATGAGGACGAGTGGGTAAGCGCCGCAGACCACACGCCGGCGCAGTGGATTGTGCACGATGGCATTCTGACGGTGAGCAAGGGAACGGGCAATATCGAGACCCGGCGGCGGTTCAAGAACTACCAACTGCATCTCGAGTTCCGAATTCCGGAGAGCATTACGGGCAGCGGGCAGGCGCGCGGCAACAGCGGCGTGTTCCTTGCCTCGACAGGGCCGGGCGACGCTGGCTATGAGTTGCAGGTGCTGGACAACTACCAGAATGAGACGTATGTGAACGGCATGGTGGGCAGCCTCTACAAGCAGGCGATTCCTCTGGCCAATGCTGCACGCAAGCCGGGCGAGTGGCAGACGTATGACGTGGCGTGGACGGCGCCGGTGTTTGACGCCGAGGGGAAGGTGGTGAGGCCGGCGTACGCGACTGTGTTCTTCAACGGCGTGCTGGTGGAGAACCACTTCGAGCTGCAGGGCGAGACACTGTACATCGGCAAGCCGTTCTACAGGGCCTACGACCGCGCGCCCATCAAGCTGCAGGCGCATGGAGACAAGAGCGAGCCCATCAGCTTCAGGAACATTTGGGTGCGGGAACTGCCGTAGAAGCTAAACCGCAACGGTGAAGCTGGTCTCTGTGCGGGCGACGGGACGGTAGAGGGTGTCGCGCTCGACGGGGCCGAGTCTCCCCGCGTCATTTCCAGGGAGTGGTCAGGTTGCGGGCGACGGCCAAGGGTCCGCCCCAGAGGGCGACGGCGATGAAGAGACTGGACCACTCGTCCGGGTCAGTGGTGGCGCCGGGGACGCTGTAGAAGCCGAAGGTGCGCGGCATGTGGAGGGTGAAGACCCAGAGGGCGAACATAAGCCCGATGGCGATCCAGCTCCAGCGCTCGAAGAGGCCGAGGCCGATTCCCACGCCGCAGAGAATGAAGACGACGCCGAAGAAGGCGATCCAGAAGATGTGCCAGGGAATCCAGTCGGGGAGCAGCGAGCCGATGCCGGCGAGGGCCAGGAAGTGGTCGACGCCGAAGACCACCATGGCGAGGCCGACGACGATGCGGCAGGTGCGGGAGAGCCACGGGGGTACGGCAGGCAACAGCAGGGCGATGCAGGCGATGGAGAGCGGCTCAAGGACGACGGTGCGCAGGCCCATGTCTCCAGGTGAGGCGATGCAGGCGGGAAGGACGTGGACGAGGGTCCAGGCGATGTAGGTCACGCCGATGGTGTACGCCGAGAGGCGTAGCCAGCGCCCCGTGAGCAGGCCGATGGCGCAGGCGACCCAGACGGCGCCGAAGAGAACGGCAAGCCACGGGACCGCCGGAATGAAAGGCAGGACCGGAATGCAGTGCGAGCCGGGGCCGAGCGAAGGCATGGAGACGCGGGCGCAGACGATGTTTTCCGCGCCGAGCGCGAGAATGGCGAAGGCAAAGACCCAACGGCCTGAGGCAAGCAGAGCTTTCATAGGCGGGAAGACGCTCCTGGCGGCATGGAAAGCCGCATGAGGCCGCACCACTCCGATGGGTCGTTCGCAGGGGAAGCGAAAGCGTGGGCCCCCTAATGAGGAACTATCTTACACCGCAACTGTGAAGCTGGTCTCGGTGCGGGTGACGGGGCGGTGGAGGGTGTCGCGCTCGACGGGGATGCGGCCTCGGCGACGAGGGGGCTGCGTTCCCTGCCGGATGCCCATCCTTGCGTAGCAAGTGTGGGAAAGCAGGAGGCTCCCCAAGCCGTGGCATCACTCCCCTGCGACCACCAAGTGTCAGGACACAACTTCAGCCTGCCACCGACTGCACCACAAACGGCCCAGAGCTTTAGCCCCTGAGAGTTTCCGCCTTCGTCCCGGCCTTTGCCGCGCGCCGCTCCAGCACCTTCTTCAGCGCCCCATGCCACCGCTTGGGCTTTGTCTCCGCCAGCGAGTCCTCCACAGCCTTGCGATAGCCGCCAAGATAGATCGAGTACAGAATCGCCAGGGAGCAGCCGGTCCCCCAGAAGAACCCCACGCCCAGCCCAATCCACGCCGCCGTGCCAAACTCGCTCATCGCGCGCGCCCTTTCCTTGAGCTGGTGCCCCATCCTTGCCTGGCAAGGACGGGAATGCACGACCCGATCGCCAGCGAATGCCCCGCAGACAGCTGCGTGCAAAGCCTATACCGCTACGGTAAAGCTCACCTCGTCGCGCGTCACGGAGCGGTACAGCGTATCCCGCTCCACCGGCACGCGGC
>JBAUTX010000287.1:0-2297 GCA_049582405.1 Occallatibacter sp. | reverse complement strand
GTGCCCGTCTCGCTCTCCACCGCCTCCAGCACATCGGCCACCTGCAGCGCAATGCTCTCCAGCGCCGCCCGCGCAATGTGCCCCGGCCGCGTCTCCCGCCGCAGCCCAATCAGCATCCCCGCCGCATGGGGATCCCAGTGCGGAGCCCCCAGCCCCACAAACGCCGGCACAAACACCACCCCGCCCGTATCCGGCTCGCTCGCCGCCAGCGTCTCCACATCGGCCGAGGAACCAATCAGTCGCAGATTGTCCCGCAACCACTGCACCACCGCGCCGCCAATGAAGATGCTCCCCTCCAGCGCGTACTCCAGCCGCCGGTGCGCGCTCGCCGCCAGCGTCGTAATCAGCCTGTGCCGCGACCGCCGAAACTCCGTCCCCACATGCTGCAGCAGAAAGCAGCCCGTCCCGTAGGTATTCTTCGCCTGCCCCGCCTGCCAGCACGTCTGCCCGAACAGCGCCGCCTGCTGGTCGCCGGCCATCCCCGCAATCGCAATGCCGCCCAGCCCCAGCGTCGTCGTCACCTCGCCCACGCGCTCGCTCGACCACGCCACCTCCGGCAGCATGCTCGCGGGAATCCCAAACAGCCGCAGCAGATCCTCGTCCCACGCGCCCGTGCGAATGTTGAAGAGCAGCGTCCGCGAGGCGTTCGTCACGTCCGTCACATGCCGGTGCCCGCTCGTCAGGTGCCAAACCAGCCAGCTATCCACCGTGCCAAAGGCCAGCTCGCCGCGCTCGGCCCGCGCTCGCGCTCCCGGCACGTGGTCCAGAATCCACTTCACCTTCGTCGCGGAAAAATACGGGTCCAGCACCAGCCCGGTGCGGTCGGAAACGTTTTCACCCGCGCCCGCAGCCTCCAGCGCACTGCACTCGCTCGCCGTCCGCCGGTCCTGCCACACAATCGCCCGATGGATCGGCTTCCCCGTCGCGCGCTCCCACACCACCACCGTCTCGCGCTGGTTGGTGATGCCGATCGCCGCCACATCCCGCGGCCGCGCGCCCACGCTCGCCAACGCCTCCACCGCGCAGCTCATCTGGCTCGTCCAGATCTCCTCCGCGTCGTGTTCCACCCACCCCGGCTGCGGATAGTGCTGCGCAAACTCATGCTGCGCCACCGCCGCAATCGCTCCAGCCTCATCAAACAGGATCGCCCGCGAACTCGTCGTCCCCTGGTCCAGCGCCAGTATGTACGCCATCCTCACCCCCGCTCTTCTCTACACCGTATACATCTCCACATACTCCGGCACCACCATCGCCTCCAGCCGCTTCTGGTCCATCGACGCCTCCAGAATCCGCGCCTGCTGCGCCGCATCAAACCGCCGCGTCCCCTCAAACTGCCGCGCCAGATTCCGCCTGAACTTCTCCACCAGCAGCGGCATCCCCTCCGCGCGCCGCCGCTTGTGCCCAATCGGATACTCCACCGTCTCTTCGAGCTCAGTCCCGTCCTTCAGCACCAGCCTGAGAGAGTTCGCAATCGACCGCATCGCCGGGTCGTGATAATCCGCCGTGAACTGCGGCACCTCGCTCGTCTCTACCATCGCCCGCAGCGCGTCAATCCGCTTGCCCCACACCGGGTCCAGCGCCATCGCGTCCTCGTAGTCCGCCGCCGTCAGCCGCCCAAACAGCAGCGGCACCGCAATCATGTACTGCACGCAGTGGTCGCGGTCCGCCGGGTTCGCCAGCGGTCCCTTCTTGTCGATAATCCGCATGCACGCCTCATGCGTCCGCAGCTCGATCCGCTCAATCGCCGACGCATTCAGCCCCCGCTTCGCCAGTTGCCCGTGCAGCGTCACCGCTGCCTCCACCGCCGTCTGCGCGTGAAACTCCGCCGGATAGCTGATCTTGAACAGCACATTCTCCATCACGTAGCTGTCATACGGCCGCTGAAACCTGAACTCCTGCCCGCCGAACGACACGTCATAAAAGCCCCACGTCTTCGCCGTCAGCGCCGTGGGATAGCCCATCTCGCCCGCCCGCGCCATCAGCGCCAGCCGCACCCCGCGGCTCGTCGCGTCGCCCGCCGCCCAGCTCTTCCGCGAGCCCGTGTTCGGCGCATGACGATACGTCCGCAAGCTCTGCCCATCCACCCACGCCAGGCTGATCGCGTTCACCGTCTCGTCTTCCGTCATCCCCAGCAGCGCGCACACCACCGCCGTCGTGGCCACCTTCACCAGCACCACGTGGTCCAGCCCCACCTTGTTGAACGAATTCTCCAGCGCGATGCACCCCTGGATCTCATGCGCCTTGATCATCGCCGTCAGCACATCGCGCATCCTCAGCGGAGCCTTGCCTTCCGCCAC
>JBAUTX010000286.1:0-5423 GCA_049582405.1 Occallatibacter sp. | reverse complement strand
AATGATACAGTGAGATTCTTGGCAGACAGCGGAACAAACTACAACTTTAGTGATTTCATGCAGTTCTGCCGTTGCGCTAGATTGGGTATACATTTCCCCCGGGAAAGGATGAACCGCGATGCGTACTCGCGACCTGACCGACAAAGACCAGAAACACCAGATCCACTCCCTCCACCACCCCACGGACGTTGCTGAACAGCTAGTGATTACGGGCGGCAAAGGGATTGAGATTCAGGATGCGGAGGGACACACCTATATTGATGGTCTCTCCAGCCTGTGGAACGTGAATGTCGGCTATGGCCGCATGGAACTGGCGGAGGCGGCTGCGGCCCAGATGCGCAGCCTCGCCTACTACTCCGGCTACGCGGGCACGACGACCATCCCCTCCATTCAGCTTGCTGAGCGGCTCATGCAGCTTGCGCCCGGCATGGCGGCAGTGTTTTTCGCTTCGGGCGGCGCCGAGGCCAACGAGGCTGCCCTGAAAACCGCTCGCTTCTACTGGAAAGCGCTCGGTAAGTCGGGCAAGCTGAAGGTGATTGCGCGCCAGTATGCCTACCACGGCGCGACCATGCAGACGATGAGTGCCACGGGGATTCCGGCGTACTGGAAGATGTTCGAGCCGCGGATTCCTGGCTTCATTCACATCCAGACCTGCTACCCCTACCGGTTCCAGGGAGCTCGGCCCGGCGAAACCGTGGGTCAGGCAGCAGCGCGGGAACTGGAAGAGGCGATTCTGCGCGAAGGTCCAGATACAATCGCAGCCTTCATCGGCGAGCCGATTCATGGCGCAGGCGGCGTGATTTATCCGACCGACGATTATTGGCCCTTGGTGCGCGCCGTGTGTGACAAATACGATGTGCTGCTGATTGCCGATGAGATTGTCACCGCTTTTGGCCGCACCGGCCGCTGGTTCGGGATGGAGCACTGGGGGCTGACGCCGGACATCTGTTCCTTTGCAAAAGGAGTCACGTCGGGGTACCTGCCGCTGGGGGGCATCTTGATGACGCGGAAGGTCCGGGAAGCAATCGAGTCGGTGGCCCCGGCGGACCGCTGGATGCATGGCTACACAAACTCCGGCCAGCCGACCTGCTGTGCGGTCGCACTGGAAAACATCCGAATCCTTGAGGGAGAGGGATTGCTGGAGAACTCGGCGCGCATGGGGAGGCTGCTTTGGAACAGCCTGCAGGAGAAGTTTGGAAACCATCCACATGTGGGCGATATTCGTGGCGGCAAGGGTCTGCTTGCAGCGCTCGAGTTTGTGCAGGATAGAGAGACACGAGAGAACTTTGCGCCCGCGGCCAAAGTGGGGCTGCGCATCAAGGCGGAATTGAAGAATCTGGGGATCCTGACCCGCATGCGTGGGTCAGAGGGCCCGCATCCGGCAGCCGGCGATCAGATCCTGTATGCGCCGCCGCTGTGCATTACGGAGTCCGACGTGCAGCGCATGGTCGAATCGCTGCGGCAGTCTGTCCAAGCTGTTCTGGGCTCCTGAAGCCTGCAGCAAGGAATCCGCGCAGTGGATGATTCCGCCCGAGCACGGTGCCAGGTCAGGCGTGTGCCGCAATGGAATGGAGCGGCGCACTGGCCGGCACGACCTCTTTCGCTTTCTGCGATTGGATGTACTGGAGCCAGTTCCTGTAGATCTGAACGGCGCTGGGGAACCAGCGATTCTCGGCGTTCGCCGATTCCAGCAGAGCATTGGCTTGTGCCAGATGCTCGCTGCGCCCGTGCCCGTTGGCCACGCACTGAAGATCCGCCAACTGGGAGGCGAGTGCTGGTTCAAAGTAGTTCGCAGGCATGGAAGGGTAGGTAGCCGATTCGCTTCTGCAATAGCGCGCGATGTCGCGGCGGTATTCAAGCAGGAGGGTATTCGCCTCATACTCCGGATGCCCCTGAAAGTAGAGAAAGAGGCTCTTGTCCTGCCGGGCAAAGATGTCCACGTCGCCGCTGCTGGTGCGGCTCAGAATGCTGTAGCCGCTGGCGCGCAGAGCATCTTCGGTGACGGTATTCCAACGAGAGTGGGGCAGCCGGAACCGCGATGGAACGCCTTTCAGCAAATGGTGCCCGGCGACCTGCTCACAGTCAAAGATGCCTGATGCCTTGGAATCTCGCCGGACCCTGCCGATGCCGTCGCGATGCAGGACGGCGGCGTGTGCAGCCAGGCAGGACCAGACGGTTGCATAGGTGCGTTCCTGCGCCCAGTCGAAGAGCCGGGTGAAGACTTCCCAATAGGGCTCATCCTGCAACTTGGGCGAGAGGGGCTCGCGGCCGGTCACAATGAGCGCGTCAAGCCGCATATCCCAGAGCTGCTCGACGCTGAGGTACTTCTCTTCGACGAGGCTGGCGCCGGATTCGCTGCGGGGCACGTCCGGCATGGAATAGAGTCCGAGGCACACGTCCATGCCCTCGGAAGCAGCCGACAACAGAGAGGCGAACTGGCGCTCGGTCTGCTGGAGAGCTCCATCCGGCATATTGTTGACCAGACCAATGGCCACGCTGGGCCGGCCGGAGACGCCCACTCTCGTCCCATGGGACGGCGAAGTGAGAAACGTGCACGGCCGACCGTTACAACGCGATTGCTTGGAGATCAGACAGAGAGACATAGGCAACAAACTCCTTGCAAGTCAGACAAGGACAGGATGGACCATCTTACGCTGCGCCTTCGGCAGCGCGCATCGCCTGGTCCAGATCTTCGAGGATGTCATCCGCGTGCTCGATGCCAACGCTCAATCGGATCATCGAAGGTGAAACACCGGCACGGCGCTGCTCTTCTTCGGACATTTGCCGATGGGTCGTCGATGCGGGATGGCAGGCGAGCGATTTCGCGTCCCCTAGATTGACCAGGCGCTTGACGAGCTTGAGCGCGTCATAGAAGCGGACCGCAGCGGGGTATCCTCCGCGCACGCCGAACGCGATGAGCGAGCAGGCCTGGCCCTTGAGGTATTTCTGCGACAGCGCGTAGTAGGGACTCTCGGGAAATCCCGCGTAGTTGACCCACTCCACCCGCGGATGATCGCGGAGAAACTCGGCGACGCGGCGGCCATTTTGCACGTGGCGCTCAACGCGGAGCGCGACCGTCTCAACACCTTGCAGGAGCAGGAATGCACTGAATGGCGCAAGGACAGATCCTGTCGTGCGCAGATAGACGCTGCGGCAGCGGCCCAGGTAGGCAGCGCGGCCATAGTGCTCCGTATAGACGAGCCCGTGGTAGGAGGGATCAGGTGTATTGAGCGCCGGGAAACGCGCTGCGTGTTCCTTCCACGGGAAGTTGCCACTATCCACCACGGCGCCGCCGAGCGTCGTGCCGTGGCCGCCGAGAAACTTGGTGAGAGAGTGGACGACGATGTCCGCGCCGTACTCGATGGGGCGCAGCAGAACCGGCGAGGCCACAGTGTTGTCGACGATGAGCGGGATGCCATGCTTGTGAGCGACCTTCGCGAGCCCTTCGATATCGCAGATGTTGCCGGCGGGGTTGCCGACGCTCTCGCAGAAAATGGCGCGCGTCTTTTCGTCGATGCACGCTTCCATGTCGGCCGGCGCATCGGACTTGGCGAAGCGCACCGTGACGCCCTGGCCGGGCAGCGTGTAGGCGAAGACCGTGTGCGTGGTGCCGTAGAGCTGGGGAACAGAGACGAGGTTGGTGCCCATCTCCGCCACATTGGCGGCTGCGTAATAGACCGCGCTCTGGCCGCTGGCGACGCAGAGCGCATCTTCGCCACCTTCGAGCGCGGCCACCCGGCGCTCCAGCACGCGCGTGGTCGGATTGGAGATGCGTGTGTAGCGGTAGCCTTCCACCTCAAGGTTGAAGAGGGCCGCACCATGCTCGGCGCTGTCGAATGCGTAGGACGCGGTCTGATAGATAGGAACTGCAACAGCCTTCGTCGTGGGCTCCACATCATAGCCGCTATGGATCGCAAGGGTTTCAAGCTTCATCAGAAGATTCTCTCGCAGTCAAAATGAACCTTTGCACCATTGCGACGTTCACTGAGCAGCGATGCGGTTAAGGCCATCCACCACAGCGTGGACGTCGTTTTCGTTGGTCTTGAAGCTTGTAACGCAAGCACGCAGGACCGGCTGGCCCGCGCATTGCGTCTCTGAGATCCAGGCAATCTGCTCCTCCCTGAGTCGAGCCAGGAACGCCGAAATGTCCAGACCGGGCCGGGTGAAGCAGACGACCGGAAGCGGTGTGCAATTGACGATCTGCCAGCCGGACTGCGCAAGACGATCGCGCAGAAGATCGCCCATGCGCGCCTGGTGCTCGATCATGGCGGCGTAGCCAGTTTCGCCGTTGTGCGCCAGCGACATGAACAGCTTAAGCCCAATGAAACGCCGGGACCACTGCACCGTACTGGTGTAGGGGTCCAGGACATCCTGGCTGTGCTGTTGCGGCATATACGAGGTCTGAGCGTGGAACGTGCTCAACACCGTAGCGCGATGGCGGCAGAAGAACATGCCGCAGGCCATGGGAACTGAGAACCATTTGTGGCCGTCACAGGTAATGGAGTCGGCTGACTCAATGCCGGCAAGATGGGGCCGTAGCGCGGGTGACAGCGCCGCGGCACCGCCCCATGCGGCGTCGACATGCAGCCAGAGCCCCTCCGATTTGCAATATGCATGCAGTGCTTCGAGAGGATCGATCACCCCGGCAGCCGTCGTGCCGCAGGTGCCCACCACCAGGAACGGCCGGAAGCCATTCTTGCGATCCTCGGCCACCTGACGCTTCAAATCCGCCAGGTCCAGCTTCAGGTTGCTGTCGGATGCCACGGTGCGAAGCGCATGCCGGCCTAGACCCGTCATATGGGCAATCTTTGTGAACGAGTGATGCGCCTCTTCGCTGAGATACAGGACAGGATCGGCACCCAGACTCCTTAGCCCGCGCTCGCCATATTCGGGAAAAGTATGTGTGAGAGCGACCAGAACCGCCGTGAGGTTCGCTTCCGCACCGCCCGTCGTGAAGCTGGCGAAACTCTCGGCGGGCAGACCGAGTTTTCCCCCGACCCAGTCCAGGGTGTGCTTTTCGATCTCATTCGCTGCGGGCGAAGTACGCCAGGCAGCAAGTTGTGGATTGTAGAGTGCAACAAGAGTTTCGGCAACGACAGATGCCAGCGTGACGCTGGGGTTGAAGAGACCGAGGTAGCGAGGATGCGTCACCTGCACCTGCCAGCGGCGGAGCATGGCCTCCACATCCGCCGCTAAATCCTCCAGAGAGGTGGGACGCGCGAACGCATAATGCGACCGAAGGTGCTGCCGGATCTCCTCCGGCGACACCTGCGGATAGACAGGCCCGCTGCGGATGGTCTCTTCCACGGCAGCGAAGGCGCCTTCAATCGCATCTGTCAACATGAGGCTTCCGTCCTGTCTTGAGCCCGGGGATCCTGTCTTCTCCATCAAGGACATTCCCTCTCAAACGAGGGCAGCTGCTC
>JBAUTX010000285.1:0-25861 GCA_049582405.1 Occallatibacter sp. | reverse complement strand
ACAAGCCAGTCCACGCCGCCCGCTTCCCGGGCAATGCGATTCGCCTCATCGTCAAAGACCGCGATGAACTCCGCACCAATCCGCTTGCGCTTGACCTCAGGGTCTGTCACGCCGGCGAGCTGCTTCATGAATCGCTCGCTCGCGTCGACCGCATCGATATTCAGCCCCAGCTTGTCGCGCAGATTGCGCTGGACATTCTGGAATTCGTTCTTGCGCAGAACACCGTTGTTCACAAAGATGCAGGTGAGTTGCGAGCCGATGGCCTTGTGTACAAGCACGGCCGCAACCGAAGAATCCACGCCGCCCGAGAGCCCGCAAATCACGTGGCTCTTGCCGACCTTTTCTCGAATGGCCGCGACGGTGTCCTCGATGAAGTGCGCGGGGGTCCAGTCACCGCGCGCACCGCAGATGCCGAACACGAAATTGCGGAGGAGCTGTGGCCCGAGGGGAGTGTGGTGCACTTCCGGATGGAATTGAACCGCCCAAATACGCCGTTCCTCATTGGCGATTCCAGCCAGCGCATTGGATGTGACTGCAGTGCGGTGGAAGCCCGCGGGGAGTTGAAGAGCCTCATCCCCATGGCTCATCCAGACGTGCATGGTACCCGGCAGACCCGCAAAGAGAGCCGTTTTACTGTCTTCAATCGTCACATCCGCGTGGCCGTACTCGCGCTTGGGCGCTGAACGCACCTTACCGCCAAGATGATGCACCACAAACTGCAAGCCATAGCAGATGCCGAGCAGAGGTACGCCTGCATCCAGGATGCGTGGATCTGCAGCCGGCGCGTCGGCGTCGTACACGGACGATGGCCCGCCGGAAAGTATGATGCCAACGGGCTTGTGCGCCTGAATTTCGCTGAGCGGGGCAGTGCAGGGCAACACGACGGAAAAAACATTTTGCTCGCGGATGCGGCGGGCGATCAGCTGCGTATATTGCGAGCCAAAGTCAAGAATGACAATTGTCTGGGTGTCCACGCTCCAGTGTGGCAGGGCGCAGGGCGGCATGTAAAGCTGCGACCTGCCTTCGGGCTGGATCGTGATTCTCTCCGACATTGGAGCCGGAATTCCTGGCGCAAGTTGCACGCGGTACCATTCTGACCGGATCAAGTGTCGCCTTCAGGATGTGTGCGTTCCCGTGGTAGGCTATTCGGCAACCGGCCGAACCGCGATTCCCTCTGCGCAGCATGGCCTGAAGACCCGTACACACCTCACCCAGCAGGTTTACGCGCAATCTCGTCACGTTGAGGACACATATGACCAAGCCTTTCATTCTTGCCACTTTTCTGATCGCCCTTGGCACAGCCATGGCCGAAGGGCCAGCGACGGGAACCTCCAACGCCGATGCAACGCCCACGCCGCCACCTGTCGTGAAAAGCTTTGACACAGCCGCCATCGACATGAGCGCAAATCCCTGTACTGACTTCTACCAGTACGCTTGCGGGAACTGGGTGAAGAGCAATCCGATCCCGGGCGATCAGGTTCGCTGGGCCAGATCCTTTTCGCTGCTAGGTGAACGGAACCGCTATCTGCTCTGGCAGGAATTGGACGCAGCCTCGAAGGATCCGAAGACGTCACTCCAGAAAAAATATGGAGACTTCTATGCGGCCTGCATGGATACAAGCCTGATGGATAAAGAAGGACTTGCGCCCCTCGATGCAGCCTTTAAGCTGGTGAACGGAATCACGGACACAAACCAGGTCGCGAGCCTGATGGGCAACCTGGAGGCTAAGGGACAACCGGCATCACTGTTCCGGTTTGCTGTCATGCAGGATGAGTTGGATTCCACCAAGCAAATTGCCAACATCTTTCAAGCCGGCCTTTCCCTGCCGGATCGCGACTACTACATCGTGGACTCGCCGCGCTTCCAGAGGATCCGTCAGGAGTACATTGCCCACGTAACGAAGATGCTCACACTCGCCGGGGATTCTCCCGACACCGCAGCTCGGGAAGCTTCGGATGTGATGTCCATCGAGATCGCATTAGCGAAGGCCTCCACGAGCCGCACGGACCTTCGTGATCCAAAAAACCGCTATCACATCTACACCCTGGAGCAACTCCAGCAGCTTTCACCCAACTTCCACTTTGCAACCTATTTCAGCGACGTGGAGGTCGGCCATTTTGCCAATCTGAATGTGGCGACGCCGGAGTATTTCAAGGAGCTCAGCACTCTGATTGCCACGCAACCGCTCAGCGGATGGAAAGCCTACTTCCGCTGGCATCTGATTCATGGTTCTGCGGACACCCTGCCAAAGGCCTTTTTTGACGAGAACTTCAACTTCTACGGCAAGGCACTCGCAGGTCAAAGGGAGCCACAGCCGCGCTGGAAGATCTGCACGGCCGCGACAGATCGCGCCATGGGAGAAGCCGTGGGGCAGGACTGGGTCAGCCAGCACTTTCCACCTTCGTCCAAAGCAAGCATGGATCAGCTCGTTGCTGCACTGGAGAAGGCTCTGGGAGAAGACGTTTCAACCCTGCCATGGATGAGTGATGCAACCAAGCAAGCAGCCAAAGAAAAGCTGGCGATGATCCGCAACAAGATCGGCTATCCGGAGAAGTGGCGCGACTATTCTTCTCTGCAGGTCAAGCGCGACGACCCGCTCGGAAACATGAACCGCGCAGCAGTCTTTGCGATGGACTGGAACTTGAGCCATCTGGGCAAGCCGGTGAACGAAAAAGAATGGGGCATGACGCCGCCGACGGTCAATGCCTACTACAACCCGCCAATGAATGACATTAACTTCCCTGCCGGCATCCTGCAGCCACCTTTCTTCGATCCGAATGTGGATCCAGCCGTCAATTTTGGAGGCATCGGCGTCGTAATTGGCCACGAGATGACGCACGGCTTTGACGACCAAGGGTCGAAGTACGACGGAAAGGGGAATCTCCGCGAGTGGCAAACACCGGAGGATCGCAAAGCCTTCACAGAACGCACGGACTGCGAAGTCAAGGAGTACGGCGGCTTTGAGGCAGCTCCAGCTCACGGGGATGCGCCAGCACAAATGCTCAACGGCAAACTGACCCTGGGAGAAAACACAGCGGACAATGGCGGACTGCGCATCGCGTATCAGGCACTGCTGGATACGCTGGCGACGGAAGGCAAGTCCATCAACGAAAAAATCGACGGCTACACTGAGGCGCAGCGCTACTTCCTTGGCTTTGCGCAGGTCTGGTGCCAAAACGAAACGGAGCAGGCGGCCCGTCAATCCGCACTGGTGGACCCACACTCACCGGGTCGTTGGCGCGTAAACGGGACCGTGCAGAATTTCGATGAATTCGGCAAAGCATTCGGATGCAGGAAGGGAGAGCCGATGTATCCTGTCCAATCGTGCCGCGTCTGGTAGCTGCCTCCACCGAGGTAAAGCGGCCGTCTTAGCAGGCTGTTCTGTGGCCGGGGTCTCACGCGCCCGGCTCGCTGGTTCTGGCGGGCCGGGCGCAATGTTTCAGACGTGACATTTCCATTCTCGCCCGCGTCCAAGGAGAAGCCAGAACGTATGCAGCGTTGGGGATGGGACGCCCAGATTGCGGCTTTGAAGCCCGGAATGTCTCGTCAGCCTCAGCAGGTTTCAAGCCGGCAGAGGCACGCAACTATGCACAACCCGCCCTCGCCTTTTACAATGCATCAGGGACCCATCCCAACCCAGCTCTGCTGTGGAACTAGAAAACTTGGCGGCGCACGCCGGACCAGGGTGAAGGAATCGCATGAGGTTTATGAAATTCGGCAAGGCCCTTCTGATGAGCGCCCTCTCAGCAGGCGGCATCCTCGGCATTACGTCTTGCGTTCAAAGCTATACAGTTGGATATCTTTGGGTGACGGGCCAAAACACTGCCCAGACCTCAGGCAACGGCATTATCAGCGGTTTCAAAATTGACCATAACACTGGCTTCCTGACGCCAATTAATGGTCTGCCGATCTCCTCTGGCGGAGCGAACCCAGGCCGCGCAGTGCTTCTCCCCGGCGGGCGATTCATCTATGTTCTGAATCGTGGAGTCACGAAGTCTGGCAGCTCCAACTGCACCACCACGGATCCCTGCCAGTATTCCAACATCACGCAGTTTGCCGTGGGTGGCAACGGGGTCCTCTCGCCCCAGGAGACCTTCTACACCCAGGGGATCAACCCGTTCCGCATCATTTCAGATACGGCCGGGAGCTACATTTATGTCCTGGATCACGACTCGCCTTCCGGCGCATCGTGCGCCCTCAGCCTGGGACCCGGAGTAACCGCCTGCGGCGACATCTCGGCGTTCAAGGTGGATCAGTCGACAGGGCGCCTCACCCTTGTCGTGAACTCGCAAGTGACCGCTGCAAACGGTTCCCCGCTGTCCTATTTCCCCGTGCCGGCAGACCCGATCGACTTTGTTCTGGCCAGTGGCTACGTCCTCACGGTGAGCGGCACGCCGGCGACTGGCGACTCTGTCTTCCCCTACACGTTTTCAGCAGCCACGGGCCAGCTGACGGTGAACCAGAACAGCTCCCAGCCGCTGAATATCGCACAGGCAACGGGGATCGTCAGTGGCGGCGGTTACGTCTACGCTCTGGATAACGAGCCGGTTACGGTGGGCGGAATCACGTCCCCGAGTCAGTTCATCCCGTACTCGGTCGGCACGAATGGCGCGCTGCAGCAGCAGACCGGCGGCCCTGTTCCGGGTGACCCAACCCTGTCAAACCCCATTTACCTGATTTACGAGAACAAGAACAAATGGGTATACGTCGCCAACCAGGGTATCAACAACCCGCAATCACCCAATCCGCAAAGCGGGCTGGCTGGCTACGTCATTGATCCGGCAACACACCAGCTCAGCGAGATCCCAGGGAGTCCGTTTGGCAGTGGTGCTGGTCCGCAGTGTCTGATTGAAGACCCGTCGAGCCAGTTCATCTATACCGCCAACTACAACGACTCATCGGTGACCGGCAGGGTGATCGACCAGAACTCAGGCGTGCTCAACAACCTGCCTGGTCCGGCGAATATCACCTACCCGCTGCTTGGGCCTGCTGCCTGGTGCATGACGAGCGGCCGTACAAGCTGATTGCGTCCTGTCAGCTTCAATCCAAAAGGGCAAGGAGCGGCCACAAACCTCTCCTTGCCCTGTGAATCCGGGGCCGTCCAGAGCCCGGACCACGCAGTAAAGCTGAGTGACTGCCACTTCCCCGGAGCATTCCGGGGCGAATCTCAAAAGAGTGACTTCGGGCCAGGGTTGCGGTCCGCTGATGAAAGATGCGCATGAAGTTGAACAGATCGAGCCAGCTTGTTCTGGTCTCCGCGGCTAGCCTGATAGCCGCCGGACTTATTACTGCCTGCAGCACCCTCACGGCGGACTTTGTCTACGTTACAAGCGCCCTGGCAGCCGGACCAAACCAATATGGGCAGGTGGATGTCTTCGAAGTGAACTCTGACTCTGGCCGCATGCGCCAGATCCCAGCCTCCCCGTTCCCGTCTGGCGGCCGCAATCCTGTTGCGGATACCCCGGCACCCGACAATGCGAGCCTTTATGTCGTCAATGAGGATGACAACACGATTGTCCAGTTCATCATCGGCAACGACGGCAAGCTTTACCCGAATAGCACGGTCAACACGCCTGGCGTATTTCCATTTGCAGTAACCGTAGCATCCAGCACGAAGCTCCTGTATGTGCTGAATACCTATCAACCTCTTCCCACGTGCTCAACGGCATCCCCCTGCTCGGGTTCGATTTCGGCATTCCCAATCAACAAAGACGATTCGCTGGGGACACCGAGCACCAACACGGGCATCGCCGCAAATTACTGGCCACTGATTCTGCCCAGCAACCCGACCCATGTCATGACCCCGACCGGCATCGCAACGGCGGCATCCGGCAGCTATCTTTATGTCACCGCCTATGACTCCACGAGCGGCGGAGGCTACGTCTTTGGCTTCACCGCCAATCCGGATGGGACGCTCGCACCTTTGAATGGGGGAGTTCCTTTTGCGGCGGGGACCCAGCCTTCCAGTATTGCCAGCGACCCGACGGGAGCCTACGTCTACGTGACAGACATGGCCACAGGCGACGTTTTGGGATTCCAGCAGAGCGGCGGCTTGCTGACGCCCTTAAGCAGCAGTCCCTACCCTTCTGGCAACGCGCCCCTGGCCATCGTGATTGACGCAAGTGGCAAATTTGCCTATGTCGCAAATTCGCTGGATGCCAATGTGACCGCCTACGCGATGAACAATGGCGCACTCACACGGGTAGGCGCCTATACGACCGGAGCCCAACCCGTTGCAATCGGGATTGATCCGTCCAGGAATGAGTATCTGTACACGGCAAACTTCTTGAGCGGCAATGTCTCGGGATTCCAGATCAACCCGGCGAATGGCACATTGCTGATTTCGCAGTTTTCGCCCTTTAAGTCGAACGCCCAGCCAACCGCTGTGGCGGCAATTCCGCACCGGCTGCCCAATAAGTGACAGCCGCAGAACCCGCGGTCGCGTTCCCCGAGACACCAGGCCTTTGGCCCTGCTCGAGGACTCGATAGCAAGCAGTACGTTGCGATGGAGCAGCTAGCATTGCCCGGTAATAGGCTTTTAAACTATCTTCGGGTCAACTCAACCAGTTTTCCTTGGGCAGGAATTCGAAGGCCCACGACGAAGGAAGCGCATGAAGTTTAGCAAAGTGAGCCAGCTCTTTCTGGTCTCGTCCCTCGGCCTGATAGTGGCCACCCTTTTGACTGCGTGCCAACTTGTGACGATCGACTATCTCTACCTAGCGTCTGCCGGCAGCGGAACCGGTGACGGCCAGATCCAGACGTTTGCGGTCGACTCACAATCTGGTGCTCTTCGTACCGGGCCCCCAGCGGTCTCCTCAGGCGGCGTGAATCCGGTGGCGCTGGCGATCTCACCCAACGAGATTGATCTCTACGTGGCGAATGCGGGCGACAATTCGGTCGTTCACTTCAAGGCCGACTATAACGGGAATCTGTCCAAGCAGGATGCGATTACGCTGGCTGCCCCGCCCACATCGCTGGCGGTCAATCAGGCTGGAAACTACTTGTACGTTCTTTTCGGTTCCACCACTGCCACGTTGAACGAATACGCTCTTTCGTCCTCCGGCGCGATTGGTGCGGTCACGTCTCAGCAGAGTCTGGTCCTTCCGGGCTACACGGGCGATCCACTGGTGCCCACCGGCCTCGTCTCCACCGCGTACAACAAGCAGGTCTACGTGACGGCCTATGATCAGGCGGCCTACAACCCAGGCGGCCCCGTGACCAGCACGGCGAATCCCGGCTGGGTCTTCGGCTTTGCGGTCGGTTCCGGTGGTTCACTCACGCCCACCCTCGGCAGCCCGTATAAAGCCGGCGTCAAGCCCTCCGCAATCACTGCCGATCCTACGAGCCGGTTTACCTACATCACGGACTATGCCTCAAACCAGCTGATCGGCTACGGCATCCAGTCGAGCGGCCAGCTCACCTTCCTCATCAATGGGCCATTTAGGACGGGCGCTGAGCCTACCTCTGTTGCCATCGATCCACGCGGCCTTTACATGTACGTTTCGAACGCACTTGACTCCTCGGTATCGGCATATGTGATTGACCTGAAGACCGGGACACCCGCGGCGGCCATCAACCCCACGGGCTCAGCCGCGAATGCAACCGACACACAGCCAGTCTGGATTGCGGTTGATCCGGCGCTGGGGCGGTTTGTCTACACGGCGAACTACCTCGGCAACTCAGTCTCCGGCTTCCAGCTGGATCCAAACGCCGGCACGCTCAAGCAGAGCCAATCAACGCCATATCCCGCCGATTTGCACCCTACGGCGCTCGCCATGGCAGCCCACGGCAACCACTCGACCCAGTCGGTCACTCCATAAGCGAAAGCGCCGATTCAACCAAGAGCCCAACCAGTCCTGGTTGGGCTCTTCCCTTTTGCAACCCTGCCGGTCTGTCTCTTGGGTCAGACAGCCATCCACTTCCGCAGTTGACGCTGCGCTGGCTTTTCAACCAGGTGCAACGCGAGAATCGCCATGAGAATGAGCAGGACATAGCTGATCCACGGATCAAAGCGGCTCAGCCCAAGTCTGTTCAGAACATGCGAATCGTGGATCAGATTCCACATGTTGAAGTGCAGCAGATAAAGGCAGTAACTGGCCTCGCCTACAAACACAAGGGGCCGCGCGCCCAGGGCAAATGCGAGAGCATTGTTGCCAGCCAGGCCCAGGATGATGCAGCCAAACAGCGGCATGAGCAGACCGTCGTGGAGCAACGCGTACGGTACCCTCGTCCCCAGGGAAAGCAGACCAAAGATCGCTGTGAACCCAAAGATACCCAGGATAAGGCGCAGCCGTCCTGAGCGCGGAATCACCTCATCCAACTCCGCAAGCAGAACACCGAACACAAAGCTCGCCAGATGCGGCCACGGCGTGTACTTGAGCGCCTGGAGCCACGGCCCGTAACTCCAGCGATCCGGGTAGGCGATTCCATCCGGCCGGAACACCATGTAGAGCGTACCGGGCACCAGCCCCAGCATCCACACGCCCCCCATCTTGCCTAGATGCTTCTTCAGGTTCGTGGGCTTTTGCCATCGGGCCAACCAGGGAAACAACAGGTAAAAGGAGGACTCTGCGGACATCGTCCAGGCAGGTGTGTTCAGGAATGTGGCAAGCGAAGGAATCCAGCCTTGCATGAGCAGCGGTGTCAGCACCATGCCGGTCCAAAACATCGAATGCGTGTGCGCGCTCCACTCCAGTGGAATCATCCGCCAGGCCAGCAACAAACTGAGGAAATAGATGGGATAAAGACGTGTGAATCGCGCTTTGTAGAAGCGCACCACATCCAGCTCACCGGCCCGGGCCCGGACATTGTAGTTGTAGCCCAGCACAAATCCTGAAAGCAGGATGAAGTAGCTCACCGAGGCATAGCCGGCGTTGACGATGGGCGCAAACCAGCCGAACCATCTTGGATCTGAGAAGTGAAAAAAGACGATATTGACGGCGGCAAAGCAGCGCAGGCCGGTCAATGCTTTCAGCGGGGCTGGCTTACGTTGTTCCACAAAGAGTTAGACGGTTCCGCGCCGTTAGGCCGTCACGAGCGATCCAACTTTCTCGCCCAGTACCACGCGCCGGATATTGCCCGGCTGGTTCATGTTGAAGATGATCATGGGCAGGTTATTGTCCTTGCAGAGGCTGACAGCGGTCAGATCCATGACCTAGAGCCCCTGTTGCAGGATGTCCATGTAGGTCAGTTCGTCGTACTTCACCGCATCCTTCACCAGCACCGGATCCGCGCTGTAGACGCCCTCGACCTTGGTCCCCTTCAGCAGCACATCCGCCTTGATCTCCATCGCGCGCAGGCTGGCGGCTGTGTCGGTCGAGAAAAATGGATTCCCGATGCCCGCGGCGAAGACGACCACGCGCCCTTTTTCAAGATGCCGCACCGCCCGCCGCCGGATGTAGGGCTCGGCTACCTGGTTCATGAATACGGCGCTCATCACCCGGCACTGTACGTCCTTTTGTTCCAGTGCGTCTTGCAGCGCAATCGCATTGATCACCGTGGACAGCATGCCCATGTTGTCAGCAGATACGCGATCCATCTGCTTGGCCTGCTCCGCAACGCCTCGGAAGAAGTTGCCGCCGCCGACAACCACTCCGATCTCCACGCCTAGCGCATGCACCTCTGCAATTTCGGCCGTGATCTCAGCCACTTTGGCTGCATCCAGGCCAAATCCGCGCGCCCCCGAAAGTGCTTCGCCCGAAAGCTTCAGAACAATGCGTTTGTACATGTCACTCCGAGTATCGCACACCCGTTTCAGGAGAATCCCCGCAGTTTCCCGAAGGCGCCAACCGGCAGAATTGCCGGGCCCTAGAGGAGAAAGAGGGTGCGATGCAAGCGTGGCTTAGCAATAACCGGCCTTCCCCAAGGGAAGATGAAAGCGAAGCGCAACTGGCCAAATGCACAGGATTCGCTTACTTCAGATAGGCGCGCACCAGGTCGATCAGATCCTCGGCCAGCTCGGGAGCGATCCGCTCCTTGGCCCCGTCGGTCAAATGGAAGCGGATATGCGTTTCGAGGATTTCCCCCATCAGGCCGTTGACCCCGCCCCGCACCGCGGCGAGAAGCATCAACTGTCCTCCGCAGTCATCATCGGCCGTCACCAGCCGCTCCACGGCATCCAGTTGCCCGCGCAAGCGCCTCACGCGCTGCAGCAGTTTCAGCTTTTCCCGCTCATGAATTGACATCGCGTGGCCTCAGTTGACTATACCCTCCCCCGGTATGGTATTAACCCTATGGGGGTATGGTCAGTTTAATTCTAGCCCAGCCGCACAACCGCGACTACCCCCACATGAGCCACGCATGATAAGCCGCATTCCAATTGCCAACCCGCTCGTCTGTCTCGCCCTCGCTGTCGCTGCAGCGCCGGCCTCTGGCCAGTCCCAATTCCAAGGACTCCCCTCTGCGCCGGACCCCAAGATTGCGGTCCTGCTGCATGACAACTCCAACCCCGTCGCCGCGCAGCACGGCAGCGTCGTCGACAAGCCCAGCGATGCAGGCTCGGTCAACCCCGCCTCGCAGGACCGCGTCGTCACGATGGCGCCGCATTCCGAAGACGCGCTTTACTGGATCTCCGGCCAGGCAAACATCATCTTCCAGGGTCGCCTCCCATTTCATGCACCGTACGAGGGGACCAACAGCTTTCGCAATTCAGCCGAGTATAAGACCTCGATGGTCGGCACACTCTTCACTGCGTTGCGCCGCAGCCACTCGGTCCGGTACAACACGGACTTCATCTTCGACATGGAGGACGCCGCGGGACGCGGTTTGAGCGAGGCGCTGGGACTGGCGGGCTTTACCAACCTTGATGTCGTGCGGAATCCCTACCTCGGCGAGGCCCCTTACATCGCGCGCTACCAGATTCATCAGGTCATCGGACTGACGGATGAGACCGTTGCGCAGGCGCAGGGCCCGCTCGCGCCGGCTCCCACGGTCCCTGCCCGTCGATTTGAATTGCGCGCCGGGAAACTGACCCTGCCCGACGTCTTCGACATCAACGACATCGGCTCCGACAGCCATCTGCAATTCATGAACTGGACCGTAGATAACAACGGCGCCTGGGACTACGCAGCCGACACGCGCGGCTACACGGTCGGAGGTCTGGCCGAGTACGACGACCGCCGGTGGAGCATCCGCTACGGGCTATTCGCCATGCCCACGGTCGCGAACGGCATCGCCCTCGACTGGGCGTTCAGTCGTGCCCATGCCCAGAATGGTGAGTTGGAACTGCGGCGCAGCCTGATCCCGCAGCGCAAAGGTACGACACGCATTCTTTTCTATGCCAATCGCGCTCACATGGGGGATTATCGGGAGGCAGTCCGCGCCTACCTGACAGGCATCGATCCGACCCCAACGATTACGCTGCATGAGCACTTTGGCGCGCTCAAGTATGGCTTTGGCTTGAATAACGAACAGGAAGTGACGGAGGCATTGCGCGTCTTTGGCCGCTTTGGATGGAATGAAGGCCAACACGAGTCTTTCGCCTACACCGAAGTGGACCAGACCGTGGAGGCCGGAGCCGATTACGCAGGAATGCGGTGGCATCGTTCGCTGGACAAGGTGGGTCTTGCTCTTGTCTCAAATGCCATCAAACGGGACCATCAGGACTACCTGCGCTATGGCGGCCTGGGGTTCCTGCTCGGCGATGGAAAGCTGAACTATGGCCGCGAGAATATCGTCGAAGGCTACTACAACTGGCACGCATGGCGCGGACTGTTCTATGCCGTCGATGTGCAGCACATTGCGGATCCCGGCTACAACCGCGATCGCGGCCCGGCATGGGTCGGCTCAGTGCGCGGACATATTGATTTTTGATGCAGAGTCTACCCTTCGCACCTGCCGGCGCTTACTCCACAAGAAACACCTACTTGTCATCCTCTGCAGATTGGGCCTGAGGAGCCGCTGGCAGGGTGTAGATCACCTCGCCCGGACGGGCATAGTGCAGCTGCTCCCGCGCTTCATGTTCAATGGCATCCGGATCTGACTTCAACCTCTGAATGTGGTCACGCAGCTTTGTATTCTCCTGCTGCAGGTCCTGAATCTGCTGCTGAAGCTTGCGATCCTGCGTGTGCTGCTGCTCCCAGGCGGACAGGCCATGTTTGCCATTCACTACGCCCCAGCCAAACAGGAGCGCTAACGCGACGGCCACCACCGTGCCGGCAGGACGCCATCCGTGGCGCACCCACTCCAGACTCCGCGCGCGCAGCGATGCCGGCGCCTGCGGACTGCCTGCTCTGGATTGTGTATTCTCGTTCTGCATCCTCACCCAATCACAATCTACGACAAGACAAATGCCTCTGCGGCTGCACGCAGCGCCTTCATATCCTTCTCATTGCGTGCCTCGGTATAGGCACGCACGACAGGCTCCGTGCCCGAGAGGCGATAGCAAACCCACGAGCCGTCTTCGAGAATCAGCTTCAGTCCGTCTGTGCGCACAACGCTTGTCACTTTGCGTCCGCTGAGCTCCTTCGGATCTGCCTTCAATTTCTCAGTGAACGCGGTCTTGCGCTCCGGGGTCAAGCGGAAGTTCTCGCGAACCGGATAGTAGGAACCAACCTTGGCAAAGAGTTCCCGCAATTGCACCCCGAGACTCTTGCCGCGTCTTGCCACCATCTCTGCCACAAGCAAGCCGGCAATGACGCCGTCTTTCTCTGGCACGTGGCCCCGAATCGTCAGTCCTGCCGACTCTTCGCCGCCAATGGCAATCTTGTCCGCAATGATCAATTCGCCAATGTACTTGAATCCGACGGGGGTCTCGTAAAGCGGGACTTTGTGATGGTCCGCCAGGGCATTCACTAGGTTCGTCGTGGCCACGCTCTTTGCGACGCCATTCTTCCACCCGCGGGTCTCCACCAGGTAGTCGAACAGCAGGGCGATGACGTAGTTGGGCTGGATGAAGGTTCCATCCCCATCCACAATGCCAAAGCGGTCGGCATCGCCATCGGTGGCAATTCCAATCTGCGCGCCGATCTCTTTCATCTTTGCCTTGGCATCGCCGAGAAGGTAGTCATCCGGCTCGGGCGCATGTCCACCGAAGAGCACATCCCGATAGTCGTGCACCGTCTCCATTTTGACGCCGGCCTCACGAAGAAGGTCTGAGCTGTACCCGCGGCCCGCGCCCCAGAAGGGGTCATACACCACCTTGATGCCGGACTTTGCAATCGCCTTCAGATCGACAAGCTCAGCCAGCCGCTTCAGGAAGTCGGGCTTCACGTCGACGGTTTCAAAGCCCTCGGCAAAGGGACTCGGAATGCCGCCCCCGCCGCCCTTGCTCAATCCATCAATCGCTGCCTCAATCTGCTTTGTCACTTCGGGCAGCGCCGGAGCGCCGTCGTGTGTGGAGAACTTGATGCCGTTGTACTCCGGCGGATTATGCGAAGCCGTAAAGTTGATGGCGCCCGATGTCTTGAGCTGGCGCACGGCATAGGCGATGGCAGGCGTCGGCGCGGCCTCTGGAATCACAATTGGCGTGACGCCCGCTGCCACCAGAACACGCGCCGCCTCATTCACAAATGTCTCACCAAGGAAGCGCGGGTCGCGCCCCACAAGGACGCGGTGCGGCTTCGGCTGGGTCTTGACATACGCTGCGATGCCGGCCACGGCGAGTCTGATATTCGCCAGCGTAAATTCATCCGCCACAATGGCTCGCCACCCGGAGGTTCCAAATTTGATCACGGTGCCCATCGCCATCCTCCATGCCTACGGCTCGCAGGCCGTAAAGACCATACTGCCTCAGGGAAGCTGGCTCGGCAAGCCTGTGACCTGCTCCAGCAGGAGCAGGTGTTGGCGGCGCACCCATGGCGTTACACTGTCGCCTGGAACCGAACCATGCCCGAACCCGCAACCCAGGCCCGTATCGTCCTTACTACAACGGCCACTCCAGAAGAAGCGGAGCAGTTGGCCCGCACACTGATCGAAGAGCGGCTCGCAGCCTGCGCCACATTCCTGCCGGGTGCGCAGTCGATTTACCGCTGGCAGGGCGAGGTCGAAGCATCCGGGGAGACCCTTGTCCTGATCAAGACAGGAGCCGACCAGTTGGCCGCACTGGAGCTAAGATTGCACGCACTGCACAGCTACCAGACGCCGGAGTTTCTGGTTCTGCGGGTGGAGGCGGGCAGCCCAGGCTATCTGGACTGGCTGATGGCGAGTCTGGAGCGCCCATGAGACCGGCTCT
Organism: Occallatibacter sp.; assembly: GCA_049582405.1. Classification (GTDB taxonomy): domain Bacteria; phylum Acidobacteriota; class Terriglobia; order Terriglobales; family Acidobacteriaceae; genus Telmatobacter. Next base: position 11,691 of record JBAUTX010000285.1, on the reverse strand, counting down.
TCCGGGGCAATGGGCAGGATGCCCCGCACAAGCCATCTGATATTCTGGATCTTTGTGTGATGCGCTGGCTCATGATTGCATTGCTGATTTCGCTCGGCGCACTGCTGCTCGCAGCAGCGGGCATGGCGCGTCACATCTGGCTGCACCGTAAGGCTCATCCCGAAGAATTGCAGCCAGGCGCAATGGATGCCTTCGCCTCCGCACAAAGAACCGATGCAGAATCAGAGCCTTAGAGGACATTGCATGACCAGATCAATCGTTTTCCCTCTTCGGCATGGTTCTCCGACGGCAGCTCCGACGGGTTCGGCGGTCTTTCTTCTCGATCCCAGGCGAGCAGAGGGCCGAGGGGCCATCCCGTTGCATCCAATTCTCTAACACAAGCAGGGCGCCACCGAAGCACCCTGAACGTTGAAAGGAAGTTTTAGACTCCGTGAGCAATACGATTGCTGAAGTTGCCGGTACGCAAGGTTTAATCGACATCTCCATCGCCCATAGCCCGGACTCGGATGACGCGTTCATGTTCTATGGTCTGGCGACCAACAAGATTCGCGTACCTGGTTACCGCTTTTCCCATACGCTCTGCGATATTGAAACCCTGAATCGGCGCGCCCAGACTGAGGCATTCTACGATGTCACGGCAATCAGCTTCCATGCATACCCGTACGTGCAGGACAACTACACGCTGATGGGTTGTGGCGGCAGCGTAGGCGAGGGCTACGGCCCCATGGTCGTGTCCAACCGCGCGCTCACTCCCGAGGAGTTGGGACGCATCAAGGTAGCCGTCCCCGGTGAACTGACCACCGCCTTTCTGGCGCTCAAGGTCTTCAATCCCGAAATCAAGACGGAAACGGTCCCGTTCGACCAAATCATCCCCTCCATCCTGGCCGGCAAGTATGAAGCGGGCCTCATCATTCATGAGGGGCAGCTCACATACTCATCGAGCGGTCTTTCCAAGGTCATCGATCTTGGCGTCTGGTGGCGCGAGACCACGGGGCTCGTATTGCCCCTTGGCGGGAATGCAATTCGCCGCTCCCTGGGCCCGGAGAAACACAAAATCATCTCCAAGGCGCTGCGCGACAGCATTCAGCACGCGCTCGATCACCGCGAGCAGGCGCTCGAATATGCCATGCAGTTCGCTCGCGACCTGGACACGTCGCTGGCCAATCGGTTCGTCAGCATGTATGTGAATGAGCGCACGCTGGACTATGGCGCCGATGGCCGCGAGGCAATCCGTAAGTTGCTCGATCTTGGCTACCAGCGCGGGGTGATTCCCATCGCGCCGAAGGTTGACTTCGTCGAATAGGGCCCTCCCCCGACCCTCTGCATGGAGCTGCTTCGGCAGCTCCATTGCTTTTCATGCGCAAAGATTCCTGGAGACCGCCGTGGCAATGGGCGCTTCCATGCCTTGAAAATCACGTTGAAGGACCTAAATTTTCTCTAATCATTGCCGATGCATCCTCTAGGCCGGGGGTGCAAGCCATGCTCGAATCGAGGATGTCTGTTGTTTTGCTCGCATCCCATGATCCGGCATTACTTGCCTGCATCGAACCCATCCTGACGGCCGCAGGCGTTGAGGTCCGGATTGGCCTTTCCGCAGAGGCGACACTGGCTGCCTTGACCGATTCCACGCTGCCCGCTCTCGCCCTGGTGGATGCAGAGCTGCCAGGCATGGATGCGGGGCTGCTGAGGGCAGTGCGAGGCGCAAGCGGCGGACACCGAATCCCGCTCGTCCTTCTTGCAGATCGCCCGACACTGGAGTGGGAACAGAGACTGGCCGAGGGTACGCTTGACGACTTGATCCCGCGCAGTGCAGCCATGCCCCATTTCCGTCTCCGCCTTGACGTGACGCTGCGCAGCTTTCACCGCATGCGGCAGTTGGAGCTGCTGCGCGAATCGGCTGCACTGACCGCACAATCCGACGCGCTGACAGGTGTCTACAACCGGGCAACGCTGCTTTCCATGCTTTTCCGCGAGACCGACCGCGTGCAGCGCATGAAGACGCCCCTGTGCTTGCTGCTGTTCGACCTGGACGACTTCGGCCACTGGAATACGCGCCTTGGCCACGAGGTCTGCGATGACCTGCTTTGCCAGACAGTAGAGCGCACGCTGCGACTGCTGCGCAGCTATGATCTTCTTGGCCGGGCAGGAAAAGATGAGTTCCTCACCGTGCTTCCGGGCTGTGACCGAGCCAGTGCTGTGATGCTTGCCGAGAGGCTGCGCAAGGATGTCTTCTCAATGCCGTTCCATATGGCTGGCTCATCCATCCGGCTCTCGGCCTGCTTCGGCATTGCCTCCAGTGAGGGCCGCTCGCCCGTCGTTGTCCTGCGCGAAGCGGAGTCTGCGCTGCGGCAAGCGCAGGAAATCGGACCGGAGTCAATTCAATGTTGCGGCTCGTCAACTCAGACGCTTGCGGGACCTGTGGGGTTCCTCTCGCCGGGCGATACGCCTGATTCGCTCAGGTGGTAGGCAGCAGGTTTTCTCGCCGCCTTCGCGCTCCATTGGGCATCCCAAGCCGCCTCGTCATGCAGATTCCGCGAGAAATTCCTGGAAGACGTCATTGGAGAGGAGCCGTCCGCGTGCGCTCAATCGCACAGTCTTGCCGTTGACTTCGATCAATCCTGCCTTCACCAGGCGGTCGGCGACATCGAGCGCACGTGTCACTGAGATGCGCCCGAACTCGCGCCGCAACTGAGACGGCCGAACGCCCGCATTCAACCGCAAGCCAAGAAACCACGCCTCCTCATGCTGCCTCTCCGGCGATAGCCAGGTGGTTTCTGCGGCCTCCGATGCGGCCAGATAAACCTTCAGATCGTCCGTCGTCTTGGACCGCAGCAGGAAACTCGGCTCCTGATGCGGCGATTCTGACGAGCCGTTGGTGGTGGAATACAGTGCGGATGATGCATCCAGGCCCAATCCTAAATAAGGCTGACGTTGCCAATAGCGCAGATTGTGTTTTGAAGCCCGGCCGCGTCGGGCAAAGTTCGAAATCTCATATTGGTGCAGGCCGGCTGACGCCAGGCGCTCGACTGCAGTTTCATACATGCGCGCGATCGCATCGTCGCTCGGGATCAGATCGGCATGGTAGCGTGCGCCGCCTGCGAGCATCTCGCGGCCCAGCCTCGAGTCCTCATCCACCTCAAGCATGTAGACACTGGCGTGTGGCACGCCCGTTTCAAGCAGGACAGAAAGCGATTCATCCCAGCTGGCAAAGGTTTGTCCAGCGAGGCCCGCGATCAGGTCGATATTCAGGTTCCGGATCCCCGCAGCGCGCAGGCGCTTCAGGTCATGCAGCACCGTGGCGCGGCTGTGCAGGCGTCCGCTCACATGCGCCTCACGGTCGATGAAAGACTGCACGCCGAGACTCACACGGTTCACCCCGGCCTCGGCCAGGGCTGCGAGGGTCGAGTCGGCCAACTGGCCCGGTGCGCACTCCACCGTGATTTCCGCATCCGGCTCGATCTGGAACTGGCGCCGCATGGCGCCAAAGAGCAGCTCAATCAAATGTGGTTCCAGCAGACTCGGCGTTCCTCCACCCAGGTAAACGGAGTCCACCCCAGCAGGCAGATCCACGCCAAGCCGCATCGCCCACGCCGGCGCGGCTTCCATATCCTCAACGAGGCGCTCGACATAGCGCGTGTGGTCGCTGGCCGGGTAGACTCCGGAGGCGAAATTGCAGTAAGTGCATTTCGAGCGGCAGAATGGGATCGATACGTAGATTCCGAGCTTGCTTGTTTCCGGAGCCTCCATGCAATCATTGTTTCATGCGCGGCGCGCATGTGGCTCTGTGACGGCCCGGGAAACCACATGCCACAATGAATGAAGGAGATTCCGCTTGAAAGCGTGGCCTGTACTAGGCATCCTGGCTCTTCAGATCCTGCTTTGCCTTGCGCATTGGTTCCTGTATCTCACGTGGACCCACTTCTGGTGGCCGCTCAGCACTGGAGCAGACGCAACGCTCCGCGCTGCCCTGCTTGTACTCTCATCCACGTTCGTCTTCGCCGCGGTGCTGAGTTTTCGATACGCAAACCGACTGGTCAACTTCGTATATTGGATCGCGGCCATATGGCTCGGATTGCTGAACTTCCTTTTCGTTGCGGCCTGCCTTGCCTGGGTCACTGACTTCATTCTGGTTCTGACTCTAAGTCAGAACACATTGCACACGGTGCGGCCATGGCTGGTCAGTTCCCTTTCCGCAGGCGCCATCGCAGCCAGCATCTACGGATTGGTGAATGCTCGCTGGATCCGCAACCGGCACGTGACGGTCCGGTTGCCCAATCTCCCGGAACACTGGAAAGGGCGCAAAGCGCTCGTCGTCAGTGATCTTCATCTGGGCAACATCAACCGCCAACGCTTTGCGCGGCGCATTGCCTCCATTGCGCGCAAACTGAACCCCGCGGTCATCTTCATCCCGGGCGATGTCTTCGATGGCGGAAAGACGGATCCCGGCGTCCTGGCGGAACCACTCTTCGCCCTCGATCCGCCTCTGGGCACGTATTGCGTGCTGGGGAATCATGACGAATTCGGCGGCGCATTGCGTTGTGCTCAGGCACTGCAACGCGGCGGCTTTCATGTGATCGAGGAAGAAAAAGTCGAAGTCGATGGACTCACCGTGATCGGCATTTCCTATCGTCAATCGACGCGTCCCGTGCACCTCCGGGCTTTTCTTGAAGGCTTGCAACTCAATGGTTCCGCCAGCGTGCTCCTGCAGCACGTGCCCAATCGACTCACGATCATCGAGGAGGCGGGCGTGAGCTTGCAGCTCAGCGGCCACACGCATGGCGGCCAGGTATTCCCCTTCAGCTGGGTCACACATCGTGCCTTTGGACGCTACACGTACGGCCTCAACAATCACGGCAACCTGCAGGTCTACACCTCCAGCGGAGCGGGCACATGGGGGCCTCCCATGCGCGTCGGCACACATCCCGAAGTGGTGTTGCTTACCTTTGAATGAACGTGTTTTGATAAGACTTCGATTTCAGGCAATCCGAACTCCGCATCGAAAGGTGTTCTCATGCAGCTGACCGGCAAACGCTTTCCTGCACTCCTCTCCGTGATTCTCCTTGCTTGCTCCAGCGCCTTCGCGGCCCAGTCGGCCGCGCACTCCGACAGAACAAAGGCTGTCAGCGCCACTCTTGACTTCCCCACCGTGCTCTACGGCGCCGCGTACTACAACGAGTACATGCCCGGCGACCAGCAGGCGCGCCTCACGAAAGATGTGGAGCTCATGAAGGCCGCAGGGCTCAATGTAGTGCGCATGGGCGAGTCAACCTGGAGCCTGTGGGAGCCGGAAGATGGTCAGTTTGACTATGCCTGGATGGACCGCATCGTGGACGCGATGGGCAAGGCCGGCATCAAGGTCATCCTTGGAACGCCCACATATTCCATTCCTGCATGGATGGCACACGAGCACCCGGAGATTCTTGCGCGGCGCGTGAACACGGACATGCACGGCGGGCCCACGCTGCAGAACACCTACGGCATGCGCCAGAACATGGACACTGATTCTCCGGCCTACCGCTATTACGCCGAGCGCCTGATCCGGAATATTGTTTCCCACTACAAGGACAACCCCACCGTCATCGGCTGGCAGCTCGACAATGAAACCTCCAGCTACGATGCAGCCAATCGCGATGTCTTCATCGGCTTCCAGCACTATCTGGAAAAGAAATTTGGTACGCCCGAAGCGCTGAGCAAGGCGTGGTTCCTCAACTACTGGGGCGAGAACATTCACACATGGGAGGACCTGCCGGAACGTAGTGGTGCGCAAAGCACGGGCTACAAACTTGAGTGGACGCGCTGGAGCCAGCTGCGCGTGACAAATTTCCTGCAATGGCAGGCGGCCCTGGTGCGGGAATGTGCAGGACCCGGCCAGTTTGTGACCACGGATTACGGCGGCATGATGCGCCATGACGTGAACGAAGAGGCCATCGCTGCGTTCCTCGACATCCCAGCCGACAATGTCTACCATGCCACGCAGGACCGCTACGATGGCGCGCTGCAGTCGCTGCAGGAGGACTTCACGCGCTCACTGAAGCACGGCAACTTCCTCATCACAGAAACGAATGCCCAGACCATCGGCTGGGATTCGCAAGGCCAGTATCCGCCCTATGACGGCCAGTTCCGCGAGGATGTCTACACACATCTTTCCAATGGCGCAAACATGGTCGAATACTGGCACTGGGCCTCGATCGCCGCCAACCAGGAGACCTACTGGAAGGGCGTTCTCTCGCACGATCTGGAGCCGAATCGCGCCTATGCCGAGGTGAGCCGTACAGCTCATGAGCTGCAGAAGATCGGGGCGCATCTCGTCGGCCTGCAGATTCACAACCAGGTCGCCATTCTCTGGAGCCGCGACTCTGCCAATGCCATCGATTTCATGCCCTATGGCGGCCCGGTGCCAGCCTGGTCCTGGACGCACAAGCCCGAGGGCTACGACTCTCTGGTGCAGCAGATGCACCGCTCACTTTACGACCTGAACATTGGTTCGGATTTCGTCTTTCCTGAGACACAGGACTTCTCCGCTTACAAACTGCTCATTGTGCCCGCACTCTACATCTCGGATGATGCGCTGCTCCAGCGCATCGCGGACTATGTGAAGAATGGCGGCCACGTGGTCATGACCTTCAAGAGCGGATTTGCGAACGAGAACTCCGCAGCGCGCTGGGAGCGTGCGCCGGGGCCGCTGCGCGAAGCCGCGGGGTTCAGCTACCAGGAATTTTCAAATCTTGAACGCCCCCTTACCCTCAAGGGCGATCCTTTCCACGTCGGTGAAGCGAACAATGTCTCTTACTGGGCCGAGTTTCTCATGCCTGAACACGCGAAGGCGCTGGCCTACTATGACCATCCCTTCTTCGGCAAATGGCCTGCGCTGACTGAGAACCAATTCGGCGCGGGCACGCTGCTCTATGAAGGCACCTACCTTTCAAACACCCTGCAAACTGCTGTGCTGAAACAGGCTGCGGAAGAAGCGGGTGTCGCAAGCCCTGACGGGCAACTGCCCGCCCATGTGCACGCCCAGCACGGCATCAACCGGCTTGGGAAGCGGGTGCATTACTTCTTCAACTATTCCAGCGCCGAAGTCCCCGCAGTATACGCCTATGGCGCAGGCACGAATCTGCTGGATGGAAAGGCCGTTGCGCATGGCCAGACACTGACCCTCGCGCCCTGGGACCTGGCGATCATTGAGGAGCAATAGGGCTCTGGCGCTTCGCTTCTTTTCGCTTCCGGCCTGCTCCACGACAGGTGTGACGCAGGCCATGGAAGGCATTATGGCTGGTGTGCTCTGATGGAGATTCTCCCAAACCTCATGGTTTGAGAGACAAAGCCAAGGAGAACATCCATATGAGCACAGCAACGTCAGCGGAGCAGGAGAAGCAGACTGTCGTTCGGACCCGGCTTCATGGCCGCGATCTCCTCCTGAATCCAAGGCTCAACAAGGGAACCGCATTTACTGAGGCGGAGCGGGATGCATTCGCCCTGCACGGTCTGCTGCCCCCGCATGTCGGCACGCTGGAAGAACAGCGGGAACGGCGCAAGAAGGCCTTTGATGCTCAGCCGACTCCCTTCGCGAAATACACCTTCATGCGCGACCTGCAGGACACGACGGAGACGCTTTTTTACTCCCTCATCGCGCACAACATTGAAGAGCTTCTGCCCATTGTCTACACGCCGGCCGTCGGCGAGGGCTGCCAGCGCTTCAGTGAAATCTGGCATCGCTCGCGCGGCCTCTTCATCAGTTATCCAAATCAGCACCGCATTGAGCAGATTCTCGCCGATCCGGCTTACGACGATATCCGCTGTATTGTCGTCAGCGATGGCGAACGCATCCTCGGCCTGGGCGATCAGGGAGCGGGCGGTATGGGCATCCCGATCGGCAAAATGGCGCTCTACACGGCGCTGGGCGGCATTCCACCGGAGCACTGCCTGCCCATCCTTCTCGATGTTGGGACCGACAATGAAGCGCTCCTCAACAATCCAATCTATGTGGGTTGGCAGCATAAGCGCGTCCGTGGCCCTGAATACGATGCGTTCGTCGAGGCCTTTGTCGCAGCAGTCGAGAAGCGCTGGCCACACATTCTGCTGCAGTGGGAAGACTTCGCCGGCGAAAACGCTCTCACGCTGCTCGATCGCTATCGGGATCGCCTTTGCACCTTCAATGACGACATCCAGGGTACGGCAGCCGTCACGACCGCCACGCTGCTCGCAGCGATCCACGCCACCGGTGTGCCGCTGAAGGATCAGACGATCGCCATGTTTGGCTCCGGCTCGGCCGGCATCGGCATCATCAATCTGCTGATCAGCGCCATGCGCGAGGAAGGCCTCACGGAAGAACAGGCGCGCAGTCGCTTCTACGCCTTCAATCGCTATGGGTTGCTGGTTGAAGGCTGCCGCGGCATCCGCATTGGCCAGCAGGCCCTGCTGCGCAAGCGATCCGAAGTGCAGAACTGGAAGCTCTCGGGAAGCGAGGATATTTCCCTGCTGGATGTCATGAACAACGCCGGCATCACCGTGCTGGTGGGTGTCTCTGCGCAGGCAGGCGCATTCACGGAGGAGATGGTGCGGGTCATGGCCGCGCATACGACGCGCCCCATCATCTTCCCGCTCTCCAACCCGACCTCGAAATCTGAGGCGATTCCCGCGGACCTTTTGCGCTGGACCGACGGCCGCGCCATCATCGGCACAGGGAGCCCATTTGCGCCCGTCCCCTTCGGCAACCGCACCATTCCCATCTCCCAGGTCAACAACTCCTATATCTTTCCCGGACTCGCGCTCGGCATTCTCGTCAGCCGCGCACGCCGCGTGACGGATGCCATGATGATGGCCGCAGCCAAGGCTCTTGCGGGCCTTTCCCCTGCTCGCCAGGACAAGAACGCACCCCTACTGCCGCCCATCGCAGATTCACGCAAAGTCAGCCTCGTCGTGGCGGAAGCGGTCGGCAGGCAGGCCCTGGCAGATGGAGTGGCAGAGATCGAAGAACCGGCGCGACTGCCGGACAAGCTGCGCGATTACGTCTGGGATCCCATCTACCTGCGCTACGAAAGAATCCGCTAGACCGCAGGATCCTTACCGGGCGGCGGGAGAGTTGATAGTATTGGAGCGTCCTAAGATAAACGTTTTAGCAAGGGGGTTTCATGAATCACTCCTCTCGCCGCAGCCTTCCCGCTCTCGCTGGTTGGCTGCTGCTCTCGTGCACGGTCATCAGCCTCCCGGCCACGGCCCAGCGCCATCAGCAACCCGCGCCCAATGGCCCATGGATGGACACCGCGCTCTCACCGGATCAGCGTGCCGATCTTGTCATGAAGGAAATGACACTCGATGAAAAGATTGCCCTGCTTCACGGCGTAGGCATGCCAACGGACGATCCCGTCACGCCGGAAAATGCAGCGTCGAACCGCGGCGTTGGTTACGTGGTCGGAGTGCCACGGCTTGGCATTCCCGGCATTGACATGAGCGATGCAGCGTACGGGGTGCGCTCCAGTGGCGTCAACGGCCGCTACTCCACCGCACTGCCCGCCAACGTAGCCGCGGCCGCCAGCTGGGATCCCGATGCCGCCTACGAATACGGCGCGCTGATTGGCCGCGAACTACGCGCGCAGGGCTACAACATGACTCTCGGCGGCGGTGTCAATCTCACACGTGAACCGCGCAATGGCCGCACGTTTGAATACCTCGGCGAAGATCCTGTGTTGGCAGGGACATTAGTCGCTCACCTCATTCAGGGCACGCAGTCCGCGCACGTCATCGGCGACATCAAGCATTATGCGCTCAACGATCAGGAGAACGGCCGCACATCCGTCAACATCCACATCAGCAAGCGCGCAGCGCGTGAGAGCGACCTGCTCGCCTTTGAGATTGGCGTGCAGCAGGGGCACCCCGCTGCGGTGATGTGCTCCTACAACCGCGTGAACGACGCCTTCGCCTGCGAGAACCAGTACCTGCTGAACGATCTGCTCAAGAAGGACTGGAAGTTCCCCGGCTTTGTGCTTTCGGACTGGGGCGGCACGCATTCCACAGAAAAGGCATCCGCAGCGGGCCTCGACAACGAAGAGCCCGGTCGCTTTTTTTACGATGAACGGTACAAGGCAGCCGTGCAGTCCGGCGCAATCCCGATCTCTGAGCTGGATGATCACGTGCACCGCATCCTGCGGTCCATATTTGCCGCCGGCGTGGTGGACTTTCCTCGTCAGCGCAGCGTCATTGATCCCTTCGCAGGTTTTGAGGTTGCGCGCAAGATTGAAGAGAGTGGCATTGTCCTGCTGAAGAACGAGCACAACACACTGCCGCTCAGTGCAACTCGGTTCCATTCGATTGCCGTCATTGGCGCACATTCCGATGTCGGCATGATCTCGGGCGGCGGCTCTGCGCAGGTGGATCCCATCGGCGGAAACGCCATCATGCCACCGGGCCAGGGCGCGACTCATTGGCTGGAGGAGATCTGGTTCCCGACCTCACCCCTCAAGGCTATCCAGCAACGTGCGCCCGGCGCAAAGGTCACCTACAATCCAGGCACAGACCCCGCCTCCGCAGCAGCCGCTGCCAAGGATGCGGACGTCGCAATCGTCTTTGCCTATCAGTGGGAGAGTGAAGGCATGGATCTGCCAAGTCTGTCGCTGCCCCATCATCAGGATGACATCGTCGCTGCCGTGGCGGCGGCCAACCCCCATACCATCGTCGTGCTTGAATCCGGCAGCCCTGTGACGATGCCCTGGGTCAAGGCGCCTGCTGCCATCCTGGAAGCCTGGTATGGCGGCAGCGATGGCGCCAATGCGCTCGGCAATGTACTCTTCGGCACCGTCAATCCCAGTGGCAAACTGCCAAACACCTTCCCGCTCAGTGAAGCCGATCTGCCCCATCCCACACTGACCATGCCTCCGCCGGCGTCCGCGGACTTCTCCGGGCCAGTTTCGCCGGAGCAGCGTGCCGCGGGACTTCCGCCATTCGACGTGACGTATGACGAAGGCGTGAAGGTCGGCTATAAGTGGTATGACGCAGAGCGGAAGCCCGTGCTGTTCCCCTTTGGCTTTGGCCTCTCCTACACCACGTACAGCTACTCAGGCCTGCATGTTGAAAAGGGACAGGCGATCAAGGCCACCTTCAACGTGGCCAATACGGGCACGCGTGCCGGCACTGAAGTTGCGGAAATCTATGCTGCGCTTCCTGCCGCGGCCCAGGAGCCGCCCAAGCGCCTTGTCGGATTTACCCGCGTGCAGCTTGAGCCAGGCCAGAAGCGCACGGCAACGGTCGAAATCGATCCGAAGTACCTGTCCATCTTCGACGAGGGAAAGAACGACTGGAATCTGCTGCCCGGAACTTACACCATTCTGGTCGGTGGCTCGTCCCAGAATCTGCCACTCAAAGCCACTTTCACCGTGCAATAGAACCTCACCCTGCAAGCAATAGAACCCGGCTGCTCTCTTCGAGTGGCCGGGTTCTTCAGTGTGTGGGCGATCAATCGCCGTCCGGCGGCACCTGCTCCAGCAGCCGCTTCCAGGTCTTCTGGTTCCGCCGAAAACTTTTCTTCAGATCTTCCAGAATGCGTTCAAAATCTGCGTTCGTGCGCAGGTTGTTCCAGGCGGGATTCTTCTGGAACCAGGGATAGTTTTCATTGCCGAGATAAATCGCGCGGCGCAACCAATGCAGTGCTTCGCTTGAGTCGCCCTCCACCGCGAAATAAGTCGCAAGACGATAGGC
>JBAUTX010000284.1:0-3283 GCA_049582405.1 Occallatibacter sp. | reverse complement strand
ACACCCCGCTTGGCACCGTGCTGACATGCATCGAGAGCATCCTGCGCGAAACTCCCGCCCAACAGAACGGGAAACCGGATTCGGAGAGCATCCGCGAGAGTGCGTCGATTGCGCGCGAGCAATTGCTGCGCTGCCGCGGCATTACGCAGCAATTCCTGCGCCTCTCGCGGGGGCAGCGCCACGACGAGGCCGTCGTCGATATACGGGAAGCGATTGAATCTGCGCAGCGGCTCGTCGATCCAACCGCGCACGCGCACTCCGTCCAGATTGTGGTGCAACCGCTCGCAGCCGGACTGCATGTGAGGGCAGGCGAAGCGGAACTGCAGGATCTGCTGATCAATCTCTTGCTCAATGCCATTCAGGCGTCGAAACCGGGGAGCAGGGTGATTGTCGAAGCGAAAAGCAACGGTGAAGTCCGCGTTCGCGTACGCGACGAGGGTTGCGGAATCGCGAGGGAACACCTGCAAAAGATCTTTGAGCCATTTTTCAGCCTGCGAGAAGGCGGCACAGGACTTGGGCTGTTTCTCTCGCTGAATGCCGTGCGAAGTTGGGGAGGCGATATTGTGGTCGAGAGTGTGCCCGGCAAGGGGTCGACCTTCGAGGTCGTCTTGCCCACGATCCAGCCCGAGGCAATGTTGGAGGTTGAACCATGAACCCTTCCTCCATCCTGCTCGTCGACGACGATGCGGCCTTTCGCCATGTGATGGCGCGAGAGCTGAAGCGCATCGGCTATGAAGTCGCAACGGCTGCGTCAGGTGAGGAAGCGATCCAGCGCGTCGAGGCCAGCGAACCTGAGGTCGTGCTTCTTGACCTGCGACTGCCCGGCATGGGCGGCCTTGATACGCTGCGCGCCATCACCGCCAATTCGCCGACAACCGAAGTCATTATGCTAACGGGTCACGGCTCAATCGATACTGCCATCGAGTCAATTCGCATCGGTGCCTTTGACTATGTGGTAAAGCCCTGCCCCCTGGATGAAATTGAAGTCCGGATTCAACGGGCGCTGGAGCGGCGGGCACTGCGCCGTAGAACAAAGATTCTTGAGCGAGCGCTGGCCCCTCCCGATTTAGAAAGCGCCCTGGTCGGAGAAAGCCCGGAGTTTCGTCGTCTTCTCAGCGTCATTCATAGGATTGCCCCGAGCGATAGCGCCGTCCTCATCTCGGGCGAAACCGGAGTGGGCAAGGAACGAGTGGCCAAACTGATTCATGCGCGAAGTATGAGGAGTGCCAAGCCTTTTGTCGTGGTGGAATGTGCCGCGCTGCAGGAAAGTCTGCTGCACAGCGAGTTGTTCGGGCATGAGCGCGGAGCCTTCACAAGCGCGGATCGCGCCAAGCCTGGACTCTTCGAAGTTGCCGACGGTGGAACTATCTTCCTGGACGAGATTGGAGAGATCAGCCCGACGACGCAGACGACATTGTTGCGCGTGCTCGATACTTCCACGTTCAGGCACCTGGGAGGAACGCGGGAGATCCACGTTGATGTTCGAGTACTGACCGCCACCAACCGCGACATTCCGGCCATGCTGCAGCAGGGACGCTTCCGTGAGGATTTGTACTACCGGCTGAGTACGATTGCCGTGGAGGTTCCGCCGTTGCGAGCGCGGACCGGCGACATCGAACTCCTGGCGCAGCAGTTTGTCACAAAGCTCAACCTGCAGTTCGGCTCAGACAAGCACTTCAGTGCAGAAGCCCTTGAACGACTGCGGTGTCATCACTGGCCAGGCAATGTTCGCGAGTTGCTGCATGTGGTGGAGGCGGCACTCGTGTTGTGTGAAGGCTCGGCGATACAGCTCGAGCATTTGCCTCCTGCTCTTCGGGATTTAAAGCGAACAGGACAGACTGCATTGCCCGCCGCTGCGCCATCGCTGTCCACGCTCCAGACTGCCGAACGGGCGCACATCCTTGCAGCCCTCGAAGCCTGCAAAGGACACCGCGGGCATACTGCGCAATTGCTCGGAATCAGCGAGAGGAACCTGTACCGAAAGCTGCGCGACTATGAGCTACTCACCTGAGAGTAAGGTAGACGCCGAGGCACTCGGCCGGTCAGATGTTTTGGATTCGGGTCATGCGAAAAGACCCAGATGCTGTAAGCAAGCGGTTCGACACGGAGCTTGAAGGTTCAATTGCGGTTGATCGATGATCCCGATTCGGCAGAGTTGGCAGCCCAGACCGCGAGTTCAGCCCTCAGAAAAAAGGGTATCAATTCAGCAGAAAATCACCGAGTTTGACCCTTCAGTTGTCCCTGTGTGAGCAGCTGTGAGCGTAAATCAGATGTAGGGTCCGTCCAAATGATACTTCGTATTGGATGGCACTGAATCCCATTGAACTCGACTGAGGATCGGGCATTACCTTTCGGTCTCCTCGTCCAGCTGTGAACCCTTCGGCTGAATGCGCAATTCGTCGTAAATCGTTTGCAGTTTCGCTTTCATCGCCTTCAGTCTTTTGTACTCGTCAATCTCTCGCTTAGCGTCGTCTTCTCGGCCCCGCTTGTGATAGAGCGTGCCAAGCCGGTAGTGTGCGAGCGCGTTCGAAGGTTCCGTGCGAACAATCTCCTCGAGCAACGTCTCGGCCCTATTGATCTCGTTCTTGTCAATGAGCGCCTTGGCCAACCCCAGCTTCGCGTCGGTGTCGGAAGGGTCAAGCTCGGCTGCTCGCGTGAAATCTGCAAAGGCCTCATCCTCGTTTCCTTTTCGTGCGGCGATTTCGCCTAGCCGGACGAGCGCCTTTTCATCAGCCGGATTCTGTTCAAGCGCGGCCCGGTATTCGCGTTCGGCCTCGTCCTTGGCGGCCAAGTCCGATGAATGATTCAGTACTTCGGCCAGTTCGAAGTGCACCCCAGGCAGCCGCGGGTCGATTGCAATCGCCTTGCGGTACTGCACGATGGCCGCGGCGGTGTTGCCCAGCCGGGTATCCTCGTGAGCGATAAGCTGGTGCATCTGCGCGGAGTCCGGTGCGGCAAGTGACAGGGCGAGCATGGTCTCGCCAGCCAGATCGGAATATGTGCGAAAGGCGGCGTAGAGCACGGCTGGATTTTCTGGCGCAGCCTTGCGAAGCTCTGCCAGCACGGCAGCCGCCTTGTCGAGCTCTCCAGTGGCGCTAGCCAAACTGACGAGCGCCAACCCCACCTCCACCTTGATGCGAATGTCATCGGTCCTGTTGAAGGCAGCTTCCAAATCGCGCCGTGCATTCGCAATGTCGAGCGTCTGCGCCTCTGCCATTCCCAGCAATCCCTGGAGCCGCGTCATGCCCGGCTGCTGCTCAAGTGCAAAACGAAGGTGTGGGAT
>JBAUTX010000283.1:0-4566 GCA_049582405.1 Occallatibacter sp. | reverse complement strand
CATCTTTCCCGTCCTGCGTGCCGTTGTGTGCGGTCGCGGGTTCAATCCGGCTCCGCATGAAATCCGCGAAGCCTCAAGGGGCGGGCTGCCATGCAGGCCCGTCCTGCTGCGTGCAGGTCTTCCGGTCTGCCGCAGACGCGCCATCTTCGCGTCCCTCGCATGCACCCATGCTCTAAACTGGGAGTCGAGGCTCTGACGCCATGATTCGCAGCTACCAGGGGCGCACACCCCTGATCCCCGCCACCTGTTACGTTGACCCGTCAGCACAGCTTCTGGGGGATGTCGTCCTCGGCGAGCACAGCTCCGTCTGGATGAACGCGGTCCTGCGCGGCGACGTCCACTCCATCCGCGTCGGCTCCAACTCCAACGTGCAGGACTGCGCCGTGCTCCACGGCCAGCGCAATCTTCACTCTGTCCAGGTTGGCGATTGGGTAACGATCGGCCACAACGCCACCGTCCACGGCTGCATCGTCGAGGACGAGTGCCTCATCGGCATCGGCGCCCGCGTTCTCAACAACGCCCGCATCGGGACCGGCTCCATCATTGCAGCCGGCGCCGTCGTGCCGGAGGGCACGATCGTTCCACCTCGCACCCTCTGGGCCGGCGTCCCCGCCAGGCAGCGCCGTGAGCTCGGCGAAAAAGACCGCGCGCTCATCCTCGAGTATGCAAAGAACTACCTGGACTACGTGGCCATGTATCTTTCCGAAAACAGCAAGTAGATGAAAGAATAAGGCTTGTCAGCCGGCCTTATCAGGAGATTCATGAACCAGAGCATCCCCAGCCGCTCCCCGCATCCGCTCTGCCTCCGCATCGCGGCGGCCGCCTTGCTCGGCTTCTTTTTGAGCTGCGCCGCCGCAGCGCAAGCCACCCCGCCCGACCCGGTTCTGCACCCTGCGCCGGAGTCGCAGCAGCCTGCGCAATCCAAGCCCCCAGATCCCGTTCTGCCCCCTGCGCCCGGCGCCCCGCTGCCGGATACGCCGCAGGCGCAGCAACCTGCGCCGAAGAACGCCGCAGAGGATCAGGTCACCATGCTGGGCATTCCGCGTGCTGTCCTCCACGATCAGGCCGCCATCTGGACGAGTCCCATCCACATCCACGACGAGGATCTTGTTTACCTCGTGCCTCTCGGACTCACGACAGCACTCCTCATGACCACGGACCACGAGGTCATGTCCTCTTCCCACCTCAACGACCCCTCGCTGAACAGCCACGCGGTGGACGCCTCCAATGGCCTTGTTGGCGGATTTATCGCTGCCCCGCTGATCCTCTGGGGGGTCGGTCATATGCACGGCAATGCCCACGCCACTGAGACCGGCATCCTCGGTGGATTGGCCATGACCGACAGCATCATCGTCGAGCAGGTCCTCAAGATTGCATCCATGCGTGAGCGCCCCACCGTCGATAACGCGCGCGGCAAGTTCTTCCAGACCAGTGCGGGCATCGACTCTTCTTTCCCGTCGAGTCACAGCATGGTCGCCTGGTCCTCCGCTGCCGTCATCGCGTCGGAGTACAGGAGCCCGCTGACCCAGATCGCCGCCTACGGTCTTGCCACCGGAGTGAGCTTCACCCGCGTCCTCGGGCGCGAGCACTTCCCCTCGGACGTGCTGGTGGGCAGCGCCTTCGGCTGGATGATTGGCCGCTACGTCTTCCATCGACATCAGCACACTTACGATCAATAGGTCCCATCGGAATCCTTGTCGTCCATCCTCAAGAGGGCTCGCTGCGCGTGGCTCATCCCTTTCGCCTTGACTGTGCGAGGTGGGCGGTGCCCGTGTCTAACCCGCCGTCATCCTGCTATAGTGCAGCAGTGCAGCGCGCGATGAATTCGTTTTCATGGGCGATGCATTCGATTCAGAATGTGCGAGGGGATTCTCGATGATCAGGCGCGACTTCATGAAGACAGCGGGAGCCTTGATTGCTTCCACCACGCTTCCCGGCATGGCGGCTTTGGCCGATGCTCCTGCTCCGCAATCCAGGACCATGTATCCAATCAACCAGAACTGGCGCTATTCCGCGTCCAAAGTGGCCGGTTCCGAGTCTCCCGACTTTGACGATTCCTCGTTCCAATCCATCGTCATTCCGCACACAAATGTGCAGCTTCCGTGGCACAGTTTCGACGACAAGGACTACGAATTCATCTCGACCTATCGCCGCCGCTTCCGCACACCAGACAATATCGCGGGCAATCGGGTGTTTGTCGACTTCGAAGGTGCAATGACCGCATCGACCGTGTGGATCAACGGCGTGAATCTGGGCGAGTACAAAGGCGGCTACACCCCATTCTCGTTCGAATTGACGCAGCATCTGCGCGAGGGCGCAGAAAATGTTCTCGTCGTCCATCTCGATTCCGCAGAGCGGGCCGATATTCCCCCGTTCGGCTACGAGATCGATTACATGACCTTTGGCGGAATTTATCGCGAAGTTGCCCTGCGCGTCGTTCCCGCAACGTATATCGACAACATCTTTGCTGAGCCGAAGGATGTGCTCAGCGCGGGCCCGTCTGTCGATGTCCACTGCTTTCTCGCTGGCCCATCCTCTGCGGATCACGGCCTCTCGTTGCAGGTGGAGCTTCTCGATGGCGACCGCGTTGTTGCGCGCGGAGCCCAGCCCGTGGCAGGCGCCGCGTCTTCCGCCCAGGGCGGCTCCGATCCTTCGGCTGCCATGGATCCCTACACCACCGCCTCGCCCTATGCCAGCACAGAGACCAGCACAGACACAGCCCGGCACACCGTCACGCTCTCGCAGCTTGGCAATCTCAAGCTCTGGAGCATCGAAGAGCCAAATCTGTACCAGGTGCGAGTGAAGCTGCTCCGTTCCGGCGTTTCTGTGGATGAGGATTCCCGCCGCGTCGGTTTCCGCGAGGCCAAGTTCACGGATCACGGCTTCTCACTCAACGGCAAAATCATCAAGCTGCGCGGACTCGATCGCCATCAGACCTTCCCCTTCGTGGGCCAGGCCATGCCCGCCCGCGTGCAGCGCCAGGATGCCGACATTCTCCGCAGGCAGCTCCACTGCAACATCGTGCGCACCTCGCACTACCCGCAGTCGCGGCACTTCCTCGATCGCTGCGATGAAATTGGCCTGCTCGTCCTTGAAGAGATTCCCGGCTGGCAGCACATCGGCGATGAATCCTGGAAGGAAGTCGCCATCGACAACGTCGGCCGCATGATTCGCCGCGACTGGAATCATCCGTCCATCGTCCTGTGGGGCGTGCGGATTAATGAGTCGCGGGATGACCACAGCTTCTACACCCGCACCAACGCCTTTGCCCACGCGCTCGACCCGTCCCGCCAGACAGGCGGCATCCGCAACTTCCAGGGTTCTGAACTCCTCGAAGACGTCTTCACCATGAATGACTTCGGCTTCCCGCTCAAGCCGCCGAATCATCCAATGTATCTGAATACAGAGTTCGTTGGGCACACCTATCCCACCAAGTCCATCGATGACAACGCGCATCAGATGGAGCACACCCTTCGCCACGCGCGCATCCACGATCAGCTTGCATCCAATCCGCAATATGCCGGCGGCATCGGCTGGTGCGCCTTCGACTACAACACACACGCCAATTTCGGCTCAGGCGACCGCATCTGCTATCACGGTGTTACAGACATCTTCCGCGAGCCCAAGCCTGCGGCAGGCTTCTATAAATCGCAATGCGACCCCTCCGAAGAGGTCGTGCTGGAGCCGGCCTTCCGCTGGGCGCGCGGCGATGAGCCCGTCGGCATCTCCCATGCCCTGTTCTGCTCCAACTGCGACCGCTTGCGCATTCTGGCGCGTACGCCTGGCGCGGGCGACGACGCGTGGGTGCAGCTTGCGGAGATCGAGCCGGACCGCAAGGAGTTTCCGAATCTCAAATATCCTCTGTTCATGCTCGAAATCGCCAAACTGGATCTGAAGAAGTTCGGCGCCGGCTGGGGTGATCTTCGGGTCGAGGGATACGTGAACGGCAAGCTCGCCATCACAAAGAGCATGTCAGGTCGCGGCGTGGATAGCCTTTTCTCTCTGCTCCCGGACGATCAGACGCTTCATGCGGATGGCGCGGACACCACGCGCGTGGTCCTTCGCGTAACCGACGAGTTTGGCGCGATTCGACCGTATGCCAACGATGCCATCGCGTTCACGCTCGAAGGCCCAGCGACTCTCATCGGCGACAACCCATTTGCGCTTGTCGGTGGCACGGGCGCCATCTGGATCCGTGCCGGGCAAGCGCCGGGCCGCATCCGGCTCACAGCACGCCATCCTCGTCTCGGAACGAAGACGGTCGAGTTCACGGCAGTTGCTGCGCCGCAGGAGCGCATCTAGCCTTTGCGGGCCGGCGCATGCACCCTGCCCGGTGTGGATGCGCCGCAGCCTGCTGGCTCGCCGGTTGCCAGGGTACGCTGCAGCATGAAGCCCCGGACATACAATAGGACTACGCACGGCAGGTCCATTGGCGTTGCGCGGTTGGCCTGCGCAGGCGCGATTCTCGAGACGATGGGACGCCGCCGCAAGAGAGTTATGGCACGGAACGCACACATCCTTCGATTTGCCGTCCGCCATGCTGCCACCGCATCGTTTGCGTATTTT
>JBAUTX010000282.1:0-13322 GCA_049582405.1 Occallatibacter sp. | reverse complement strand
GGCCCGCCCCGCCGCGAAACCGACACGATGGACACCTTCGTCGATTCGAGCTGGTACTTTTACCGCTACACCGATGCTAAGAATGCAAAGGCGCCCTTTGATCCGGAAGTGGTCAAATACTGGTTCCCCATTGACCAGTACATCGGCGGTGTGGAGCACGCAATTCTGCATCTGATCTACTCGCGCTTCTGGACAAAGGTGATGCGCGATCTGGGCCTCGTACAAAACGACGAGCCCGCCGAGCGCCTGTTCACGCAGGGCATGGTCATCAAAGACGGCGCCAAGATGTCGAAGTCAAAGGGCAATGTTGTTTCGCCCGATGACATGGTGGCCCGCTACGGCGCCGACGCAACGCGGATGTACGCGCTGTTTGCCGCGCCGCCCGATCGCGATCTCGATTGGCAGGAAGACGGCGTTGCCGGTGTAAGCCGTTTTCTGGGGCGTGTGTGGCGCCTGGTCACGCGATACGCGTCGCTCGCGCGCAGCGGTCGTGGTCAGCAGACCACTGTTCCCACAGGCATTGCACTCAAGCTCCTGCGCAAACTCCATCAGACGACCGCGAAGATCACTCAGGACTTCGAAGGCCGCTGGCACTTCAACACGTGCGTTGCGGCCATCATGGAATTGGTGAATGAAATGCAGGCGGCCGATGCCCAACTTTCCGCGGGTGAAGTGCCCGCGCCTGCGATGCATGAGCTTTTGAGCACGCTGGTCTTGCTGCTTGCGCCGTTTGCACCCTATCTGGCAGCCGAACTTTGGCAGGAACTCGGCGAAGACGGAGCAGTTCTGCGCGCAGCCTGGCCACAGAGCAATCCTGACCTGGCCAGGGAAGATGAGTTGGAGATTCCAGTCCAGGTGAACGGCAAGCTAGTCACCGTGGTCCGGGTCGCCGCGGATGCGGAGCGCGCAGCGATGGAAGCAGCCGCCCTGAGCGATGAGAAGGTCCAGTCGCGCATGGCTGGCAAAAGTGTCGCCAAAACGATTGTGGTCCAGGGCAAGCTGGTCAATCTGGTGGTGAAGTAGGATGCCGCCGGTGCGCGGCACGCAAACACTGGTCGACCAAATGGGTTGGGTCCTTAAGCGGCCGCAGTTGATTGCCATCGAAATCGGCTGGCGCTGGGCCTTTGGTGTACCGTTCCTCTTCGTATGCTCGAGGCAGGCACGCGAGATTCTCCGTGCCATCCCGCTTGCAGAAACGGGCTTCAACAGCGTCGACACGCAGAACCCCTGGGTGGCTGCCGTGCAGATGGTGGGCGTGTGGGCGCACTACAAGCCTTCCGTTGTGGAGCTTCTCGCCTGGCTGGTTCCCCTTGCCGCTCTCGCTTGGATCGCGATTTCTGCGTGCGGTCGGGCGCTTTTGCTGTCCAGGCTTGAGCGGGGCCTGCGCGTGCGCCCTTTTGCCTGGATGATCTTGCAGCTGGTCTGGTTTGGGTTGTTTGGGATCACGGTTTGGGCGTGGTTTCGGTCCATTCAATGGGCAGCGGCATCCCATATCACGCCGACCGGCGATCCAGACCTGATTGGCTATTCGATCTGGGCAATCTTTCTTTCGCTTGGGTTCTTCAGCCTGTGGGCGCTGATCAACTGGCCCGTCTCCATCGCGCCCCTTCTGATGGTTCTCGAGGATCGCACTCCATGGGACGCACTGGGGCAGAGTTTCCGGCTCGGCAAGACCTTCACAGGCAAGCTGATGGAGATCAACCTCGTCATGGGCATCGTGAAGCTGATGATCATTGTGCTGGCGATGGTGTTCTCCGCCGCTCCTCTGCCCTTCAGCGATCAGCTCGGCTCGCAGGCGCTGCACAGAATCATGCTCGGTGCAACCATCTTCTACCTGGTCGCCAATGACTACTTTCAGGTGGTCCGTCTCAAGAGCTTCATCGAGTTCTGGCGCACGTTGCGCAATCCGCGGCCTGCATCCTTGCCGGACACAGAGCGCGTTTCCTAGAACAACTTCATGTGAATGACGAAGTACTTCTTCGGGTTCTCGCGAATCGCCTGAATCAATTGATGGGCCTGGTCAAGGGTCTGATCAGCGTTGTCATACAGTGAGCGATTCTGGACGAGCTGACCGAGGGATCCTTTCCCCTCATCCACACCCTTGAGAATGTTGTTCAGGTGCGTGACGGAGGCGTCCAGCTTCTGCGCGAAGTCCGGATCCTTGGCAAGTTTGCCCAGCGACCCCTTGCCTGCGTTGATATCCGCTGTAAGCTGGTTCAGATTCTTGACCGCAGCATTCAGGTTGTTATAGAGCGCGTCGTCGCGCAGCAATTTCCCGGCGGTTCCCTGGCCCTGGTCGAGGGACGTCGCCACGCGGTTCAAGTGGTCAATCGTGGAGTTGGCATTCACGTACAGCCTGTCATCGTTGACCAACTTGCCCAGCGAGCCCCGGCCCTTGCTGATGGAGTCTGTGATCTTTTCAAGATCGTCGGCGATGCGTGTAACCTTGGCGTAGAACTCCGGATCGTTGATCAGCGCGCCCACGCTTCCCCGTCTCGAGTTCAGCGTGTCGCTCAGAACTCCGAGTTTACGGACCAGAGTCGTGACCTCTTCAATGGACGTCTGACTGGTGCGGATTACATCCTGCAGGTTCGGCGAGCCTGTCGTCGACAGTTCGGCCCCATTCGCTGGCTCCGGGCCCGTGGCTCTGCTCGAATCAATATCCACATAGCTGTCGCCAAGCACGCCCGCCTGCTCAATGGCCGTGGTTGAGGTGACATGCAGGTCACGGATGTACGCACGGCTGATACGCATGGTGACTTCAACGGGCGTTGGGTTTCGCTCAGGTACGATGCGAATCCGGGTGACATTCCCAATCGTCACACCTTCCAGCGTGACCGGAGCCCCATTCTTGAGTCCTGAGGCGTCTGCAAAATAGGAACGCAGGATCAGCTTCCGCGCGAAGGGGCCGCCACTAGCCCCGGACATCAGGAAAATGATGAAGATGAGGGCAGCCATCGCTGCCAGAACCAGAAGGCCAACTCGTAACTGCGACCATTGAATCTCTTTCTGGCTTGGCACGGCATTCCCCTGGCGAAATTAGACCGGATGCTTGTCCTTCTGCCTAAGAGGATAGCAGATAGGAGGAGAACGGCTGATTAGTCTTCGAGTACGACACTTGCCATGGCGACTTCGGCAGTGTGCGTGATGGAGAGGGCCGATCGATTCACTCCGAGCCGCAGCGCGATCTCCCGCGCCCTGCCGTGGAACTGCAGGACTGGGCGCTGCCCGGGCAGGCGCACAACTTCAATTTCCAGCCAATAGACGCCGCGGCTGATACCCGTCCCCAGCGCCTTTGCGCCGGCTTCCTTCGCAGCAAATCGGGCGGCAAAGCTCTCGGCAGCCGTCCGTTTCTTTTGGCAGTAGGCCTGTTCGGCAGGCGTGAAAACACGATTCAGGAAGCGGTCACCGTAACGGGACACGCTCCATTCGATTCGCTTAATCTCCACCAGATCGATGCCGCTGCCAATAATCATCCTGTCTTTCAAGCTACATCATCCGCCTGCAATCAGGCCCAGGAAGAAATGCTGTGCGATGAAGATGCCCGGCATAACTCCCTTCTGGAATGCCAGGGAGCGCTCGGAGCGGCACGGAATGAGGCCTTGACTGTCTGAAAGATGGTCACTTTGCGTTCCAGCCCGGCACACAATCAAGCCTTCAGGGCAGGGAACCGATAATCTCAGAGTGAGACGACAGACTTCATCGCGCCCCCTCGAAGAATCGCTCCCAATACCCTGGGCGATCGAGTTGAAGGCCCTGTCCCTCGATGAACCCGGCCACCTGGTCAAGACGTTGACGGGAGCCATCCTGGGTTGCGGCGGTTGGGTGCTCAGTCGTGGCGCGACGGATACCGGATTGGTCAGTGTGCTGTTTGAATTCGAGCGTCGCCACTGCGTTGAGATGTATAGCGTGCTGGTTAGCGCCGGATTGGATCTGAGCGAGAGCGCACACAGGCGCCTTACTGAGTTGTGCCAGTGCACCAGACATCATGGTGCCGAATGTGGATCGGAGATCGCCAGCGTTGATCTGGAAATCCAGAGTCTTGCGGGGGCAGCAAGAGAACCGAACCAGACAATTCCGTCGGTGTGAACGCAATCGGCCGCATGCATTCGACCGGCGCTGCGAGTGTCTTCATCGCCGTCAGCGTAAAGAAGAAAGGCCCGGGCTGCACTCTTGTTTGCGGCCCGGGCCTCTCTTTCTGGTTTCGACCTATTCCGAGATGGATAGCACGTGGACAGGACCCAGCAAGCCTGAGGGCAGCAGGGGCGAGTCGGCGTGGTAAGGCTTCACCGCCGTGAAGGTGTACTGCGTGGCGCCAGGTTGCTGATCGCCAATCATGCGATTGACCCACGCGTTGGTGACCTGAATGCTGATCTCATTTGCGCCGGGCTTGAGTGCGGCCGTCGCATCCACGCGATAGGGTGCATGCCACACAATGCCAAGTGGTTTGCCATTCACTGTGACTTGAGCCAGGTTCTTCACGTCGCCCAGGTCAATCCAGATGTGCGTTGTACCCTTCTTGAACCATGCGGCGGGAGCCTGGACCGTTTTGGTATAGGTTCCCGTACCGGAAAAATACTTCACGCCGGCATCGGAGTTCTCCGCCCACGATGTGAGCTGATTGAGAGTGATGGAGGCCGGGGCTCCCCAGTTCGGCGGGAAGTCCACTTTCCATGGGCCCTCGACGGCCGTCAGCTGAGTCTCGACCTTGGAGGGTAGGGCATGCTGAGTCTCCTGCGTCGGCTTGCGGAAGACCACAAACACGGTGCCCCAGGCTTCCAGGTCCAGTGGAACCGTCGTGCTTCCATTGGCAATGGTGAACGACGCCGGCTCGCTCTTGCCTGTTTCAGCATGCCAGAGTTCCGGCGCTTTGCCCGTTATCCGGAACGTCGCATCCACTTGGGCGCCGTGGTCGCCGCGGTTATCCACAAAGTAGATGTCAGCGTCCGCCAGCTTGCGATGGAGGAATTCAAGCCGCGTGTCGCTTGCTGGCTTGGTGTAGTTGAAGTCAGGTGCGAGATTGAGAGCCTTGAAGGCAACGTTGAGGTCTCCGCCTGCATAAACTCTGCCTTTTCCAACAGAGTGAACACCGGTCCCGTCTCCAAACAGCTCGTCGCTGAGCTTGTGGAATTCGGCTTGATTATCGGCAAGGCTCGGATCGTCCATCGGCTTGGGACCGGAGACCACCGCGCCATCCTGCACCAGTGCATGAATCGCGCGCAGCACAGGAAGCGACATGTGACGGCTGTAGGGGTCAAGGCCCAGCACCTTATAGCTCATGCCGCCCGGCGTCACCAGGTGGCCATCCTTCACACTGAGCGCATGAATCACCGCATCGGCGTTGATGTAGTCAAAGCCGTACCCTGCCGGGATGTTGGGTGATTTGTGCGCAAAGATTGCGGTCAGATTCGAATCTTCTCCGTAGAAGTAGACCAGGTCCGCACCGAACCGTCCCTGCTGCAGCATGTAGCTGGTGCGCGCCAGATAGTCCACCCACGGCCCAGCCTCTTCAGCCCAGGTTTCATTGCGGTTGAACCACTGGCCGAAGGGCCCAAGCGAGAGGCCGGGCTTCTTATCCACAAGCGGCTGATGCGCCGACTCATGAACCACAATGCGGTTGATGCCATTCAGAAATTCCTGATCGGCGGTCGGCTTCAGTGTCGCAGGAGACCATCCCCATGGCGCCGCAGCCGCGGTCATCGATTCAGCCGCGGCGAGGTTCTGCCCGTAGATGTGCGCGACGGAGGCTGACTCGCGGTCATCCGCGTTGTAGCCATACTGTTCGTTGTTCACGCCGGGCGTCTGCGTCCACATGGCGCCCATCGGCACTTCGTTGAACTTCTTCACTTCCATGCCGTCGGCCACAAACGCCCGTCCGCTCTCGTGCGACTCGCCATAGTGCTCCATGCCCCACTCGTGCAGAGTCTCTTCCAGCTGGCCGTAATGCTCATCGGCAATGAGGTCGCCAATCGTCTTGCGCAGATCCCACAGGAAGCGGTCGCTGGCCTCGGCGCTCTGCACCACCTGGCCCGTCAGGACGGGCATCCATGGAAGCGGATCATAGCCGCGGCGCTTCTTGAACTGCTCGATCATGTTGTCGGTCCAGTTCTGCGAGCCCGCCTCCCAGCTGTCATTGATAACGTAGTGAATGCCGTTCTTGCCGATCAGGTCCGGACCCACCGTCTGCTTGTAGCTGTCGAGGTAGGTCTCCATGTACTGCTTCACATACCGGCGGTCCAGCTTGTCGACTTCCAGCCCGGTCGCTTCCGCAGTCGCCGGGTGATTCGTAATGCCAAGCAGCGAGTAGCCAATACGAAGAACCACCCACTGGCCCGCTGGCGGCGTCCAGTCCAGTGTGCCGTCAGGATGCATCTTCGAGGTCAGATCAATCACATCACTCGATTGGATTGCCTCTCTGAGATCCACATGAGGCGTCGCAAGGCTGTAGAGATCGGGTTCCGGCGTGAACGCTGCCTTCTCTTCAAACTCGTTCACACGCGCGCCGGCATGCAGGACGAGTTCAGAGATCTGATACGCGGTGGGGGTGGGTCCCGCCCGGAGGCCGAACGACTTCGGATCGAGGCCCTTTGCCCAGGCCGGTGGCGGAGGAGGTGGAACACGCTTGAACGTCACGCGGAAATACTTCGCTGTGACGGCAGGAAACGACAACGTATGCTCAGGCGCGCCGCCCTGCGGCATGGTCGCCACCACGTGGAAGTTCTGGCCGTCATCACTCGCTTCCAGGGCCTTCTCTGGCGCGGCAATCCCGTAGACCATGGCAGCGATGCGATCCGGATTCTTCGAAGCCAGGGTGAGTGCGCGAATCGTCGTCGGCCGGTCAAACTCATACTGGATCCATGCCTTCTCGCCCGCGGCGGGAATAGCAAGTCCGGTGGACTTCTCCAGGTCACCGTCCGTCAACATGGCCGCATCAAGATCGCCCCCGCTGACAGTAATCTTCGGATGCAGATCCGCAATCGACACGTCATCCGTGGGGCGGCGATAGGCAACAACGACCGAGTCGGCATAGAAATGAGGCGGTTCTTTGGCTCCCGGAGACACCCCAAGCGCTTCTCGAATGCCGATATTCTGGAAGGCGCCCGTGGTCGTGGGCGGATGCGCCAGCGTCCCGCTGAATGGCTTGCCGCCTTCCACCAGCGTTTCGCTCCAGACATACTTCTTCATGCCTTGCGATGGCGGAACCCATGGGCCACCTGACTCGCTCCAGCCAGGGGAGCCCGCGATGGCCTCTTCCATGCCCAGTTCATTGCCCGTCTTGATGGCGTACTTGAAGGCATCCTTCCACGCGGGTGTCATGTAGGCCAGCCGCTGCTTCACCACCTGGGGCGTGGACAGGGCCGCGTCGAAGTTCTGAAAGCCGCCAAGACCGACCCGGTGCATCCAATCCAGGTCGAGCTTGATCCCTTCTTCCGTAATGTTGCCGTTCATCCAGTGCCACCAGACCCGCGGTCTGGCGCTGGATGGCGGGGTCTGAAAGCCGCTCTTGAGCGCGTCCGGTTTGGTCTGGCCAATCAACGGCAGACTGCTGAGAAGGATTGCCAGTGTCGTGCATGCACACTTTGCAGCCGCTTTGTTCATGGGATTCTCCTGTTAGTCAGAGCCTTCATGCTTCACAAGTAGATTTCAGCCGCCTGTGGCTGAGGCGCTCAAGACCCTGTTGGGTGGGGATTGCAGAGCGGAAAAACATTAACACGTCGCAAGTATGATTCGGAATAGAAATTATTTTCTATTAGAATTTGCTCGTTCTTTGCGGGATCAGTAGCCCCAATGCGCAAGCGGCTGCTGCGTGACTGGGCCCTCCGCTCCCTGTGCATAAAGAGGGCGAAATTCGCAGGCTCGACTGCCTCTCCGGCTTACGCCAGCCAGCTGGGACTCCATCTGATTGCGCCTGAACAGCCCCCGCCATTGGCCTACCGATGCGGTCAAATCCATGTGTTTATGCGGTCCGCGCCCCCTGCAATGTGCTGTCCCCTGCAAGTCCCGCTGCCGAGCCAAAAATTTCAAATGAGAATTAAATTTTCTCTTGACACCCGTTATTAACGATGCGTAATGTTTGGCGACATTGGAACAAGTCTCATTTTGGTAACCGTGCGTGTACCTCATCGCGGTTACGCTCCCTGTAACAGGAGGCTCGGTTCCAATGCAGTCCAAGGCGCACAGGAATAGAAAGACCAAAGGAGGCCACCGATGCGAATACTTCGTCTCGGTTTTGCATTGATGATACTGCTGGCTACTGCAAGCAGCATGTTTGGACAAGCAAGCGCGACAGGAACCATCCTTGGCACGGTGACCGATAGCACGGGCGCGATCGTACCCAATGCCAAGGTCACAGTGACCAACACGGGAACAAACGTAAAGTTCGTCGCGACCACCAGCTCAGCCGGAGACTACTTCGCACCGAACCTCAATCCCGGCAGCTACACCGTCACCGCCGAGGCAAAGGGATTCCAAAGAAGCCTATCCACGCCATTCACATTGACGGTCAGTCAGAGGGCTCGTGTTGACCTGGCTCTCAAGATTGGGTCTACCTCAGAGACCGTTTCCGTATCTGCGCAGGCGGTTTCGCTGGATACCGACACCACGGAGCTGGCGAATCTGGTCAGCCAGCAGCAGGTCGAAAATCTGCCGCTCAACGGGCGCAACTTCATGCAGCTTCTCCTCGTGGGAGCAGGCGCCGTGACAGTGGGTGGTGAGCAGGGCACCATGCGCCAGGGCGAAGGAAACGCCATCAGCGTGAACGGTGGCCGCCCCGAAGGAAACAACTACACGCTCGATGGTCTGGTCAACACCGACGCAGCCCTCGTCACCCCTGCGGTCATCCTGTCGCAGGACGCCATTCAGGAGTTCAAAGTCTCAAGTGGTACGTACTCGGCGGATCAGGGATTCAGCGCCACGCAAATCAACATCGTGAGTAAGGCTGGCACCAACACCCCGCACGGGTCGGTCTTCTGGTTTGATCGCAATGACGCATTTGACGCAAAGCCCTTCCCGAATGCGAATGACTATATTGCGGGCAAGGCAACAGCGAATCCTGTTCTGCGTCAGAACCAGTTCGGGTTCGTCATGGGCGGCCCGGTCTACATTCCCAAGGTCTACGATGGCCGCAACAAGAGCTTCTTCTTGGCCAACTATGAAGGATGGCGCATCACCAACGGAAGCCGGCAGCTGACCACGGTGCCCAACCCCGCAGTTCTGCAGGGTGATTTCTCGGCGGAAACGTATGCAGCGCCTGCAGGTTCCGGTCTGCCCGGTGGACCGCTGCCTGCCTATGGCACCGCGGATTGTACAAACCTGCTGAATCACGGCGGCAACTGCATGCCCGTCGATCCCAGCACAGGTCAGCCCTTCGCCGGCAACAAGGTTTCAACTGCGGCGATGACCGGAAACGTCGGCGCCGTCGCGGTCAAGAATACTTTCTGGCCAACCCCAACCAGCGCAAACCAACCTGAAGGTGTCGTCAACTTGATCAAGAACGTTGCCTTCCCGCTCCACCAGAACCAGCAGACTTATCGCGGCGACCAGAACCTTGGGAGAGCCGGATCTGTGTTCTTCCGGTACACGGATGCCAACTTCACCAACCAGGGCTTCTATAACTCGCAGGATCTCGTTCACGGCTACGAGATCTATCTCCAGAACCAGACCGCCTGGGAGGTATCGCATACCATCAGCTTCGGCGGCGCGAATGTGAACAACTTCCGCTTCGGCCACCTCACAGCCAATGCCCCCCAGGGCGGCCCGCAGATTTCGCAGGATGCCGTAACACAGTTGGGACTTACCGGCACCTTTACGCATTTCTCGGCTCTGCAGCAAACCTGGCCCAACGTCTCACTCACCTCGTATGGAAGCGGCGGCGGCTCGGTCAACGCCTACACTGGCTCTGAAGGCCCCACATGGGAGTATGCTGACTCCTTCTCCACGGTTCACGGCAAGCACACCCTTGGATTCGGTGTCGACTATCGGCGTTGGCGGTTAATCCGTAACCTCGATGACGACTTCTACGGCGACTGGACCTTCTCCGCCAACCAGGCAACCATCAACAGCGGAGGCTGCACCAATGCAAGCGGTCTCTGCGGAACCGGCAACGCCGTCGCCGATATGTTCCTCGGATACTACGGCGGAGTGGGCGGATTCGTGCCCGGCCCGTTGAGCCCGACCAACACGGCCGGCAACCCCCAGGACCACGTCTTCAGCTACTTCGCACCCTATGCCATGGATGACTGGAAGGTCACCCAGAAGCTGACCGTGAACATCGGACTCCGTTGGGACTACCGTGCGACGCCCTACGAGGCATCGAACCACCTGTTCTGGCTCGACGACAAAAACAGTCAGGGCGGCCTCTGCTATGCAGATCCACAGCTGACGACAAACGGTGTGGCGCCCGGCGCTGGCTACAATGGCGGGTCCATCCTCCGTTACTGCGGTTCAGTCCCGCATCCGGGCCCGAAGACGCCATTCGCGCCGCGGTTCGGATTGAATTACCGTCTCACACCCAAGACTGTCGTTCGCGGAGGCTATGGAATCTTCTTTGACTCGGCGGAAGGTCGTGAGATCGACAACTCCGCGGATATCTACCCGTACAGCATCCGCAACGCCCTTGCCCCGGCAACGGATCCAACGCTGCCAAAGTCGACCAACAACCTGTTCCCCGTCTACGCCAACCTCGGGCCGTTCCCGGTACAGACGCTCACCTTCCTTGCTGTGATCATGTCAGACAACCCGCTGAACCCCTACGTCCAGTCCTGGACCGCAGGTGTGCAGCGAGAAGTGGCGAGAAACACGACGCTCGATGTGAACTACATAGGAACTCACTCAGTTCATCTCCTTGATCGGCGTCAGATTGCCCAGCCGTTCTCCATTCCGCAGGCAGACCTTGCATTCTGTCAGCAGCAAGTGAACGGAGTCTATGTCAACCTTGGAGCGGCCCCATGCAGCAACGCCAGCCGGCGGCCTTATCCCAACTTCACCAACATTTACATCAACAGCGACTGGCACGGTTACGCGCACTACAACGGGCTGAACTTCAAGCTGGAGCATCGTGCCACCGACCTGGCATTAACCGCCGTCTATACCTGGGCCAACAGCAAGGACGACAAGTCGGCAGCCGCCGGCGTGGGCGCCACCGGCGCTGGTTTCCAGGGATTCATGGACAATCACAATCCCCAGCTGGACTACGGACCATCCGACTTTAATGTCGACCAGCGGTTCGTTTCCACCTACGTCTACCAGCTCCCCGTCGGCCGGGGCAAGAAGTTCGCTTCCGGCATCAACCGTGCCACCGATCTGCTGATCGGTGGATGGCAGACAACCGGAATCGCCACGTTCCAGAGCGGATTCCCGCTCAGCATTACAGCAACCGATGTGGGCGGAGCGCTGGGGACCTTCTTCCAGCGTGCAAACATGGTGCAGGGATGCGACGTCCACAAGAACCTGACCCAGAAACTGCAACGGCTTAACTTCTCCTGCTTCACGCAGCCGGCTCTGGGCACATACGGAAACACCACACGCAACTGGCTCCGTCAGCCAGGCATCAACAACTGGGATATGGGCATCGGAAAGAGCTTCCAGATCGCGGAGAATGTTCACTTCGAGCTGAACGGCGACTTCTTCAATGCCTTCAACCACCACCAGTATGCAATCGGTACAGGTGCCCTCATCGGCAGCGGATCCGGAGGCGGCTCCGCTATCAGCAACTCGATCACAAGCGCTACGGCAGGACAGATTACCAGCGCTTCTCCCTCTCGTATCATTCAAATCAGCGGGAAGCTGACGTTCTGAAGCTTCTCACCCTTGACTGCAACCGATCCGCCACGTCCTCCAGGGCGTGGCGGATTTTCTATCCGGAGAGATACACTCGTGCCATGCAGTGCATAAAATTTGCTTCGATGACTCTCGTCGCGCTGTGCTTCATCCCATCTGCGACCTTGATGAGTCAGGAAGACCATGACAGTCAGATAGCAGCCTACGCTGCGGCCGGGCAGCAGGCGCTGGCCCGGGGTGATTACGCTGAGGCTCAAAATGATTTTGAAAATGCGGTGAAGCTCGACCCCGGCATCGCGGAGATCCATGCCACGTTAGCTGCAATCTACTTCAAGCAGCGTGCCTACGAGTCTGCGGTTCGCGAGGTGCGCACCGCGCAGAAACTCAAGCCAGGTTTGCCCCGCCTGGACAGCCTTCTCGGCCTCTCGCTTTCCGAGCTCAGCCGTTACAGCGAAGCGATCCCCTACTTGGAAAAAGGGTTCAAGCAACCTGCAAACGGCGAGGTCCGCCGCATGTGCGGACTGCAATTGCTGCGGGCTTACAGCGGGATTGGCCGAGATGCGGATGCAGTCGAGACCGCACTGGCGCTGAACCGTCTCTACCCCGATGACCCCGAAATCCTCTACCACACCGGGCGAACCTACGGAAGCTACGCATACATCACAATGGAGAGACTGCACGACAAGGCCGCTGGCTCCATCTGGATGCTGCAGGCGCAGGGCGAGGCCAACGAGAGCCAGAAGAACTACGGCGCCGCAATCGATGCCTACAGGCACGTCCTCGCCATCGATCCGCACAGACCCGGAGTTCACTACAGGCTCGGCCGCGTCTATCTCGCCCAGTTCAACACGTCCCAGAAACCCGAAGACCGCGATGCCGCGATGCGGGAGTTCCGTGCAGAGCTCACCATTGACCCAGACAGCGGGAATGCGCGCTACGAGCTGGCAAATCTGGATGTCGCACTGGGAAATCGGTCCGAGGCCCGCGCGCAGTACGAAGAGCTTCTCAAGCGCTATCCGGATTTTGAAGCAGCCCTCGTAGGGTTGAGCGGCATCGCTCTCGACGAGCAGAAGCCTCAGGAAGCCGTGAGTCTTCTCGATCGCGCGACAAAGATCAGGCCGGATGACGAAGTCGCGTGGTACCGCCTCGCGCAGGCCCAGCGCGCGATCGGCAACAAGGATGGTCAGGCCCAGGCGCTCGCAAACTTTAGAAAGCTGCACAGTTCCACGCCCGTCACTCTGCGCCGGCCCGACCAGGGCGATGAGGTGACGCCGCAGCAACTCGACGCAAACGCAAAGCCCTGAGCTGCCTCAGCAGATCTGTTGGAAGCCAAGTCCCATCAGTGCCGCGCACTTTTCAAGCGTCGATGCAAGATGGCCTACGCCGACGGCGCAGTGATGCGCAGGCGCGCCCGCATTCCATGCAGCTACAAATTTCCGTGCACCCACAGGGAAGCGGTACCGGCTGTTCGTGTTGCCGATCTCGAGAATCGCGCCGGGAACCGACTCGCCCTCCGCCACCTGCAGCTTGAAGCGGTGGGTAGC
>JBAUTX010000281.1:0-3530 GCA_049582405.1 Occallatibacter sp. | reverse complement strand
GCCCGCCCACGCGCAGCGCCCGTTGATACTGCAGCGGACTCACGCCCATCGCCTGCTTGAACATTCGCTGCACCGTAAACGGGCTCAGCCCCGCCACGCGCCCCAGCTCATCCAATGAAACCCGTCGATCCCCGTGAGCCTCAAGATAGCCACGAACCAGGTCCAAAGGTCTGCCCCACGCAGCGGGCTTACAGCGCATGCATGGCCTGAACCCCGCCGCATGCGCCTCCGCCGCCGTCCGGAAAAACCGCACATTCCGCCGCAGCGGCCTCTTGCTCCCGCACCCCGGCCGGCAAAACACCCCCGTCGTCGTCACGCCGTAGAAAAACCCCGCCGCCGCATCGCGCTGCACAATCTGCTGCCACGCCGCTTCGGGATCAATCGCCACTCTCTGAACGTCCCTCATCACCACTGCCACATGCGCACTCATGCAAGCCATCGTCGCCCAGGTGCGCATCGCCGCGCACTCCGATTCTTGCGCGCAATTCAATTCTTCATCATGCAACAAAAGGACTCGTTCGCCCCTCGTCCTGATCCGCCGAGGTGCACGGCCGCGAAGGAAGTATTCGGACTGCAACCATGGGAGAATTCTCAGGCAAGCTCTACAAACCAGACTGAACCAAGCTAAAAGCTAGAGGCTAGAAGCTAGAAGCTCGCTTTTTCAGCACCGCCTCCGCCCGCGCCAGGTCCTCTTCCGTATCCACGCCAATCGTGTCCGCCGGAGCCGCCGCCACATACAGCGTCATCCCATTCTCCAGCAGCCGCAGTTGTTCCAGCTTCTCCAGCTTCTCCAGCCGAGAAGGCGCCAGCGCCGCAAACCGCTCCAGCGCCGCCCGCCGGTAGGCATAAATCCCCAGATGCTTGCGATACCCCGCAAACCCCGTCCCATCGCGGTCAAACGGAATCGTCGCCCGCGAGAAGTACAACGCCCGCCCATCCAGCGCCGTCACCACCTTCACCGCATTCGGATTCCCAATCTCCTCCGCCGGGCACGGCACCGCCAGCGTCGCCACATCCACCTCCGGCCGCTCCATCAGCGCCAGCAGCGGCTTGAAAAACTCCCCCGTCAGCGTCGGCTCATCGCCCTGGATGTTCACATACACATCCGCCTCCAGCCGCGCCGCCACCTCCCGCACACGATCCGTCCCGCTCGCGCACTCCGCCCGCGTCATCTCCACCGGAATCCCCCGCCCGCGGCACACCGCCGCCACTTCCTCCGCATCCGTCGCCACCACCACCGCGTCCATTTGGCCGCTCGCCGCCGCCGCGCGCCACACCCACTCCACCATCGGCCGCCCTGCAATCTCCCGCAGCACCTTCCGGCTCATCCGCGTCGACGCCAGCCGCGCCGGAATCACTCCCACCACGCGCATCCTGCTCATGCACGCAAGTCTAAAGGAAACCGCCGCCTGCTCACCGGCCGCATCACCCACGGCCAACCCACCAAGGCCCCAACCCGCTATAATTCCCTCATGCAGTCCACGGCCCAACTTCGCGCTCTCGCCTTCGCGCCGGCTCCCGCCGCGTGCGCGGCCCGTGCTGCGGCTCCGGCCGCCTGAAGACACTGCTCCTCTCATCCCAATCCAGCATCCCGTTGTGAATCAGGTCCATCCACGCCTGTTTCCTCACCACCCACCGCCGCCCGCCCTCGGCCCGCAGTTCATAATGGAGTCATCATGGAAGAGTTCAGCCGCATTCAGCGCCTCCCGCCCTACGTCTTCAACATCACCGGCGAGATGAAGGTCGCCGCGCGCCGCCGCGGAGAAGACATCATCGACTTCGGCATGGGCAACCCCGACGGCGCCACGCCCAAGCACATCGTCGACAAGATGATCGAGGCCGCGCAGAAGCCCGTCACCCATCGCTACTCCGTCTCCAAAGGCATCCCCCGCCTCCGCAAGGCCATCTGCAACTGGTACAAGTCCCGCTACGACGTCGATCTCAACCCTGACACCGAGGCCATCGTCACCATCGGCTCCAAGGAAGGCATCGCCCACCTCTGCCTCGCCATCCTCGACTCGCGCGACACCGTCCTCGTCCCCAATCCCAGCTACCCCATCCACATCTACGGCCCCGTCATCGCCGGCGCGCATGTCGTCAGTGTCCCCGTCCATGACCAGGAAAAATTTCTCGCCCAGCTTGAAGAGCTCATTCCGCGCATGACCCCGCGCCCCAAGGCCCTCATCGTCAACTTCCCGTCCAACCCCACCACCGAGTGCGTCGAGCTGCCCTTCCTCGCGCGCCTCGTCGAGCTCGCCCGCGAATACGGCTTCCATCTCATCCACGACCTCGCCTACGCCGACATCGCCTTCGACGGATACAAGCCCCCCAGCGTCCTCCAGGTCCCCGGCGCCAAAGACGTCGCCGTCGAGTTCTTCACCCTCTCCAAGAGCTACAACATGCCCGGCTGGCGCGTCGGCTTCATGGTCGGCAACCCCGTCCTCGTCAACGCCCTCGCCCGCCTCAAAAGCTACTTCGACTACGGCACCTTCACGCCCATCCAGGTCGCGTCCATCCTCGCGTTGGAAGGGCCGCAGGAGTGCGTCACCGAAATCTGCGAGACCTACCGCAAGCGCCGCGACGTCCTCGTCGAAGGCCTCAACAAACTCGGCTGGCCCGTAGCCTCGCCGAAGGCGACCATGTTCGTCTGGGCCCAGATCCCCGAGCAATACCGGAGCCTCGGCTCCCTCGAATTCAGCAAGCTGTTACTCACAGAGGCAAAGGTAGCCGTAAGCCCCGGCATAGGCTTCGGCGACTACGGCGACGGTCACGTCCGCTTCTCCCTCATCGAAAATGAAGAAAGAACAAGACAAGCCCTCCGCGGCATCAAAGCCATGCTGGCCAAGGGTGCCGTACCCGCGGAGTGACTGGACACTTGTGATTTGAAGCGACACTAATTAGCTGAGTGCAAGAGTCCCTGCGGACGGAGAAGACGATGAGCGACGGAATCGATCAGCCACCTGACGAAAGAGACCCAAAGGCGGGTATGCTTCGGGCACTTCTCGATCAGGTCATCGCCGACCAACAGAGTCTGAGCAACTTGCGGGAACGCATGTATGAACGCCAAATTACCTATGCAGGCAGGCTACTCTTCTTGGATGGCGCAACGATCACTCTCACATTTACAGCGCTTAGTGCGTTCGGTGCCAAATTGGTTCACGGTCATGGCCTGTCGCAGGCTCCGCAACTCTTCTGGGCTTGGTCGCTCCTGATTTCCGCAATGATACTTTGCATCGTGGCGCAGCGGATCAATCTGTCCACGTCAGTGGGCTCAGGTGCAGCAAGTCACGGAAGAATACTTATGCAACGCGTTGGTCTTGGCGTGGGTATCGTCCAGGCGATCGCGGGCCCAGAGGTTGCCAGCACTGCGCCCCGGCTTGAGGACGGCCTACTAGAGACGGTAGAGAAGAAAGTCAACCGGTGGGACAGAGTCCACGATTGGGTTCTGTTAGCTGCCGAAGCTTTCACGGTCGTCGCTTTCGTTCTACTTCTATTCTTTATGGAAGCGAACATAAGGTTGATGTCTGCAG
>JBAUTX010000280.1:0-3097 GCA_049582405.1 Occallatibacter sp. | reverse complement strand
GTTGCCTCGTCTTCTTCGCCGGCTTTGCCTCTCTGCTTTCCACGCGCTCAATCAAGCCCAGAGGCAGCCGCAGCTTCGCGCGCAGCGCACGCTCGCGCCTCGCCATCTGCCCCTCGTCCGTCTCGTGGTCATAGCCCGCCAGGTGCAGCAGCCCGTGAAGCATCAGAACCTTCAGCTCCGTCCCAAGCGCATGTCCCTGCTCGAAAGCCTGCTTCCGCGCAGTTTCCACGCTGATCGCCAGATCGCCCGCCTCGTCCCCGGCCATCTCCGCAGCAGGAAACGACAGCACATCCGTCGCCTTGTCCTTCCCGCGAAACTCCCGGTTCAGCCGCCGGATTCCGCGATCCGTCGTCAGCAGCGCCGTCACCGCGCCGCGCAGCCGCACCGTCGCCTGCGCCGTGCGCAAAAAGCGCTCCAGCGTCCGCGCCGTCGGCAGCCGGTCATTCCGTTCGCTTGTCCGGGTTTCCCGTGCGCCTGCCTGCCGCGTCCGCTTCGTCTGCGGTACGGCGTCGGGCTCCAGGTCTGGGTCGAGAAGGATCATCGTGCGCGCGGGCCGCTCCCTGCGCGGCCCCGCTTCACTTCTATTCTACGTGAACTGCAGATTTACTGCGGTTTAGCCGGCGCCTGCACCGCGGCCTGCACGCGCGTCTCGCGCGTCGCTTGCTCCACCGGCAGGCTTTCGCCCATCTCCAGCGGCAGCTCCTGCTGCTGCGGCTTCGTGCTCTCATACGCCCGCACAATCCGCTGCACCAGCGCATGACGCACCACGTCCGCATCCTCAAAGTGGCAGAACTCGATCCCTTCCACGCCATCCAGAATATTGATCGCGTCCACCAGCCCCGACTTCCGCGGATTCGGCAGGTCAATCTGTGTAATGTCGCCCGTAATCACGGCCTTCGAGTTGTACCCCATGCGCGTCAGAAACATCTTCATCTGCTCAACTGTCGTGTTCTGCGCCTCGTCCATAATGATGAACGCATCGTTCAGCGTGCGACCGCGCATAAACGCCAGCGGCGCCACTTCAATCACGTTCTTTTCGAGCATCTTCTCCACGCGCTCCGGCTCCAGCAGGTCAAACAGCGCGTCATACAGCGGCCGCAGATACGGGTCCACCTTTTCCTGCAGCGTCCCCGGCAAAAAGCCCAGCCGCTCGCCCGCCTCCACCGCTGGCCTTACCAGCACAATCCGGCTGATCTTCTTCGCGTTCATCGCCGCCACGGCCATCGCCACCGCCAGGTACGTCTTGCCCGTGCCCGCCGGTCCCACGCCAAAGACCATGTCGTTCTTCTCGATCGCCTCAATATACTTCCGCTGATTCACGCTCCGCGGCTGCACCGTCCGCTTCACGCCCGCCGACCGCTGCTTCCCCGCATCCGCCACCGCGCGCAGCGTCGTCGCCGGGTCCGCCACCACCAGCCGCAGCATCCCGTTCAGCTCGCCGTTGTGCGGATGCACGCCCTGCCGCCGCAGCGCCTCAAAATCCTGGAAAATTCGTTGCACGCGCGCGACGGATTCATCCGCCCCTTCCACGTGCACCGCGTCCGAGCGCAGATCGATCCGCACTCCAAGCGCTTCTTCCATCAGCCTGACGTTCTCATCGCGGGTCCCAAACAGGGGCTCAAGGTTCGGCGTAATCTCCAGAGTTGTTTTCAGAGTGCCTCCATCGCTGCCACTAGGGCAGAACACTGTGCCGGTTGATTGGTTGTGGATGCGGAACGGGAAGAGCAGGCATTTCGTCCGGCCGGCAGCGGCGTCTCAAAACCACAAGCAGCCCCGCGGCTCCTGGGTCCGTATATGCCGGACAGATTCGGATTGGAGAGGGCGACCAAATCCTTTATCTGGGGAGAGAGTAGCGCCGACCGGCTGCGCCGTCAATCCCACCCCATCAAACTTTCACACCTTATTTGACTCTTTCGGTACCCCTCAGGATGCATCCGGCTCGCAAAGCGCAGGTCACTTTCGTTTCAGCGCCTCCAGCTCCTCCAGCGTCCGCGGCCAGTCCGCTCCCAGCAGCCGCGACAACCCCCTGTCCGCCAGCACTTTGCCGCCCGTCTGGCACTTCGCGCAGTAGTTCGTCTCGTTGTCGGCATAGCGAATCCGCTGCACCGCCTCGCCGCACCGCGGGCACGGCCGCCCAAACTTCCCGTGCACCGCAAACTCCGGCCGGAACGCCGTCACCCCCTCCGGAAATTTTTCCCTGGCCTCGGACTGCAGCCGAGCCACCCACCCGCCTAACACCTCCCGCGCCGCCGCAAACAGCCGCTCCCACTCCTCATCCTTCAGCTTCTGCGTCTGCGCCAGCGGAGACAGCCGTGCCGCATGCAAAATCTCATCCGAATACGCATTCCCCACGCCGCTCACCGTGCGCGGGTCCGTCAGCGCCCGCTTCAGCGTGTGATTCTCAATGCTGAGAGCTTTTCGGAAGCTTTCCAAATCCAAGGAAAAGATCTCAATTCCGCCGGGGTCCATCGCCGCCAGCTCATCCTCGCCCCGCACCACATGCAGGCTCGCCCGATGCTTCGATCCCGCCTCCGTCAGCACCAGCATTCCGCTCGCAAACTCAAACGCCGCCAGCGCACTCCGCCCCGGTGCCTTCGCGCCCGCATCCTTCCAGTGCAGCCGCCCCGCAATCATCAGGTGCAGCACCAGCCAGATCATCCCGGGGTCCCCGACGACAGGTCCTGGTCGTTGGGGTGGAAGTTCGCCCTCCACCCCAATCGCAATTCGCTTGCCCACCCGCCGCAGCGCCACCAGGGTCCTGCCCTCCGCCGCGCTCACCGGAGGCTCCACCGTCCGCAGCAGAAACACGCTCCCCAGCCGCACATGCTCGAGCACCTGCCCCAGCACGCGCGCCTCCAGCGCCGAAATATAAGCGGAAATATCAGGCAACTCCGGCATGCAATTCAGCTTCCCGCGGAGATGGGCCATTGCGCAAGGCCACAGTTCGTTCTGTTCGCAAGAGAAATGGGATGATATGCTTCCCTGCATCTTCACAGGAGCGTGCGAATGATCCCCCTACCAAAAGTCCTCTGCGGGGCCTGCCTGACCGCTGCGTGGATCGCAACAGGCACAATTGCCATGGGCCAGATGACACGGC
>JBAUTX010000279.1:0-22046 GCA_049582405.1 Occallatibacter sp. | reverse complement strand
GAAGTACCTCGATCTGCGGATCGCGAAATATGAGATGCACGTCTCTCAAGACACGGCAGAACTCGCCCTCAAGACAGCCAGGCTGCAGGATGAGATGTGGCTGGATGTCAAGAATGCGGCGGCTACGAATCCGAGTCCGGTCATGGTACCCGTGATGACGGGCATGAACGATGTCATCAATCGCCAGGGCTATACGCAGGCAGCGCGCTGGAATCGGATTCCGCCTCCGGCCTGGGCCCTGATGGCAATAATCGCAGTCTTCAGCAATTTTCTGATCGGGTTCGGGGCGAACAAGGTCCGTGTCTTTGTCTTTGCCATTGTTCCGCTCGCAATTGCTGTTTCCTTTCTGCTCATTGCGGACATCGACAGTCCACAGGGAGGGATGATCCGAGTGGTGCCGCACAACCTGATCGTTCTGGCTGACTCGTTAAAGGCCCGATAGGGACGCGCGGCTATTTGACGAGCTGCCGGGAGGTCTGCGACGAGGCCGCTTTGTGCTGAATGGCAGATAGAGCAGGATGAACAACGCGAGTGCGATGCCCTCGCTGGACAGGATGTACCAGGGCCAGGGCCCAAGGAAATCCAGAAGCGATGGATTGCCGGGCTTGGCGCGGAGGTACATATAGTTCGTTGCAAAGATCCAATCAAACGCGCCCACGGCGACTGCGAAGACATTGAGGGCCAGCATGGCTCTCCAAACGGATCCCGGGCGAGGGCGAGCCTGGCGTGCACCTATGAGATAGAGCACGGCGACCTGCACCATCCCATGCGTGACAAAGAAGTCGACGGTGGAAAACGATGGAAACGGCTCCCACAGGTCTGGCGTCAGCAGGGCCATCGAAGTGCCCGCGAGGGCTCCGTAGTAGGCGAGATCAAACACAGCGGAGCTGCGCGTAAACAGAGCAACAATCGTGAGGCAGAGGGTTGCGTCACACAGGTCCAGAGGAAGCGTGCCGGGAAAGGAGAGCCAGTGCCTCCAGGCCAGGTATCCGTACCAGAGGCATGCGTTCAGGAGGAGGAAGACAGCGAGAGCAAGTCGAATCCATCGCTCTGCTGGAGGGAATTGACGTGCGAGCCAGGCGAGGCTTGCGGCACAGGCGGGAATGGCGCTGAGGATGGCAATGTGCACGGGCCCGAGCAGGGTGAAGTTCGACCGCATACGGAAACCATCCCAGGCTGCGCAGGCGAGTGCCTGCCCCAGCGAGCTGCTATTTTCGTCCCCGCATCTCAAGTCGCTCGCGCAGGTCGGGTGGATGCCATTGGACTCGCGAAGGCCGGCCAGAACCACCGGGAGATTCGGGGACTGACTGCTTTAGTATGCCTCCAGGAAGGAGGTTCAGGCGCCTTCTGTGAGTGGCGCCACCTCGCGCGCTGCGAGTGCGATGTAAAGGCCTGAGCCAAGGATGAGCGCACCGCCGGCGAGTACATAGAATCCCGGCTTGTCATGCCACACGAGATAGGAGACGAGTGTTCCGGTGACCAACTGCGTGTAGTGGTACTGGGACACATTGGCCGCGGACGTGTGCTTGACCGCGATGTAGAAGCAGAGCGTTCCCAGCGCGCAGAACAAGCCCATGGCAAACAGGCCCCCGGTGAGCCGCACGGTGAGCGGCTGGGCATGGACGAGCATCATCAGTGCGAATCCCGCGGCGGCCGTGACCAGGCCGGAGAACAGCGCAAGGCTCTCGGGCGGCTCCGTGCGAGTCAAGACGCGCGACCACACCATGTTCACGGAGAAGCATGCGACGCATACCATGCACGCGCCCATGCCGATCCAATCGCCCTCATGGGCGCCGCTCCAGGGGTGAACGGCAATGATCACACCGGCAAATCCGGCGCCGATGGCCGCGGCTTTCTTCCACGGCAGGCCCTCGCGGAGAAACACGGCCGACAGGAGCGCGATGACCATCGGAGCCATGAAGACGAGGATGTAGAAGAGCGTGAGCGTCAAATGGCGCAGCGCGATGACGACGCAGACGTTGTTCGCCATATCGAGGCAGGCGCGCGCCACCTGCCGGCCGAGGCGGTGCGGCCGCAGCGCCTGTATCTGACGCCGACCGATGGCATAGAGGGTGAGAAAGATGGCCATGAACAAGCCGAGAAAGGCGACCATTTCATAGGCCGGCAGGCCAGACTGCCCTACAAGCTTGATGGAGCTATCTGCCAGCACCCAGAAGGTGAAGCCCGCCAGAGCAAACCCAATCGCCTCCAGATCCGAAACCTGCGCTCTGTGTCTCTGCATCTGCCTCTCAACATGTCCTTGAGCCACATGCCTGCGACGGCGGTAAAAGGCGCGAACACGGGGGATGCCCGATGAGTCGCGAGCAGAAGCGGACCGACCCGGATGGAGGAACGCATCCGCGCTGTATGGCTATGGATTGATTTTAATGGTCCGGCATTGCGCGATGGATCCGCGCCGATGAGCGCTGCTGCGTG
Source organism: Occallatibacter sp. (assembly GCA_049582405.1). Taxonomy (GTDB): domain Bacteria; phylum Acidobacteriota; class Terriglobia; order Terriglobales; family Acidobacteriaceae; genus Telmatobacter. The sequence goes on along the minus strand of JBAUTX010000279.1, from coordinate 19,610 downwards.
CGGCATGGCGGGGTGTACAAAGCATCGTGCGCCCGGTCACTGTCGTTTATCGATGTAGTTCGTCTCATAAAAGTGAGGCCGGTGCCGGCCGCGATGACCGCAGCCACCGGAGGAGCGTGGATAGGTGCGTCTCGATGCTTATCGACGGCGTCTTCCATGGGGAATCATTCTGGCCGCTGGCATTGCGCTGCCTTGCCTTGGACAATCATCGAGTATCCAGAACATCGTGACAGCCGGACGTCTGGATGGCATGCGCTGGCCGAATCTGGCGGACGTGCAGCGCTCGCTGGTGAAGTTCTATGCGCCTACGGGCTTTGCACCGACGTGGGTTGCCGCCGGACAGCCAGTGCCGACAGCGCTCTCTCTGATTCAACTCCTGCAACATGCCGATGAAAAGGGACTCGATCCGGAGGACTACGACGCTTCGCGCTGGCAGGAGGTCAGCCGGGCGCTCAAAGACGCACCGAGTGAGGCAACCGTTGCCCGCTTTGATGTGGCGCTGACCGTGTGCAGCATGCGCTACGCATCCGCACTGGTGAGTGGGCGGGTCGATCCACGGAACATCGGATACCGGATGGATGTGGCAGAGAAAAGCTTTGATGTGGCCGTGTTCCTGCGTGAGCAGATCCTGCATTCGGCAAACCTGCCGGAAACCTTTCAGGCCATCGAGCCGTCCCTTGCCCCTTACCATCGAACACGGCAGGCGCTCGTGCGCTACATGGAGCTGGCTCGCCTTGACGATGGTGAAAAGCTGCCATTGGCGCCCAAGCCAATCGATCCCGGAAAGACCTATGCTGGCGTGCCGCGCCTTGCCCGTCTGCTGCGGCTTGTTGGCGATTTGCCCAGGGACGCTCCTTCGTTCGAGAACACTCAAATCTACGATGCGACCTTAGTGGAAGCGGTGAAGCGGTTCCAGCGGCGTCACGGGCTTGATGAGGATGGCCGCCTCGGGAAGGGCACCATTCAGGCACTGAACGTGCCGCTCAAGGACCGGGTGCACCAGCTGCAACTCTCGCTGGAGCGCTGGCGCTGGTTGCCGGCGTCTTTTGCCACGCCGCCCATTTTTGTGAACATTGCTGATTTCCGCTTGCGCGCGGTGGACGAGAACTGGAAAGTGGATCTCGATATGCGCGTCGTGGTTGGGAAAGCGATGCGGACCCAGACGCCCGTCTTCGAAGAAGAGATGTCCTACGTGATCTTCAGGCCTTACTGGAATGTGCCGCGAAGTATTCTGCGCAACGAGATCCTTCCTGCGATTGAGCGCGATCGCAGCTATCTTGCAGAGAAGAGCTTCGAGGTGACGACGCACGATGGGCAGGTGGTGACGTCAGGCGATGTGTCGGATGAGGTTCTCGCGCAACTTCGCGCGGGCAGGCTGACGGTCCGGCAGACTCCTGGAACCAAGAATGCGCTGGGCCTTGTGAAACTGATGTTCCCGAACGAGAACAATGTTTATCTGCATGACACGCCATCGACAAAATTGTTCGCGCGGTCACGCCGCGACTTCAGCCACGGATGTATTCGTGTCGAAAAGCCGGCGGAACTGGCGGCGTGGGTGCTCCGGCATAATCCGGGATGGACGCTGGAACGCGTGCACGAGGCGATGGAAAACGGAGAGGACAACATGACCGTCGTCCTGGCCAGACCTGTACCGGTTTTCATTGTCTACGGGACTGCGGGCGCGCACGAGAATGGCGAGATTCACTTCAGCGAGGACATCTATGGATTGGATGCCAAGCTCACGGAGGCGCTCGCCAGAGGCTACCCGTACCCTTAGCCTGTCTCTGTGCTGCCGGTTACCAGCGCCGGACACGGCCCACGTCGACGTGGACGAACTCTTCACCCGGGTAATAGCCGACGCCGCCGCGATGCAGCGCGAGGGCAGCATCTCGGAGTTGGGCGGTTGTGACCCCGGGGACCCGGATATCAATCGCCATCGCCTGCATGTGGAGGCTGTGGAGCGCCACGTGGTGCCCGTGCGCGTGCAGCATTTCATTGGTCCACGGCGTGCGATAACCGCAGATCACATCGATCTCACCATTTGGCCGGCCGAGCGAAGTGAGCAGATCATGCAGGAGATCGAAGACCCTCGGGTCATAGGTGTGAATCTGGCCGGTGCGGCGGTCGCGCAGATAGTCGTTCAGCTCGGTGAGCCCTACCTGGTCGTACCCTTTGCCATTCCGATACACGACGTCGAGACGCCTGCCCGTGTGGGTATCCAGAAAATGCAGAGCGAATGGGCTTGATGCGATTGGGAGAGAACTTGCATCGGCGAATGCAGGGCGCACATGTGCGGACGTGGCGACCAACAAGACAAGGGACAGGGCACAGATGATGCTACGCATGAACTTCTGACGCGATACTCCGATGGGACTACACGGTCACAGGCAAGACGACCGATACCACATTGTACATGGCGCAATGATTGCTGATCGCGTCTGTCCCGGCTCCATGGAGCAACAGAAAGAGACTGTGTGCACAAATGAAACGAGTTTGTTGCATTTGTGCGAGTGCGGGTTTTGCTGTGCTTGCGGGGCACCCCTTGCGTTGAAGTGCGGATGCTGCACGAATTCAGTTTGGTGCAGCTTTTATCCTCTTGAGCAATTGCACTCCTTTGCATGCAAAACTGCGGGAAGCCGCGCAGAGCCGCCTTGTTTCAATGCCCTCCTTGTACACGGCGTCTTCAACGTTCATTTGCAGGTGCGGGAGCGATGCAGCGGATGCAGTGGAAGAATTTCATGCGCCATCTCTCGATTTTCGTTGACTTCAAAAATAAATCAGAGGTACTCTCCGGGTCTGCTTGCTTTGTTGTGCTTTCCCCAGGTCAATGATCAAGCGGCCCCAGCCGCAAAGTGACAAACCCTTCTGTATGAAATGCAGAACAGCCAAGTGTGGGGGACTGCATGTTTGGCTTGATCGTCCTTCTCCTCATTCTTGTGCTTGTGGCGCTGGCGGTTGGCATCCTGATCGGGCTGCTGCTTTCCCGGCGTGGGGGTCACCGACCTCCCAAGCCGCCGCCAACGGTCTACACGATTCCGGACCAGCTTGGCGCAAGTGAGCTGACGGCACAGGTGAGCATGCGTCTGGCAGGCACGCCGGCGAATGGCGTTCCGCTGGCGGCAAGCGCTGCACCGGCGAAGGTCGTGTGGGTGGATCACGGCAACGAGGTGCTCGTGCATCTCGACTCGACTGCAATTCGCATTCTTGACCGGATGGTGCTCGTCTCGGTGGATCTGGAGACGGACCAGACGGGCCGTACTCCGCTGGTGTGCAGCTTTGCAGTGAGCGGCGCGGGTGAGCTGGGCGGTCTGGTGGCAACTACGGACGATTTGCCCAAAGGGAGCGGAGCGCTTGCGTCGGCGTGGGGCAGGCAACTGCAGGCTGCGGTCTGGTCGAGTTTGCTGGGACTAGCCAACGACCACGCGGCTGAGCGGAAGATGACACCGCGCAGCATCTCGGCTGCAAATGGACAATTGCAATTGAACGCGGGAGCAATGCTGACCAGCGCCTCAACGTCTGGAGGCCTGGCATGAGCGCGAGTCAGCTCGGCAGCCAGGTCGAGGATCTGGGCAAAGCAATCGGCCTGCTGGACGACAACGGCAACCCGCAGGCGTCGTGGTTTGAGAACCCTCTTACCTCGATTGAATCGATTTTTACCGATGACAGGCAGCGGGCAGCCTTTCTGCGCGTGCTCGATGACCTGCTGCCTCCGATCCAATCCGCAAGTGTTCCGAAGGACGAAACCTGGCATCCTTTGCTCGGTACGCAGCCGCGCGGGAATGCCTACCTCACTGTGAACACGGCGAGCGGCGTCACGTTTGGCGTGGCGGGCGACTTCAGCAGCACGGATGGGCCACCGCCGCTGGCGCGTTTGCAGGCGCGTCTGCCGCTGGTGAACTTTAACGGCGGCAACGTCACGGCGGTGGCAGGCACGAAGGACGGGCCGCTTGAGGTGGAGCTGAGCATTCACCTGGGCTTTCAATATCCGGCCGATCCGCTGGGGCTGGATTCCGTGGTGGTGACGGCGAGCCTTGCACCGTTTGGCGGCACGGCGGAGAACCTGACGGTGATGCTGAAGGGCCTGCAACTGGACGCGAGCGGGGCGCAGGATGTGCCGCTGGACCCCTCGAATCTGGGCGCGGAAGCGACGCAGCTCATCTTTGGTTTTATCCGCGAGCAGTTGAGCCGCCTGAGCGGACCGGCAGGCGAGGCCGCGGCCGTGGCCAATCATCTGCTGCAACTGCTCGGCTTCGGCAGCGATGGCATCCCTCCATTCCCATTCACACAACTCACTGATCCTTCGGCGCTGAACGGCTGGTTGAACGCGCTGCTGCAAGGCTCGACTCCGCCGATCATGAAATGGCTCGAACATCTGGCCGGTCTGCTTGGCGTAACGGCTCCTGCGGTGACGGGCACGGGGACGGAGAGCGACCCGTGGGTTGCACAGATCCTCGGATTTGGCACAGCAGCGGGATCAGGACTGAATGTGACATTGGCGCAGAAGACTGCGTCCTCCACCACATCGCTGCTGATTGGGGTGCAAGCGCGGGTGGTGCCCGGTGGCGCGTCTCCTCCGGCGCGCATTGAAGCGCATGCGGTCCTGGCATCCGTCCCGATCGCTGGCACGGGTTCGGCGTCAGTGCTGCCGTCGGCTTCTGTGGTGGCCACGGCGCCCGGTGCGCTGGGTGCGGGAGCGCTGGTGAGCACGGGGACGATCACCGTGAAGTCTCTGCGAGCCGGCTTCGAGTGGGTCAACGCAGCGCTGCAGCCGCTTCTCGAACTGGACCAGGTGGACTTTACGCTCGCCGGCACCACGAGCCATTACGACAAAGTCGATTTGACGAACGCGGACAGCGTTGCCAGTGATGTGTCCTCCACGATTGGCAATGTCGTTGCGGGTTACCTGGGCACGGTCCCGCCGGGGCGCAATCTGGCGGCTCTCGCGGGCTTCGTGACGCCGGCAAATGACGCAGGCTCTCCGCATCGTGTGGACGTCACGCAACTTGTCTCGAATCCGGCGCGGGCCATCGCGGCCGTGCATCGCGCGGTCCTGCTGGATACAGCGCATCCGTGGTCGCACATGCTGGAGGAGATCGGCGCCATCGTCAATATCACGACGGCCGTTACGGGCTCGGGTACACGGAGCAATCCGTGGGTGCTTGCTCTTGCTTCACAAAGCGGGCTCGACGTAGAGATTGCGGCGTGGAACGAGCAGACGAGCGGCGTCAGCAGTGATCCGCAGCAACTGCGGATCGGATTACGCGCACACTTCACGCAGGCCCCGGTGGATCTCTACTGGCTGGCCGAGATGCTGGCCTTTGACTTGCCGCAGTCGGGCAATGGCTCTATCTCACTGATGGCCGGGCAGCATCTGCACTTTGCGATGCAGCCCATTCCGGCGATTCCTGCCGTGGGCGGGCTCACGCTGAGCCTTGGCGATCTTTCCGCGGAGATGAACTGGGCGCCTGGTTCGCCAGTGGCATGGACTGCGGGCGCACACAACCTCTCGCTCTCCTACGCAGGCCAGACGGTCAATGTGCCCTTCATCGGCTTCCCGTATGCGGGCACCTTTGATGTGACGAACCCGTCTGCGATTGCCACCGCGCTGCAGGTGACGGTGCCGGATCTGGAGCTGCTGCTACGGCTGGTGCTGGCGCGCGCGGCGTACTCGTGGGGCGGTGTGCCGGCGTTTACGCTGGCGGGCCTGCTGGGCGTGCACGGTGGCCTGCAGGGTCTTCCTGCCGACTGGCCTACGCTGGCGGATGCAGGCGGGCCGGGCTCCCTGCTTGCTGATCCATGCAGCGCCCTGCGCAACTGGCTGGCGGCACTTGCGACGGGCGTGAGTGCCGATGGCGCCGCATTTTTGCCGCGTATCCTGCCGTGGCTGCGCGGGCTCCTCTCGGATGCGCTGCCCTCTGCGCCGGGCGGGCCGTTGCCTTCGTTCTCGCTGCCCATCAGCGGGTCGGGGACCTATGACGATCCATGGGCACTGCCCATCACAACCGGCGCCAGCGCGGATCTCGATGCGCTGGCGTGGATCGAGCCGGCAGGGCCTCCGCCGGGCTGGGCGGCGTCGCTTGCGGCTGCGGCCACCGGCGCAGCCGACTTTCAGAGCCTGTTCACTGTGGCCCGGCAGGTAAGCGGCTTCCTGCCCGGCGTGGCAAGCGGCCTTGCTGGTTTTGACGCGGGAACGATCGCATCCGCGCTCGGGTCGCTCTCCTCCTTCTTCGCGAGCGGCGACGGAGCCGTGCCGTTCGCCTCGCAGGTGCCCGCGAGCCCGAACTGGACCGCGGGCACTGCACTCAGCAGCGCCCACCCCAACCAACCGTCGGACCCCGCTGCCATCAGCCAGATTCTCGCGCAGATTGACAGCCTTGCCGGCGGTGCGTCGGGCGCGCGGCTGGTGCTGCTGCTGGGTCCGGCCTTCAGCGATCACGCGGCGTGGACGGCTTTGCTCGGCGATCCAGGACTGCATGGAGCGACCGCGGCCAACACGAACTTTGTTCTGCGCGTGCCGGGCGTTGATCCCAGCGCCGTGGATCTGACCACGGTGGCGGCGAAGGCCGCTTACTATTCCGCCGACCTGATGGACGATGGCAGCGGCAATGTCGCCGGGCTGAGCGCGCAGATCGGCCGCGTGGTAGCCCGCATGCAGCAGCTGAACGGCGCAACGCCGGTGACGCTGGTGGCGCACTCCACGGCGGGGCTTGCGGCGCGCGCGTTCACGGCGGCGAACCCGTCTCTGGTGCAGGGACTGATCACGATCGGCACACCGCATCTGGGCTCCTCGCTTCCGTTTGTCAGCGACAGCACCGTTGGCGATGCGTTGCGCGTGGTACAGCTGTTGCGTCCACAACTGCCTGCCGGGCCCGTGCGCGATGCGCTTGATTTCGCGCTGCAGGCACTGGACGGCTACGGGCCGCCGGCCAAGGCGGGCGGGTTGCCCGCATCGATGCCATTCCCGGCAGGCTCATTTCCTGCCTTGACCACCGCCCCCGCGAGTATCGATTCGGGAGGCCGGCCTGTGCTGGCCATTGGCAGCCAGCTTGCAGCGTCGCTGCTGGACGTGCTGAAGCCCGGACTGACCGCGCTCGCCAACAGCGCCGCACATCCGGCCTCCGCTCCACCGGCGCCGACGCACCTTGCGCTTGGCGTGCGCGCACACATCGATCAAGGAACCATCACAGCTGGAAGCATTGCCGTGGACACGACGGTGCGCGGGGATCTTTTCCAGGTGCCGCTCCAGAGCGGCGCGCCTGCACCGCCGCATCCGGCACACGCGCTGCATGTGCGGGCCCGCATCACGAACCCGAACGGCTGGCTCGTGGGTGCCTCCAGTTCCTTTGCGGGCGCCGGGCTGCCGCCGGTCGATGTACGGGTGCGCTGGGCAGAGATTGGCGCCGACATCTACAGCACCACCACCGGCATGAAGGTGGACCCGGTGGTGAACCTGAACCAGGTGTCGTGGCATGGGCCGGTGCTGCCTTCCGCGGGTTTTCAGGATGCCAACGCGCAGGCGCTGGTGGGCGCGATTCTGCAGAAGATCAGCAATCCGGCGCCGCTGCCTTCCTCGCCCGCGGACCTGCTGCTGACAGCACTCCAGGCGCTGCATGTGGCCGTGCCGGACAGCCATGGCGGCGTCGGCATTTCGGCGGATGCGTGGTCGGCGCTGCTTGCCGATGCCACCAGCTACCTGAGTTCGCAATGCACCGCGGCTCTGCAGGCCGGCAAGAGCCTGGCAGGATTCCTGCCTACGACGGCGGTGGTGCCGGGACGCGGCGCGACCGCGATTCCAGAGTGGACACTTTCGCTCGGATCGCTTCCGCTGGAGCTGTATGTTCTGCCCGGACCCTGGACGCTTGGGCTGCGGACGACGGGCAGCGGCGGATGGGGACTGGCAAGCGGGACCAGCCTGGTGTTTGACGCAAGTGTGGGGCTGCCCGCCTTCACACCTTCTCTGAGCGCAACGTTTTCGCTCGGCGCCTTTGCGCTGGCATGGACGAGCACGCCAGGCACGCTGACGGTGAGCGCCAAGCCGTGGCTGACGCAGCAGACGCTGGTGCCGTTCTCCCTGCCCAATCTGCAGGCGGCGCTGAACGATGCGCTTCCGCGCCTGCTCGTTTCCGGCGCCCTTTCGGCCGCGCTGGAAGCGGTTACGGGCACCAGCGTGCAGATCGGCCCTGTCGATACGCTGTTCACCTCCATGACCTCTGTGCTGACGCGGGCGAGCGCGCTCGGCAACAGCGCAGGCACGGGCCTGGATGCGGCGAAGGTCACGGGCCTTCTGCAACTGCTATCCACGAGCCTGGGCCTGCCGCCCGGGCCGGGACTCACGCTGCCCGGCAACCTGGCTCTGACGGCGAGCGGCGCGGGCACGGATGCCGACCCCGTCAGGCTGCAGCTTGCGACGACCGCGCCCATCGCGGGCGTGGCGAGCCTTACGGGCGGCATTGCATTCGACAAGCTGATGCATCCCAGCCCGACTGGATCGGTCGCGCTGACGATTCCATTGCCCTCGACGACCTGGACGGGCATCACCGTGAGTTTTGGCGCGGGCGCCTCCGGCGTGACGTTGTCGCTTGCGCCGGTTGCAAGCCCTGCGATTCCGCCGATTCAGATTCTGCCCACGTTCAGCGGGCTTGGCGGACTGGCAGCAACCGCAACGGCCCTGCTGCCGCAGGTGCTGGACGCGGCAGTGGGCGCGCTGGGCCCCTCGACCATGGTGAACCTGACGCTGGATGTGGCGACGGCGCTGGGAATCTACGACACCACGGGCAAGTTCTCGGCACATGGCGACCAGTTGAAAGCGATGCTGAACGGAAGCTGGCTTGCGAGCTTCACAAACACCCCGTCAGCCATTGCGCAGGCCATTGCCGGGCTGTTCACAGGCACGTCGCCGCTGGCTGGGGTGATCCCCGGCACCGTGAGCGTGGGCAGCGGCGCCAATGCCGGCCTGATCACATGGTCACAGGCGCTGAGCGGCGCGGATGCGGGAACGGTGAATGTTTCGCTGGGGTGGGACGCCAAAGGGCCGTCGGCGCTGGTTGGCATTGCCGGCCTCAAGCTCGGCAATGGCGCGCTGGGACTGTCGGCCGCGGCGGGCTATGCAGGCGGGGCAGTGGATGTGTCGGGCTCGCTGGGCGTGCACCTACAGGATGCGATTGGCATCGACGTGGTTCCAACCCTGGCGTTTGAGGAAGACGGAGGGACGTTCAAGCTTGAGTTCTATCCTCTGGCGACGGGCGCGGGCAATGGTCCCATTACGGTGGACTTTGTACCGCCGGGGATTCAGATGGGCTCGGGCAGTGCTGCGCAGCTCATCGAGCAATGGGTGATTCCGCTGGTGGGCGACACGCTGCTGGCCGCGGTGAAGAGCAAGCTGGCAACGCCGTTGTGGACGGGTGGTCCCACGGCGCAGGCGGTGCTCACCAACTCCGGCATTGCCGTCCCGAGCGGCGGGTCTCTTGTGATCAACCCGACCTTCCCGCCCATCACGAAGCTGGTCGGCGGGCTGCTGAGCACGCTGGCCACCGGCATCACCTTCCCGCCGCTTGGCAATCTGACCTTCAAGCTGGCAAACAGCAACGGGCGGCTCGGCGTGGTGGTGCAGGGTTACCAGGACATTCCGGTTGGCGACTACGATCTGCGTGTGCTTTTCGGCGCGCCCTCCACGTGGGGCAGCGGGTTTGACGCCGGCGTGGAGGTGTACGCGTTTGATGTGAGTGGCGGGGACTTCACGGTCAGGCCGGGCATTCTGGTGACCGGGCTCGGGCTGGGACTCACCGGGCAAGACGATGCCCCGCTTGTGAATACGGGCGGGTTCCGCATGGGTGGCGTACGCCTCTACTCGTTCTTCCACGGCGAATTTGCGAACGGCAGCTTCCAGTTCGACTCGCCGGGCGCGGGCGTGGAGGTGGACAAGCTGGGCCTCCCGCTCTCGCAGGCCACCGGAGGCAATGTGGGCGGAAACAACCCCGTCGCCTCGGGACTGCTGAGCGGTGGCGGGGACGGCGGCAATGGCAGCGGCGACTCGCAGCCGCTGAATCCCGGCGTGGACATCGCCGCCTGGTACTGGGCCGCTCCATCCGGCGACGCCACGTTCCACATCCTCTTTGAGGGCAACTCAAGCCCAATCTGGATCGGGATTCACAAGCAGCTTGGTCCCATCTATCTGGACCAGATCGGCGTCATCCTGAACGGAGACAGCAACAACGCGAACGCGTCTGTGTCCCTGGTGCTCGACGCGACCGTGAAGGTAGGCCCGCTGACCGGTCAGGTGGATGAGCTGGGCGTGACCATTCCCTTCAAGTCCGTGATGCACCCGGACAAGTGGACTCTCGACCTGAAGGGGTTGGCGCTGAGCTTCCAGACGACGGGCGTTTCAATCGCCGGGGCTCTGCTCAAGAACGACAGCGGTGGGACCGTCGAGTACGACGGCATGCTGCTGGTGCAGATTACGGAGTTCGGCATTGTGGCGGTCGGCGCGTACTCCAAGCCGCACGATGCCAGCGGCGAATACACCAGCGTCTTCATCTTCGCGGGCGTCTTCATCGTCATCGGCATTCCGCCGGTGATTGAGGTGGAGGCGATTGGCCTTGGCGTGGGGTACAACCGCGAGCTGATTGTGCCCGACGACATGAACAAGATTCCCACCTTCGTCCTGGTGGCGGCCCTTGACGACGGCGGCGCGCTGGCCAACGACCCGATGGGCGAGCTCATGCAGATTCGCGACAGCATACCCGCCAAGCGCGGCAGCCTGTGGCTTGCGGTCGGGCTCCACGGCACAACGTTTGTCATCGTGCATGTCACGGCGATTGTCTATGTGGCGCTTGATCGTGGAGTCGAGATCGGAGTGCTGGGCGTGGCGCGGCTGGCGCTGCCCGCGGATGATACGGCGCTGGTGAGCATCGAACTCGCGCTCAAGGCGCGCTTCTCCTCGGCGGAGGGGATTCTCTCGATCCAGGCGCAACTGACATCGAATTCGTACCTTTTCGATCCGGACTGCCAGCTCACGGGCGGGTTTGCCTACTTCATGTGGTTCCCGCAGGGGCAGTTCGTCATCACGATCGGCGGGTACAATCCCCATTTCCAAAAGCCGACGCAGTTCCCCGATGTGCCGCGGCTGGGCTTCCGGTGGGCGCTTCCCATCGGGGCCACGATGAAGGGCGAAAGCTACTTTGCGCTGACGAATACCTGCGTGATGGCGGGCGGACGCCTGGAAGTGACGTATGGCATTTCATGCGCTTATCTGTGGTTTATTGCGTATGCCGACTTCCTGATCGCGTGGGAGCCCTTCCACTACAACATCGACATCGGTATTTCCGTCGGCGCCACGATCTCGATCCAGGTGTGCTTCTGGGGCGTCTGCGTTGGCGTCAGCGCGTCCATCTCGGTCGGGGCCACGCTGTCGATTGCGGGCCCGCCGCTGCACGGTACGGTGACCGTGGATCTTGAGGTGTGCAGCGTCACGGTGGCGTTCGGCGACAACGCGAATCCGAAGCCGCCTTACATCACAGACTTCAACGCATTCGCGGTGAAGTACCTGTTCGACAACGACGCGAACGGGAGTGCGTTCCGCGTGAATGTGCTGACGGGTCTCGTGCCTCCGGCGCCCTCCGGCGCCGCGCCCGCTCCGGGAACCGCCGACAAGCCATGGCAGATGGTCAGCGAGTTTTCTTTCCAGTGCGACACCAAGATGCCCGCCACCATCACCAACGACTTTGTGTTCGGCGACCAGGACGAGAGTGCGCAGACGTGCAGCATTGACCTGGCTCCGATGAACATTGAATCGGTGGGCAGCACGATGGTGGTGGCTCTGTTTGGAAAAGATACAAGCAGTTCGAGCGGCTGGACCGAGATCAGCGTCCAAAGTCCGAGCTCGAATCCCGACTTCCAGACCGATACTCTGCATTGGCGGATGACGCCAATCCTGGGCAAGGTCTCTGAGGCGACGTGGCACTGGAACGATCCCTCGAACATGCCCGCGGCAGCGAATACGGTCCCTGCCGTCGTGGGCCTGAAGATTGAGGGCTTCTGCGTGCTTGAGGGGCAGTCGGCGCTGATTCCCATCGCCAAGCTCTACCAAACGGACAACAGCCGGCCGCTTCCCTTTGCGTCGGGCTTTACACAAGTCTTCGGCGTGTACCAGGGATATGGTGCTTCGGCGGATGTACTTGCCAATGTGACTGCTCTCTCTGGCGCGATGAGCACGCTGCAGATCGCGAGCGCCATTCTCACCAACGGGGGCGGAGACTTCTTCTCGAACCAGCGGGCGACAAGCGGCATGCCCGCAGCAGGCCTGACTGCCGTGGCCAATCGCGCGTTGCTTTACCAGCGCAGCGCGCCGCCCATGATCGCGCCCATCACCACGGGGCTCACGATGAAGCCGCCGGCATTGCCGCTGCCGCCTGCCATCAAGCGCCTCGCGCCGGTGTTGCCTGTGGCGCTCGAGCAGCCGAGGTTGCGGGCCGTCCTGCGCGGCTTGCCGCAGGTCGTGAGCGACATGCCCACGACGCTGCGCACCACGGTGAGCAACGTGAGCGCGGCGGCGGGCGCTGTGCGGATGGCGGCGCCGCTGGCCGATGCGATGGGGTCTCGCCTGGTGCGTGTGCAAGCACCGCAGGCTGCTGCGGCTACGCGCCAGGCGCGGCCCGGTTCAACGCTGCGATCCGCTGAGGTTGGCTGGCCCTCGGGCACCGCACATCAGGCTGAAATCGTCAACGCACAGGCCAGCTTCCGCGCGAGCGGCCTCACGGTTCCCGCGGGCACAACGCACATCTGGGATCTTCCCGCCGGAATGACGGACGAATTGGTTGTGAGTGGAGACAGCGCCTTCCGGATTACGTTCCTCACGCGCGGGGGCTCCGTTGTGACGGACATCGAGTACCCCTCGGCTGCGCAGATGGCGATTCCCATTCCCGCGCGGAGCGGCATGGTGGCCGTGACCTGCCTTGGCAGGCTGCCCATGGGCGCCAGCATGCCTGCACCGGGCTTTGGGGCTGTGGCCTTCACGGCGTCGCCTGCAAGCCGCCGCACCGTGGCTGGATGGCAGGCAGCAAACCTGCTGCCGCAGGTGGGGCCCACCACCATCCTGGGCCGGGGCGCGTGCCTCATGCTGCCCCAGACCTTCATTCCATTGCGCCGCCGCCAGGCGATTTCGCAGACGATGGTGCGCGCATCGGAGTGCGTCGCCGGGCAGATCGGCGTGGAGACGTGGCTGCCCACCTCAATCCGCGTCGTTCTGGTCCTGCTCGATTTGCAGGATGCCACTGCTGCGTCGAATGGCGACCTGGCGCTGAGCGCGCAGGGAGCAACGCTGGCCGCCACGCCAGTCCGCATTCTGGGTGGCCGCCGCCGCGCACTGCTCTATGACGTGAGCGACGCAGACCCGAAGGCAGACCACATTGTCATCGGCGCCGCCAGCCTGACCGGATGGAGGCTTGCCGGCGTGGTGGGCATGGCCGGCAGCGCTCAGGAATGGGCCACCAGCCTGCAAGGCAAAGTTCCAGAACATATCGTTCCAGACGGGCCCCTGACGCCGGACGGCAGCATCTCCGTCCGCCTGGTCGCGGTGCCCACTGCAGCTGTTTCCACAGGAGCAAGCCGATGAGCACAACACCGCCGCCCGCAGGGTCGATGTACCTGTATGACGACATCACGCCGCCGCTGGTGGATAACTCCTACCGGATTGACGTAGTCACCAACGTGACCTACGGCGGCAACACCGCTCCACTTGCGACCAACAGCGGATATTTCGACATCCAGGGGCCACGCTTTTCGCTGCCCGCCACCGATGTCGCGGGGGTCTTTCCGCCACGCAATGGCCACGGCGGGTTTGATGAGAGCATTCCGCAGATCGTGATCTCGAGGCGCACACTGCCGTGGGAGCGCAGGCTCACCTCGAACCCCTCGCTCACTGGAACGCCGACGCGCGACGCCAATGATCCGCAGCCGAATCCCTTTCCGCCGGTGCAGGGGCAGCCGCAGGAGTACGGTCCCGCGCCGTGGCTGGCGCTGCTCCTTTTTGAGGAGGGCGAATACGTTCTGCACCAGAATGTGCCGCTCAAGAGCGTGGTGCCCGCCGATGCGTATGCGCGGCTCGAGGTGCCGGATGGCATCTCGTGCGACAGCATCGAGGTCGCGCAGGACCTGCTTGAATCCGTGCTGCCGAGCCTGGATGAACTGACGCTGCTGGCCCACGTGCGCCAGGTGAACGTGGATGACCGCGAACTCAATGCAGCCTCGGGCGATGGATATTTCGCGGTCGTCATGGGCAATCGAATTCCCGCGCCCGGCGCGAAGTACCGCGCTTGTCTCGTATCGCTTGAGGAGCGCGACGACCTGGTGAAGGCCGACCCGCCGCCGGTCGCGGAGCCGGTGTTCGGAAACATCAGGTTTGAGGTCGCCGCATTGCCTGCTGCCGCACCTGCCATTGGAGTGAAGCGGGCCGTAGATACGCTGCAGGGTGGCCAGAGCCAGGTGCTGCTCACCGTTGCAGACCGGAACGTGATTCCGGCGGTGGGTCTGGTGGCCAAACCCGGCTTTCACATCCATATCCCCACCAGACAGGTTGTGCTGCTGCACAGCTGGCAGTTTGAGTGCACGGGTGCAGGCACATTCCGCGATTACATGCAGCGCGTGAACGTGACGATGATAGGCACCGTGGAGCAGCAGGGGCATCCGCCTGTGACCGACACCGGCCACATTCCGGTCACGGTGATGGATCGCGCTGGCGTGCAGGAGGAGGTATGGTATCGGGGTCCGCTCGTTCCCATGCCTCTCACGCGCGATCCTCTGACCTATCACAGCGCCGACCAGTGCCGCCGCGTTACGCCGGAAACCGGCGCGGAAGACATCACCTATGCAGCAGCATTTGAAGCGGGCCGCCTGCTGGCTGCCGCGGATCCGCGCCTCGCGCAGGAGCTGATGCGCTGGCGCAGGGAGTCGTTCCGGCAATCGGTGCGCATCGACTCGCTGGCGGCAATTCAGACCGCCATCCCTCTTGCGCAGCCGCTGGAGATTCATCATCCCGTGGCGCTGCCCGTCGCCGTCGGCGCAGCCGCGGGCGTCGTGCAGGCGATCCGCCTGCTCGGCGACCGCTACGGCATCGGAGCCGTCAGTGCTGCGCCGGGGCTCGATCCTGCCAGGCTGCAGCAGGCATGGAACCTGCCCAGTGTCTCCGCGGCGGTGAGCATGCTTGGCGGCGATCCGGGCGCAACGGGAGCCGTGGTGACAGCGCCCCAGCAAACGGCGAGACCGGCGACTGACCTCAACTCCGTGGCCGCGGATACCGCCTCGCTGAACCGGCTTGGGGCAGCCCGCGACCGGCTGCTGAACAACGTGCAGACCCAGATGGAGAGCTAGACATGCGCACAGCGTGGATCCAATCAAGCACTGCCCTGAAGGAAAGGCTCCTGCGGCCCATCCAGCTGGACCCGACAGAGCCGGAGTCCGAGATGCCGCCCTACATGGAATTGTTCCTCGCGCATCTTCGGTTGCTTGTCGGCGTGCCGTTCGACTACCTCGTCCCCGATGAGCGTCTGCTTCCCGACGAGTCCATCCGCTTCTTTTATCTGGATCGCAACTGGACGGACCGGCTCGTCGACGGAGCGATTGCGGTGGGCAAGATTGGCACGCGGGAGCAGGCGCATCACCAGGGCCATGCAGCCACGGCGAACCAGCAGGTGGATTTAAGCGAGCGGATTGTGCGCGTTCTGCAACGCGGCCTCAAGTCGTTTGCCGATGCGAAGTCCACCAACGACGGGCAACCGAGCCCTGCCGATACCGTGACGGGCTTCCTGCTTCGCTCGTCGGCTGTGAGCGGATGGCCGCAGATGGACGTGCGTGCGTATGCGAACGACATTCCAGAGCCGTTTGAACCGGCGGACCCGAAGGTCGCAGTGCAGCAACTGCTGACCCTGCGCCTTGAACTGCTTTCGCCGGGCCTGATGATTGCGCTCTTTCAGGGTGTGCCGCAGCTTGTCATTCTGGAGGAGCCGCATCACGGCGTGCAGTTCGGCGTACACATGGACAACAGCACGGACTCCGTTTATCTGCACGACACGACGGGCCACCAGATTCCGATTCCGCACCAATCGGGCAAGTACTACCAGGTGGCCGTTCCGTTTCGCGCCACCAATAGCCGCGTCGTGCATGTCACGGAGTTGCGCCGGCGCTTGAATGCCATGCGCGCCACGGTTCCTTCGGCGATTCCCGTCACCGGCTCGGCAAGTTTTGCGATTGCAGTATTGAACCTGCCATGGCGACAGCGCTTTGAGGGCACAGTTGACCATTCCGGCACACAGGTCACGTCTGGAGGATTTGTTGCCAACGTCAACATTGCGCAGCGGGTGACCGACAACGCGACCTTCCAGCAGGTCAGAGATCTGGTGGCTCTCCATGGCGGCTAATGCAGCGAGCAAGGCGGTAAGCTTCACCGATCCGGCAGCGGCGTTTTCTGCGGCGGCCGCGCACGGCATCACGCAGCGCGTGATCCAGACCTGGAACCCGGACCTGATCCGAACTCCGCGCGTGCTGGTGCCGACGGAGGTGACTGCGCTGGTCGTGCGTCCGCAACAGGCTGCCCAGAGCTGGGCCGACTGCGCGCTGAGGATTGATCCCAGCCAGACGGGTCCGGTGACGCGCTACGACGTCCTTCCTCCGCCTTTTGCCGAATTGCCCGCCTCACGCAAAGCCGGCGTCTATCTGCACTGGGCGCTTCCTGACGCGCTGACGCGCATCCAGTCCGACGGCACCACGCAGAATGCGACGTTTCCAAGCGCTCCGGATCGCTGGCTCGTGCTGCGCATCTATCCCGCTGCGCCCAAGGCTGCCCCAGGGAATCTGGCCGCCGGGCCTTCCAGCGTCGCGCGCCGCGCCATCAAAGGCTGGGTCCTGCGCGCCGGCGACAAGACGCCGAATCATGTGGACCTGGATGCGTTCACCGAGGGGCCGCTCTCGCCCGATGCGGTCAACAATCCGCTGACCGTGATGGGCACGGGGGATGCGGCCTGGGCAGCGTATTACGACAATTGCGTGGATCGGCTTGCCTTCTATGACAGTCTGAGCGATGTGGCCCAGGGCCCGGTGAGTTATCTCGTGTGCGGCTGGTACTCGAATCCGGCCGCGGACCCTCTGGGCAGCCAGAAGGTCCATTCGCTTACGGACTTCAACACGACGATGCAGGGTTTCGGCTGGCAACTGGCCGAGGGCGAACTCGACGAGGCGGTTTCCTTCGCGCGGAAGTACATTGTCGCTGCCAGGGGTATGGGCCTTGCCTACAACCACATCGACGCCTCGCTGGCGGGGAACGATGCCATCGGCGGCGGAAGCGGCCAGGGCGGGTTTGCCATCTCGAATGCGCAGCCTTCCATGCCGCAGTTTGACGCGGCAGGAGAGGCGCTCGGGCCGTACACGACAGACGGATCCTGGTGGCCGAATGCGACGCTCATTCACGGCGCGGTCGTAGCGCTTGGCTGGCCTCAGGTCAGCATCCCGGGTTTTGAACGCGGCCTGCTTGGCGGCGAAGTGGGCGGGCCGCCGTCTGCTTCGGCGATCAACGTCGCCGTGGGCAACACGCTGACCGAGGCGCTGGCGACACTTGTGGCACAACACAACGGGAAGCCGCAGGAGGCTGCAATCCTCGAAGCCTTCATGCTGAGTTCACTTGCTGAATTGGAGCACCCGGACGGACGCACGCGGCTCGATGCCCTGCTTCATGCCAACGCCTTCGGCTCACTGGACGGCGGCTACACCGAAGAGACGATCAACATCCCCGCGATGCCGGATACGCCATCGCCGCTTCCCAATCCGGTGCAGCCAGGCCCAGGCGTGTTTGCAGGGGCCGTCGCGCCATCGAACTTCAAGGACAACGGCTTCAAGAGCGGGATCTTTCATCCCAACAAGGTTGTGCTCAATGGCCAGGCCCATGCCGTGCCTGCAGAGCCGGTGGAAAGCCTGGTTGAAGCCAATCTTCACGTCGGTGGATTGTCCTCCGTGATTAACGCCGTCTCGAAGATTCCGTCCGGCCCGGCGCAAATTCCCGCGCATACGGAGCAGGTACGCCGTGCGCTTCCGCGGCTTTTCTTCCCGAGTGAGCCTGTCTTTCTGGTTGAGGGTGGAAGCCGCACCTTCAAATATGGAGCGGACACGCGCTTCTCGCAGGATCACACGCTCAGCTGCCGGCTCACCGGCTTCTGCATCACAGAGATTAGCTGCCCGATTCCCAGGATGGAGAACACGGCGCAACTCAGTTTTCGTCCCAGCGCCAGGGGCGATGACGTGCTGGAGCGCGGGGTCGAAAACGGCAGCATACCGCCGGAGTGCGAGGACCTGTTGCGCGAGACCATCCTGCTCGATCCTGCGGCTTCCTACAGTCTTGCCAGCGCCGCGCTGAATCCCGCACCGCTTTTTCGCGCATCTTCCAACGTGGCAGCACCGGGGGCGGCTGCTCCGCAAGCCGCGCCCATTCAGGTCGTCAACCAGGTGGCAGCCAATCTGTCCGTGGAGCAGACGGCCTGGTGGGCGACGCGCGATCCGCGCTTTGACCACGGGCCCTTGATGGCCACCAGCGGCTTCGTGGGCACGCTGCCCGCTCCGCATGCAATCGCGCCGCCGGTGAGCCCGTGGGAGCCGCGGCATCTGGACTGGGAGATCGAATACATCCCGTCCACGAGCGGAATAAGCGATTGGTCGCTCGGAGAAATTGACTTCACGAGCGACCCGAAGGTTGCTCCCTCCGTACCGCTGCCGGACCCCGCAAGCCTGAGCGGCATCACGCAGGGAAAGCCTGTCGCCACGACACCCGCGGGCAGCTACGTGTTTGTGGGGCGCGCGCACCTGACCGGCAGCGCGGGAGCCGCGGCGGCCGCCAGTTTGCGGCAGGCTATGAGCCAGGCACAGGCCGCCGGTGGCGCGGCCCTGCTGACGCCGAACTCAAGAGGCGCCTTTCATTCCGGGCACGCACAACTCGCGATGCTGGCCTACGGCAACATGGCGCAGAATATCCGCGCCAACTATACGCAGGCGGCGAATGCGCCCTCGGGCTACATTCCTCCCGTGGACCGGAGCGCGCTGCAGGACATTCTGGACACGCTCGACAGCATGGATGTGCTTGCCGGCGCGGCCGACAACCTGACGCGCCAGATGCGCGGCGGCTTCGCGACCGATGGCACATCGAAGCCTGCCGATGGGTCTATTCCCACGCCGTTCATTCCGCTGCGGGCGGGGTTTCTGCGCGTGCTGCGGCTGCGGCTGGTGGATGGCTACGGACAGTTTCTTGACCTGCTCGGGTCGAGCGACACGTCGTTTGCGAACTCCTCGGCGCTGATGGAATCGGCCGCACTGGTGACGCCGGGCCGGTCCGAGCTGCTTGCGCTCCCTCCACGTTTCACCTCGCCCTCGCGGCTCTGGTTCCGGTACATGGCGGGTGACGGCTCAGAGAACGAGGCGAACGCAGACGTCTCGCCGGTCTGCGGGTATCTCATGCCCAATCATCTCGACGGGGATCTCGAGTTCTTCGGGATTGACGGTGCCAATCTCGGCTTCGTGCGGCCTGATCCGCAGGCAGGGGTGGTCTGGGAAGATGCTCCCGGCGTTCCTTCCACCGTGGG
>JBAUTX010000278.1:0-2141 GCA_049582405.1 Occallatibacter sp. | reverse complement strand
CCCCATCAAGATCAACGAATTTCGCATCAGCTCAGGTTCTCCCGCCAACATGACGGACTCCTTCATCGAGCTTTACAACGCCGGATCCCATAGTGTGGACATCTCCAACTGGACCCTGACCGAGCATCCGACGCAGCAGGCCATCTTCTCGACGGTGACGATCCCGGTGGGGACAAAGCTTGCGGCGGGCAAATTCTATCTGCTTGGCCTCTCCAGCTCAGGACTGGTCGTTCCGGCGCGCTCTGGGGATCGCACCATTCACGTCAGGAGCACGACTGGCCTGTCGGTCGGTGACACGGTCATCATCGGTGCCGGCTCCAGCGCGGAAACCCGCAAGATCGAAAGTCTCGGCACTGCGGCCAGTAACCATACGACGGTGTGGCAGCCTCTCCCTGATGGTCCAGTGATTACGATCCCCGTTGGCTCGACAAATGTACCTGTTACGAGCGCAGCAGGTTTCAAGGTCGGCGAGGAGATTGCTCTCGGCTACGGTGCTACCTACCCCGCCGTCGCAAACACAATAGAGCGGTACGAAGTAGCTACTGTCACTGCAATCGGCAAGCAGGGCACGCAAGCCTACCTGGCGGCGGATGCGCCCGCCGGTGCCACGAACATCAAGGTGACATCTGTGTCTGACATCTCAGTGGGCGACCAGATCCGATTGGATATCGACAGCGTCGGTCATGGAATCGAGACCGTTACGGTCACGCACGTTGGTACACAGGCGGGCCACACGGCGCTCTCGGCGAATGCGAACGCCGGTGCGACCAATATCAAAGTCCGCAGCGTGAATGGCTTTGCCATGGGGGACCAGATCACCGTTGGCACGCCTGCGAACCGGAAGACGGTGACCATCACCGCCGTGGGCACCGCCGGTCCGAAAGGCACCGGCATCGACTTTACCCCGGCCCTCGACTTGGCGCATATCGACGGTGAGGATGTAGTCGAGCCCGGCACGGGCCTCGATATCGCAGCTCCACTGAAGTTCAACCATGCGGCCAACCTCCCCTTCAGCTGTCGCGGAACAGGGATCAGCTTCGAGCCGGCGACAGCCTTTGCTCACTCGAGCAACGAACCCGTCCAGGCGCTTGGCACGGGCATTACGCTCGACAGTCCTCTGGCCAAGAGCCACGAGATAAACGCTGTTCTACGTGACCCCGCCGTCAAGACCGCAGGCTACCAGGGGACGCCGGCACCCGATCAATGGTTTGGGGGACCTGAGTTCACCGCCGGCATCACACTCTTTGGCAGGCTCAACCTCACGCTCCGCGAGGGCAGCATGGTGCTGCGTGACGCTGCTGGCCTGGTTGTCGATAGCCTCAACTACGGCGGTCTTGTCGATCCCTGGGCCGCCGAGGGGTATCAGGGGACCTCCGGCTCCGAGCAGAGCGGGTGCTACGCGCCTGTACCAGGTGCGACCATGAGCGTTGGGCCGTTTGGTGCGGCTGCCAGCGCAACCAATTCAAGCTCGGGCCGCTTCCTGGATGGTGCTGACTCAGACAGCAACTGCATCGACTTTCTGACGCAGGCCGCTGCTACCTTGTCGGCGCCTGCGGCCAATGGCGCAACCAACATTAAAGTTACGAGCGTGGATGGCTTTGTCGCAGGCCAGAGGATCACAATTGATACCGGCACAAACCTTGAGACCGCGGTCATTGCAAGAGTGGGCTCGCCCGGCTCAACCACCGTTGAGGCCGCGACTGCCGTGGATGCGACTGTGATCCCTGTCGCCAGCGTGATTGGTTTTCGGCCCGGCCAGACCATCACGATCGAAAGTGGTGCGAGTGGCGAGACGGCAGTTGTCGCCGCCATAAGGAGGTTCGGCACAAGCGCGATCACTGTCACCACACCACTCAGGCGCGCCCACGCTCCCGGCACACAAGTCTCCGGCACCGGCATCACCCTTACTGCGGCATTAAGCCGTGGTCACGCCGTCGGAGCACAGGTCTCCGATAACGTTCCCACACCTGGTGCGCCCAACCGGTATGCGAGGAAACATCCTTGAGGATGTTTCCTCCCGAGCCATTCAAATCGAATCAACAAGCCGCGTGCCACTAGACCTGAGAAATCATGCGTTTTGGAACAGGGTCGGCGTGCTCTTGAAGGGCGGGTCGCAATTCTCGTCAAGAATGAAGGCGGAC
>JBAUTX010000277.1:0-7187 GCA_049582405.1 Occallatibacter sp. | reverse complement strand
GCGTTGGTAAATCCGATTCCAAATTTAGATTGTCTCTGCATTCTTCCTATGCTATGTCGGCACATCAGGGATGCAGGCCAAAGGTCATTGAACCAGTGAAGAATACGCTTTCATTCGGATCCCTTGTACGTCCTCGTAAAACCGCATTCAGGATTGGGCACGGCGTGATCATTGCCCTCTTCGTGCTGCTCGGCGCCGCTGCTGCCCGCGCGCAACAGGATGACCAGGTGGTGTGGCGCGGGGTGCTGCGCGACGCTGGCGGTGCCCCCATTCCCGCGGCGACAGTTGCGCTCAAGGGCAGCAAGGCCGAAGCACACGTGACGACACACGAGGACGGAACCTTCAGGTTTGCACCGCTGTCGCCGGGCCAATACCGGCTCACGGTGGAGACCCAAGGCAAAACGATCGAGAGCGCGCAAGCCGTTGAACTGGCCGCGGCCATGCAGTCTGCCGTGATTACCCTCTCCGGTCGCAACGAAATCACAGTCACCGCGATGAAAGGCGCTGACGAAGCGGCGACCGGCGGTGAGCAGCTTTCCGGACAGGCCGTCAGTTCGTTGCCCTTGAACAAGCGGGACTTCAGCTCTCTGCTGCTGCTGGCCGCGGGCACCATGACCGACACAAACGGCGCCACCAACTTCACCGCACAGTTTGCCATCAACGGGCAGCGTGGCGTGGAAGCGACGTTTGGAATGGACGGCGCCGACATCAGCGATCCGGAGATGGGCGGCGCTACCTTCACAAACTTCAACGTCGATGCGGTGGAAGAGATTCAGTCGAGTTCGGGCTGGATGCCGGCTGAGATCGGGCGCGGCGCGGCGGGCTACACAAACATCGTCACGCGCTCGGGGGCGAGCGGCTTCCACGGCTCGTTCTTTGAGTTTGTGCGCAACTCAGCGTTCGACGCGCGCAACTACTTTGACCATCCCACGCCGGCCTATCCGGGGCGCATTCCGCCGTTCCGGCGCAACGAATTTGGATTCACGAATGGTGGGCCGGTGGTGTTGCCGCATGTGTACGACGGACGCAAGCGGACGTTTTACTTCGGGCAGTATCAGGGCTTTCGGCAGGTGCTCGGCACCACACAGGTGATGCCCGTGCCCACCGCGGAGGAACGCGCCGGCGTCGATGTCGTCACGTATCCTGACGGATCGACAGACACACTGAACGTGCCGGTTAATCCAAGCATTGCGGCGATTCTGGCGCGGTATCCGATGCCCAATCTGCCAACGGGTGCGTACGGTGCGCGCACATACGCCACGGCTTCCAAGGTCGTTACCAATGCGGACCAGTTTTCCATTCGTATCGATCACGCTTTTTCGCCGAAGGACCAGTTCTTTGCGCGCTTCAACTACGACAACCTGACCGGCCCGACGACGAATCCCGACCAGACGGCGGTCGATCCGGCCTTTGGGGTCGAATACATCGACCATCAGCGCAACGTGGTGGGCACCTACACGCGCACCATTTCGCCGCGCCTTGTGGCAGAGTCGATGCTGAACATCACGCGCACCACGCCGGGCTTTCCCACGACGGACTACACCGACCCGGCAGTCAAGTTCAACGATGGGCTGTACGAGGCCTTCAATTCCGCAGGCGGTTCCGTCATGCAGGCTTATGGCAACCTGTTTCAGGGCCACGAGAGCATCTCCTACACCCGTACGCGCCACGTTGTTAAGGTTGGATTCGAAGCCCGCATCAATCGCGACACGACGTACTTTGGCACCAGCCCGAACGGTGAGTACGACTTCGGCGGCGGCACGGCTTACGCGATGGAGACGATCCCATCAGCGAGCGGCACGCATAACGTGGCAGTCGGTCAACCCCTGCCGGACACGCTTTCGGGCTTTCTTTCCGGCAGCGCCTTTGTGTACACGGTCGCGCTGGCGCCGCCTTTCTCTTCCGGTGGGCAGCACATCGGCCCTGCGGCCATTAATCGCGAAGACTACAACGTCTGGGTGCAGGACACGTGGAAGATCACGCCAGTCTTCACGCTCGACTACGGCCTGCGCTGGGAGTACTACACGCCCATTAAGGAGCGAGCACACCGCACTGCCGCCTTCCGCACCATCGACGGAACGCAGCAGTATGTGATCAATCCGCAGCCGGGCTACAAGTCAACATGGAACGGTTGGGGACCGCGCGTGCAGGCCACCTGGCAGATCAGCAGCAACATGTCGGCGCACGCGGGCGGAGGCATCACCGTGATCCCGCCGAATATCTGGCAGGACAACTTTCTGACCGGATCGACGCCCTATGTGTTTTATCCGCGTCAGGTGGCGTCGTCCACCGTGCCGGTCCCCTACGGGTTCCAGATCACGCCGGATCAGTTGCCGCACGTCTACACACCTGCCGGAGTCGATGTGTTTGCCTCGGGAAGCACCACGTCCGTGCCTGCCAACACGATTATGGATGTGGACCGCTACGAAAAAGATCTCGCTGCAGTGACGTCGAGTGCCTCCGTCAGCGCACTGAACCTTTCCGGCATCGATGCGAGCTTTGGCAATGCGACGCTCTATACGTGGACGCTGGGCGTGGAGCGCAAGTTCGGCAACCTGACCGGAGACGCAAGCTACGTGGGGACGACCGCGGAGAAGCTGCCGCGCTACAGCTTCCCGAATGCCTATCCGGGCGCGAGTCCCGGCTTCGCTCCGCACACGCAGTTCGACAGCAACGGCAACGTAGCCGGCGGCTTCGGCGTGGAGAATGTGATTGTTGGCGACGCGCATTCGAGCTATCACGCGCTGCAGACCTCGCTCTCCGGAACGGTTCCCCACGGCGGTCCCGGCCTGCAGGCCAGCTACACCTGGAGCAAGGCCATCGACGACACGAGCATGGTGCTGGGCGGAACGGGTTCGACGGGAGCAACCACGTCGGGCTTTTCGCAGAACCCCTACGATACGCATCCAGAGAAAGGACCGTCGAACTTTGACGTGGCGCACGCCTTCAGCCTGAGTCTGGCGCAGGATATGCACGTTGCGCAGGCGCCATTCCTGCATGGGGTGAGCAGACTGATTACCGACGGCTGGGAGATGTTGAGCATTTCCAGCATCAGCTCCGGGCTGCCGTTTACGGTGTACTCGGGGATTCAGCAGACAGGCTACGGCGCCAACGGCGTCGACCGGCCTGACCAGATTGCGAAGCCGCAACTCTCCACCGCGCGCCAGGTACGCGAAGACTACTTCGGCCAGGGAGCCAACAACGCCGCGGATTACTTCTCGATTCCGATTCACCTCGCCGGCGGATCGGGCCCGAATCAGGGGCGCTTGGGCACGCTGGGCCGCAACAGCTTCCGCGGACCGGCCTATTACGACTTCGACTTTGCGTTCATCAAAGACACGCCATTAGGCCGCCGCAACAGCGGCACGGAGCTGACTGACCTCCAGTTCCGCACCGAGCTCTTTAACATCTTCAACATTGTGAATATGGGCCTGCCGGCGAACATCCTCAACGGTTCCGGCTTTGGCTTCATCAGCCGCACGGCCGGCACCTCGCGTCAGGTTCAGTTTTCTCTCAAGCTGATCTACTAGGTCCGCTGCGGTTTGCTATAAAGGGTGCGAGATGCGAACTCGGTGCCGTGCGTGACGAAGCGGAACGTCGCCTTCGTTGTTGCCGCGGGCTGAGTTCCCGGGAGGTTTCATGCGTCGTTACGGTTGTGCCTCGGTCGCGCGTCCAGCGTTTGTGGCCGCGCTTGTTCTTGGCGTTTCTCTCCTTCCTGCGCAGACGCGTCGCGCCCCTGCCAGTGCAGCGCCTGCGCTGGACATGATGCCGGTCAAGCCGGAACTTGTCGGATTCTCCAGCGAGCGGCTGGAGCGGTTGCATACGCTGATGGACGAGGCGGTGAAGAACCAGCAGGTCGCCGGCGTGGTCACCATCCTGGCGCGCCACGGCAAAGTGGTGGACTACCGCGCCTACGGGATGCGCGACGTTGCAAGCCACACGCCGATGACAACGGACACGATCTTCCGCGACTACTCGATGACGAAGCCCATCACGGCCACCGCGATGATGATTCTCTACGAGCAGGGGAAGTGGCTGCCGAGCGACCCGATTTCAAAGTACATTCCTGAGTTTGCGCACCTGAAGGTGTATGCGGGAACCGGTGCAGACGGGAAGATGATTCTCGTAGACCCCGTACATCCGCCCACGATGCACGAGCTGATGACGCACACCGCGGGGTTCACCTACGGCATCTTCGGCGATACGCCGGTGGACAAGATGGTGCGCGATGCGAATCTCTTCCAGTCGAAGGATCTGCACGAGTTCGTGACGAAGCTGGCGGGGCTGCCGCTGCTCTATCAACCGGGCACGAAGTGGGTGTACTCGGTTTCGATGGACGTCCAGGGCTACATCGTGGAGAAGCTTTCCGGCAAGACGCTGCCGGAGTTCTATCGCGATGAGATCTTCAAGCCGCTCGGCATGAAGGATGCGGGCTTTTACGTGCCGCCGGACAAGTGGCAGCGCTTTGCCACGGTCTACTGGGTGGACCAGAATGGCGGGCTCGCGGACCATGGTCCGCAGACGGTGAACAAGCGCGACTTTGCGCACGAGCCCAGCCTGCCCTCGGGCGGCGGCGGCCTGGTGTCCACGGCGGAGGACTACTACCGCTTTGCCACGATGCTCCTCGACGGCGGCCAGTTGAATGGCCAGCGCCTTCTGTCTCCGGCGACGGTGCATCTGATGAGCTCGAACCATTTGCCGCCGAACCTGCTGACGGGGGAGTTCAAGATCGGCACCCAGGTGATGCGGCCGGGCTTTGGTTACGGCTACAACTGCGCGGTGGTCTTCGATCCACCGACGGCCGATCTGCCGGAGGGCAAGGGCACTTTCTTCTGGGATGGCGCGGCGGGCACGTGGTTCTGGATCGACCCGACGAATGACATTGTGTTCGTGGGCATGATTCAACGCATGGGCGCGAAACCCACCAGCGAGAACCTGCAGTACCTGAGCCGCAGCGTGGTCTACGGCGCGCTGCTGGATCCGGCGAAGTAGCATATGGATGCAGCGGGCCAGGAACCGGAGGCGTGCAGTTTCCGTGTCCACACCCACGGGCAGGAGAGGTCGATGCGCGCGAGCAGAATCGAATTTCGCTTTCGGATGGCTATCAACGCGGCCATCATTGTGCTGGGGTTCTGGGCGCCGTGGAGCGAATTGCTTGGACCAAGCCAGCGAATCACGCTGCTGGAGCGGCTGGCGCTGGAACTGAGCCGCGCGGGCCTGCTGTCATTCGCGATTGCGACGGCGGCCATCTCTGCGCTGGCCGCGGCGCTGGCCGCAGTGGGCGTGCTGCTGCGCGTATGGGGTACGGCTTATCTTGGCCCCACAACGGTGAACACCGCAGCGATGAAAGCGGGAACCGTGATGGCCGATGGGCCTTACCGCTACGTGCGCAACCCGCTGTATCTCGGCATCTGGTTTATGGCCGCGGGGCTGGCGTTTCTGATGCCGGCAACCGGCGCGCCAGTCACCATGCTGCTGCTCACGTTCTTCCTGCTTCGCCTCATTCTCGGGGAGGAGGAATTTCTCACCGCGCAGCTTGGCGAACCTTACCGGGCCTATCTGATGGCGGTTCCGCGCATCGCGCCACGCCTGCGCACAAGCCTTGCTCGCGCCGGTGCGTCTCCGCGTTGGCTCCATGCGACTCTGGCGGAACTGATCCCGATCGGAGTCTTTGTGGCGCTGGTCTGCTACCCATGGACGTACGATCATCGCCTGATGCCGAGGATTGTCCTTATCAGCTTTGGACTCTCCCTGATCGCTCGCGCATTCATGCGGAGCGAGTCCGCGACAAGCACAATGGCAGGCTAGCCGCGCCTGGCTAAAAATAGAACAGGGAGAAGCGCATTGGCTTCTCCCCGTTTCTGTCCGCAGTCCGGGTTGCTACTTCTTGGGGGGCGCGATGGTGTCCTTGGCGGACTTGGCCACGCGGAACTTCACGACGGTCTTGGCCTTGATCTTGATGGCTGCGCCGGTCTGGGGGTTGCGGCCCATGCGGGCCTTGCGCTCCGCCTTCACCAGGCGGCCGATGCCGGGAATCACGAAAACGCCGTTCTTCTTGGTTTCCTTGATGGCGGTCTCCGCCAGCAGGTCCAGGAAGGCAGCAGACTGCTTGTTGGTCAGTTGAAGCTTCTCGGCCATGTGCCGCGTCAGAGCGGTCTTGGTCATACCAGTTGCCATGTGATGTTCTCCTTCTGGGCTTGCCCTCGGGGCAGCCTGTGTTGCCTGGGCTTCCTTCGCATTTCGCGTTCCGCATGGAGGCAGTGCCGACGAGGCAACGTTGCACAAAACCCCTGTATTCATGCGGGTCCTTCAGAACCCCGTCGTTCGTAACAATGACCCCTCAGGGTAGGCAAAGTCAATGGAAAAACTGCGGATTTCCACAGTTTTCTTAGGGTTTCTTGTGATATTTCCCGTTTTTGGCCGTTTTTCGCCTGTTTTTAGCCGACTTTCGCCCTCCGGAGGCTCCGGAAGCGTGCAAAATCAGCCCTCCGCCGCGTCTCTCAGCGCAGGCCGAAGAGCACTTTTTTCTTTGGCGCGAGTGCCGCGGCGAGCGGCGTGTTGAGCGCGTCCACGACGGGCGCGGCAATGCGGAAGTGGCGAATCACCTGGGCGGCGAGATCGGGTTTGAGCGCGGCCGTGGCGGGCAGCGTGGCGGCCAGCCCCCACTGGCGGCATTGAATCAGATCCAGCGCAGGGTGGTCTGCCGGAAAGCCCTTGGGCGGGCGCGTGAGTGCGTTGCCTTCAAACTCGTCGAATGTACGGCGGACGGCGGGCTTTTGGAGGAGCTTGCGGAACGCGGCGTGGTGCTCGAGCAACCAGTTGCGAATCGCGGCGAGTTGGTCCTTCTCCGGCATGTAGGCGCCGGCGGCGATGATGACTTCCTTCGCGCTGACGTGGAAGTAGTAGCCCGCGCCGGAGGTCTTATCGAGCCCCGTGTGCGTCCACCAGGCGGCGACGTGCGTTTTGTAAGGCGTCTTGTCGGCGCTGAAGCGCGTGTCGCGATAGATCCGGAAGAGAGA
Source organism: Occallatibacter sp. (assembly GCA_049582405.1). Classification (GTDB taxonomy): domain Bacteria; phylum Acidobacteriota; class Terriglobia; order Terriglobales; family Acidobacteriaceae; genus Telmatobacter. The sequence continues at coordinate 168 of JBAUTX010000277.1, read as the reverse complement.
CTTTTCCGCCGGGCGCACGTGGCTCGGCGCGAAGTCGAGCATGGCGTCGGTGATCTTGCGGATCACGGCGAGCATCGGCTCCTTCAACTCGGCTTCGAACTGCGCCTTGCGCGGCGTGAACCACTCGCGGTCGTTATGGCGTGCCAAGTTGCGCAGAAAGGTCAGGGC
>JBAUTX010000276.1:0-2734 GCA_049582405.1 Occallatibacter sp. | reverse complement strand
CGATGCACGTGATATAGTCGCCAGGAGCAAGCGCCGTGGCCGCAAAGTGCAGGCCCGCATCCGAGCTCTTGTTCAGCACCTTCCCTTCACTCACGTAAACAGTTCGGCTCGCAGTCACCGTGCCGGTCTTCTCAAGAGCAATGGCATGCTGGTCGCTCGGACTCGGATGCGTCAATCCCACGCCGAAGTTGTTGGGGTTGGGATAGGTGGTCTGCCACGCGGCTCCTGCATTGGTCGTTTTGATGAAATAGCCATCATCGAAGCCATACACGATCGTCGCATCGCTGGGATCCGCAGCCACCTGCCAGCCATCGCCGTTGATGCCCGCGTGCCATTCGAGGGCTGCATCGGTGGGCCGGCGGCCACTCGTCCCCGTGTCCTGGCACCCGCCGTAGGTGTACGCATTCCCTGCCGCGCCATGGCCGATATCGATCCCGCGAAACAGGCTGGTAGCGATCAAGTGGTTGAGCGGCTTCCACGTCAGTCCGCCGTCGCTCGTGCTGGCCACACCGCCATCCGTCCCGGTATAGAACTGAGTAGGCGCAGCCGCTCCGCGATGACCTGCGGGACTGAAGGCAATCGCGTGGTTGTCCCAGTGCACCTTGCTGTTTGAGACGGCTGTCGGCTGAAAGGTCGCTCCGCCGTCCGTCGACAACCACAACTGCTGAAATCCTGCATACACGCGTGTCGAGTTGAGCGGGTCCACACCGAGCGTCAGGTCATAGTTCGTCTGGTCCAACCCGTCTGCTGCCGCGACCGCTGCAAGGCTTGGCCGCAGGGTCCATTGCCCGCCTCCATTCAGCGAGCGATAGAGGCCCACATAGCCGGGCGTCCCGTTGGCAAGCGTCCTCTGCACGCTGACGTAGAGAACCGCGCTGTTGGCCGTCGCTCCGTCTAACTGGGATTGCGCAAACGCAAACGATCCGTAAGGCAGCACAGGCGCGCCCGGATTGCTGAAGAGATTCGTTGGAAAGGTCTTGCCTTTGTCCGTGGACATCAGCAGCCCAACGGTGGGCAGCGGATTGTTGCCGGCATCCACGGAGTCGCCTGCAACACCCGCATACACCGCTCCATTGTTCGCCGTATCGAGCTGCAGGCAACAGATGTCGCCCGCCACAAGCGGCTTGCGGTCGGTGTAATCCGGTGCATTCGCGCCGAAGTTGTTCCCCGCGTCCACCGAGCGATAGAGTCCGTTTCCGGTGGCCACCAGGACGACATTAGCCTCCGGGCAGACAATGCGGTTGATGGCAAGATTGCCGAGAATGGTGCCGAAGGCGCCCCCATCCACAATGCTCCAGCTTTGCCCTCCGTCCACGCTGCGGTAGAGTCCAGCGCTGCGCTCAAACGGTGCCCCCGCATCAAACGAATTGCCGCTCCCTGCATACAGCAGGCTCGTATTCGCTGGATCCATCGCCACCGCACCCATGGTCAGCGAAGGCATGCCGTCCGTCATGGCCAGCCAGTTGGACCCCGCGTCCTTCGTCTTCCAGATGCCTCCATTGTCGGTCGCCAGATAGATGGTCGTGTCGGCCGCACCCGAGGGGTCGATGCACAAGTCGGCCACCGCGCCCGAGTCCGGACCAATGCCCATGTGCAGCGGATCCGCGTCCACCACCAGCGGCGCCGGCCCGATCTGCTCCCATCGCACACTGGCGTCCCGATCAAGCTGCAGGAATGCCGCGACCGCCTGGCGCCAGAGATCAGGACGGACCGCGCCAGTCGTATCCGCGTGGTCGCGACGGAAGTCCGGTCCGCCCTCCCCGCCATCATTCTGCGCCGTCGCTTTGTTGTCATCCGCCATGTGCGCTCTCCTGCTTTGCTATTTCCCGCGCCCGAAGCAGGCCGCTTCGAGCCGGATGGATCAGGATTTCGATTGGCCTGCCGGGGGCGGCGGCTGCATGCGCATCCAGCCCTCGGTGCCGGATGCCGGATCGGGACGCAGGTGTGCATCCTGCGTGGCCGGAACCAGCGGATCCTCGGCCCACGCCGTAATGCTGGCGCGATGGTCCCAGCTCCACGTCCCGTGAATCTCATTCGGCACAGGCATGCGCAGGGTCTTCGGATCCACCAGCACCGGCCCAAACCGGAACGTGGGCGAAATGGCCGCGAGAGCTGCCGCAATCCACTCCCGGCGCATGCCGATCTCTTTGCGCGGCAGCATGCCGGTTGTGGCGTGCACCACACAGTGCGGCTCCACCAGCAGCGTCACGCGAACCTCCTGGTTGGGTTGGATCTGCATCACACCGCCGGTATCCACATAGGGGTGTGTCACCGGCGTCTGGCCCTGCGTGACGTTCGCGCCGATGTCATCAGAGAACGTCTGGTAGTAGTTGTCGGCAAGGTTCGCCTGATCCAGAAAGCCCTCCCCTGGCCCAATCTTGCGCGCAAAGCCGGCGATCGCCTCATCGGCACAGTAGAGCCGCGTGTAGTCATCGTTGATGAAGTAGCCGAGCAGTCCATCCTGCCAGTGCGTCAACGCGCCCAGGCGCAAGGCGACCTTCTGCGTGTTGAGCAACTGCGTCCCGATTGGCTCCTTCACCTCAAGGTTGACGCGGGCGCGCAGAATCACAACAGGATGGCCGACCAGCAGGGAAAGATGCTCATCGGTCGAGTTGCCAAAGGGATCGACGGTCCACAGCGTGGAGTCAATGATGCGCAGCAGCGCGCTGAGAGCGTCTTCTGGCAGCCCGGTGTTGGTGGCGTCGGCCAGACCCCACTGCAGAAGCCCCTGGGC
>JBAUTX010000275.1:0-22724 GCA_049582405.1 Occallatibacter sp. | reverse complement strand
CAAGAACATTGTTGTTCATCTGGGCGAAAAGACCGATACGTGGTCACAGCGGGCCCTGGAGAATGCGGAGACGGCGCTCGAACATCTGGGCGCTTTTGCACGACCGCTGGGTGTGCGCATCCTGGTGGAAAATCTGCTGAATGAACCCACGACTCCGGAGCACCTGATGCTCATCCTGGAGATGGGGCACCTGCATCAGGCGGGCTTGTGCCTGGATCTGGGCCATGCGCACATGATGGAGGGCGTTGCCCAGGCGCTTGCCACCATGGGGCCGCGCATCGCTTCCGTACACGTGCATGACAATCATGGCGTGAAGGACGAGCATCTGTGGCCCGGCGAGGGCACCATTGATTGGGCCGCTACCATGCAAGGCATCAGGGCGCTGCCCGAGCCTCCAGCCATGGTGCTGGAACTGGACAGCAAGTTCGGTGAGGCGCACAGCGGTCTGGACGAGCGCATCCGGCAAGCCTTCGACAAGCTGGAGTAGCGTGCACTGCGGGCCATCTACCCGAAGTTCCTCAGCAGATGCGCGGTAGCTGTTCGCCAATCTGCATGGCGATGACGCGGTTTGCGCCCATCGCCGTTCGCGCAACCAGCATGCCCGGATGTTCGGCCGTCACGTGACCGATGCGAGCGGCGTCTTTGCCGTGCGGATGATTGCGCAGCGAGGCGAGCACGCGATCCGCAGCCTCTGGCGCAACAAAGAAGACCGCCTTGCCTTCGTTGGCGACGTAGACCGGATCGAGGCCAAGCAGTTCACAGGCAGACTGCACTTCTGAGCGAATCGGCAAGGCAGCTTCGTTGATTTCAACTCCGACACGGGAGGCAACGGCAATTTCATTCAGCGTGGAGGCAAGGCCGCCGCGCGTGGGATCGCGCATGGCGTGGACTGCGCGGCCACCAGAGGCCAGTGCGTCGGCAATCAGTCCGTGCAGCGCGGCGCAGTCCGAGCGAATGGGACTTTCGAATTCGAGGCCTTCGCGCACGCTCATGATGGCCATGCCGTGGTCGCCAAGCGTACCGGAAACCAGGACGATGTCACCGGGCTTTGCACGATCGGGGCCGACCAGAATGCCGGGGCGCTGTATGCCAATGCCCGCCGTGCTGATGTAGCAGCCATCGCCATGGCCTCGCTCGACGACCTTCGTGTCGCCGGTGACGATGCGGACGTGGGCGATGCGCGCGGCTTCCGCCATGGCATCGACGATTGCGGCAAGCTGTGCGAGCGGGAAACCTTCTTCCAGAATGAAGCTGGCACTGAGGAACTTTGGCTCCGCGCCGGAGACGGCGAGATCGTTGACCGTGCCATTTACGGCGAGCGCGCCGATGGAGCCGCCTGGAAAGAACAGCGGCTGCACGACAAACGAGTCTGTGCTCATGGCGATGCGAGCGGGACCAAACCCCGGCTTGAGATCGAAGACCGCGGCATCGCCCAGATTTTCCAGCTCCGGGTTGCGAAAGGCGGGCAGGAAAAGATGCTCGACCAGCTCGCTGCCCAGCTTGCCGCCTCCACCGTGGCCCATCACGATGGCGGGGTAGTCCTTGAGCGGGAGAGGACAGGTCCAGTTGGCAAAATCGGGCGGGCCGTTCGGCTCAGTCATGCACAGCTCCGCGGAGCGTATTGCCTGTGAGCCCGGAGCCTGCGGCGGCCAATTGATCGACAGAAAGGAAGCGGCCGTAGTTGTAGTACGCTGCACAGGCGCCTTCGCTGGAAACCATGGTGGCGCCGAGCGGATGGCGCGGCGTGCATTCCTTGCCAAAGGCCGGGCACTCGGACGGCTTGATGGCGCCGCGCAGCACGTCGCCCGCGCGACAAAGCGGCGACTCCGCGGTGCGGATGCCGGAGAGCTGGAAGCGCTCCTCGGCGTCAAATGCGCGATAGGCAGCGCTGAGCCGCCAGCCACTCTTCGGGATCACGCCGATGCCGCGCCAGCTGCGGTCTGTGACTTCAAACACCTCACGCAGCAAGGCCTGCGCAGCCTGATTGCCCTCGTAGCGAACCACGCGCTCGTAGGCGTTCTCGACCTCGTGGCGGCCTGACTCAAGCTGCAGCACGGCACGGCGGATGCCGTCGAGCAGGTCGAGCGGCTCAAAGCCGGTGACAACGATGGGAATGCGGAACTTCTCGGCCAGCGGCGGATACTGCCAGTAGCCCATGACGCTGCAGACGTGACCGGCGGCGAGAAAGGCCTGTACCTGATTGCCGGGCGCGCTCATGATGGCCTCGATCGCAGGCGGAACGAGCACATGCGAGACGAGCAGCGAGTAGTTGCGCAGGCCGCGGCGTTTGGCCACGTGCACGCTCATGGCGTTGGCCGGGGCCGTGGTTTCAAAGCCCACGCCGAAGAAGACCACTTCGTGGCGTGGATTTCTTTGAGCGAGTTCTACCGCGTCCAAGGGCGAGTAGACGATGCGGACATCGCCGCCACGGCCCTTGACCTGGAAGAGATCACCTTGCGTTCCTGGTACGCGAAGCATGTCGCCAAAGCTGCAGAAGATGACGCCGGGCTGGGCAGCGATGGCCAGCGCCTTGTCGATGAGTTCGAGCGGCGTGACGCAGACCGGGCAGCCGGGGCCGTGGACCATCTCGATGCCTGCGGGAAGCATCTGGTCGATGCCGTTCCTGATGATGGAGTGAGTCTGGCCGCCGCAGACCTCCATGATCTTCCACGGGCGCGTGGTGATGGCGTGAATCTCCCGCGCCATGCGCTGGGCGATCTCGCCGTTGCGAAACTCGGTGAGGTACTTCATTTGCTGCCGCAACTCCCGTCCGGGCAGGGAGACGGGGGAGTCTGCTCCGCGCGGGCAAACTGCTCCTCCTCGCCAGCCAGCTCAGCGTCAAGAACGCCCATCTGCCGGAAGGACTCCAGCGTCTCCTCGGCGGTTTGCTGGTCAATCTTTGAGATGGCAAAGCCAACATGGACAATGGTGTAGTCGCCGACCTCTACCTCGGGCACGTAGTCCAGACAGACGCGCTTGACCACGCCGCCAAAGTTGACGCGCCCCACACGCAGGCCGCCTTCGGTGGCGATTTCTTCTACTTTTCCGGGAATTGCGAGACACATGGCAACCACCTTATACCTTGGACGCGAAAATGCACGATGGGATGTGGATTCCCTGGGCCGAACATGGAGGACTCATGGTTTGCCCTCGTTTTCTGCCACTCTCGCCTTGACCATTTTCCTCACCAACGCAGCGGGCAGAGGCTTATCTACGGGGAACTGCAACGTTCCTTTGGAGGTACGGTAGCTGGCGAGTTCCTCCTTCATTGTGTCGAGGAGCGAGGCCTGCATCGGGAAGAAGCTGCAATGGTCTTTGAACGCTGCATACGCCACGAGTGCGCCCCGATAGCGAAAGGCTGGCATGCCGTAGCTGATGCACTCGTTCGCTGCCTTTGGGGCGGCGGCACGAATCCGGGTGCGCACCGTGCGCAGGGTGGTCTGTGCGGGCTCCTGCACGCGAGCCAGATAGGCTTCGACCGCAGCAATGCCGTCTGTCGCCTGCGCGCCAGTCTTCTTCTTCGCTTGCACGTTGCACCTCCGCGTTCCGCTGACCTGTTAACCTGCCGACCGGCCCACTCGCTCCACGTTCAGATACTCCAGCCACTCGGCCATGCCTGCGCCGGTTTTGGCAGACGTTTCAAACACGCGGATGCCCGGCCGGACCTCGTGGATGTTGCGCAGCGCTGCTTCGCGATCGAAGGCGCACGGGGCGGCCAGATCGATCTTGGTGATGACGGCGGCGTCTGCGGAGTTGAAGAGTGTGGGATATTTCAGCGGCTTATCTTCACCCTCGGTGACCGAGAGCAATGCCACACGGATGCGCTCGCCCAGGTCGTAGCTGGACGGGCAGACGAGATTGCCGACGTTCTCAATAAACAGGAAATCGAAGCCGCTGAGTTCCCAGCCGTCAAGGTGTTTGCCGACCATCTCGGCTTCAAGGTGGCAGATGCCGTGCGTGTTGATCTGGCGGACGGGCGCGCCGCTGGCGGCAAGACGGCGGGCATCGTTGTCGGTTTCGAGATCCCCCACGAGCGCGGCCACGCGTGCGCCACTCTCGCGCAAACTGCGCAACGTGCGCTCCAGAAAGGTGGTCTTGCCGGTGCCGGGGCTGGAGACGAGATTGAGCACCAGTACACCCGCCGCGGTGAACTGCTGGCGCAGCGCGCGCGCAAGTTCGTCATTTTTCTTCAGGATTCCCTGCCGCAGCTCAACAATGCGCGTGGTCATGCATCTACCTCAGACTCGTCAATTTCGATGGCCTCGATTTCCAACTCGCGCCCCTGGCGCACATCCTGGGCAGGCTCGCCGCAGTGTGGGCATCGGAAGCTCTGCACGCTTTCAAGGCGACCGTCTCGCCCGCATTGGGTGCAGTGTACGACGACCGGAAGCACGTTGACGCGCAGCGTTGAGCCGTCCAGCCGCGTGCCCTCCGTTGCGACACCGTAGCAGAACTGGAGCGAGTCCTCGATCACAGCGGCCAGTGCGCCAACCCGGAGCCGCACCTCAACGACACGCGCGCCGGGATAGGCTGCGAGCGACTCTGTGACGGAATCGACAATGCTCGAGACGATGGAGAGCTCGTGCATGAACAGAAGAAGTTTACGCCTCCGCAGGGAGCGTTTGCCTGTGTCGGAGCTCACGGAAGAGATGATTGTAAGATGGCACTGGAAGGAACTTCCCCGTGACCCGAAGCCTTGCACCCCATCCGCATACCGCTTCCCGGCTGGCGCTGAGCGAGTTGGCTCCCGGCGCCATGCAATCCGAAATTCGCGCCATGACCACGGAGTGCGACCGCATTGGCGGCATCAACCTGGCGCAGGGCGTGTGCGACACGCCAACACCTGCACCGGTGGAAGAAGAAGCCATTGCGGCAATCCGCGCAGGGCACAACATTTACACACGGATGGACGGCATTACCCGGCTGCGCGAGGCGATCGCGCAGAAGCAGCATCGCGACTACGGCCTGCAATATGACCCGGAGACGGAAGTGCTGGTGGCGTGCGGCGCCACGGCGGGTCTGCACGCGGCAGCGATGGCCCTGCTGAATCCGCACGACGAAGTGCTGCTGTTTGAGCCGTTCTACGGCTACCATGTGGCCACGCTGAAGTCGATGCGCGTGAAGCCGGTGCTGGTGCCGCTGGCCGAGCCGGACTGGGCGCTGGACGTGGACGCGCTGCAGGCCGCCATCACGCCGCGCACGAAGGCCATTCTGCTGAATACACCGGCCAACCCGAGCGGTAAGGTGTTTTCGCGCAGGGAGATCGAAGCAATTGCCGACGCCTGCCGCGAGCACGACCTCTTCCTCTTCACCGACGAGATCTACGAGTACTTTGTCTATGACGGAACGCAACACATCTGCCCGGCAACGCTGGAGGGGATGCGCGAACGGACGATTGTGCTTTCCGGCTTCTCGAAGACGTTTTCGGTGACGGGCTGGCGGCTGGGCTATGCCACGGCCGACGTGAAGTGGATGGCGGCGATGGCCTACTTTCACGATCTGACGTATGTGTGCGCGCCTTCTGCGCTGCAGCATGGCGCGGCCGCGGGACTGGAGCAACTGCCGCCGTCGTTCTACACACAGCTGGCTGCCGACCATCAGGCAAAGCGCGAGAAGATTGTGGCGGCGCTGCGCGATGCAGGCATGGAGCCGAGTGTGCCAGCGGGAGCCTATTACGTGCTGGCAAAGACGACAGGGCTCAAGGGCAAGACCGCTGCGGAAAAGGCGCGCAACCTGCTGTCTGCAACCGGCGTAGCGGCCGTGGCAGGATCGGCGTTCTTTCGGCATGGGCGCGGCGAGGACCTGCTGCGCTTCTGCTTTGCCAAGAAGGATGCGGAGCTGGACGAGGCCTGCGCGCGGCTGCGGCGGCTGTAGGCAGGCAGCAGGGCAGAACAGCTCAATGGTGCGTGAAGCGCAGGATGAGAGCCAACACTGCGGCCAGCAGCGAGGTGACCACACCGGATGCAGCCATGGCCCATGAGGAAACGGCTGCCTGCAGCTCTGAGCGGCGCACAAGGCTCGCCGTTCCGATGCCGTGCGAGGCGGAACCGATGGCCACGCCGACGGCGCGATCTTCACGCACGCGGAACAGGGCAAGGAGCGCGGTTCCGAAGGTGGCTCCGAGCACGCCGGCGAGAATCACCAGAGCGACGGTAATCTGCGGAATGCCACCCAGTTCGCGGGCCACCTCGACGGCGATTGGGGTGGTAACGGATTTGGGCACGGCCGACATGACCACGGAGATGGGAGCGCCAAGCAGCCACGCGGTGGCGCCCGCGGTCGTCATGCCGACCACTGCCCCGGCCACAACGACCAGCAAGAGCCGAGGCAGCGAACGCTTGAGACGGCGGCCATTGCGGTACATGGGCACGGCCAACGCAACTGTTGCAGGTCCCAACCACCAGGTAAGAAGATTGCCGCCGCGGTTGTAGTCATCATAGGAAACATGGGCAGCCAGCAGCAGAGCCACAATCGGTACGCAGGCTGCAACGATGGGCGGAATCCAGCGCCAGCGCCGGTGGAGCGCAAGGGCCACGGCATAGGCAAGAACCGTGAAGGCGATGCTGAAAACGGGATGGCGAAGCGCGGAGAGGACGGTCATTCGCCCGCCTCGGTTTCCGCAGGCAGCCCTGCAACAAGCCAGCGCGCGAGGAGGCCGGTGGTCAGCAGCACAGCGAGAAAGCTGACGACAAGACTGGCTGTGAGGGCGACTGCCTGACGCGAAAGCACGCGGCCCAGATCCATGAGACCCACCGTGAGCGGAACGAAGAGCAGGACCATGTGACGCAGGAGAAGATCCGCTGCGCGCTGCAGCCATGCCAGCGGAATCAGCCCGAAGCTGAGCGCGACGTAGAGAAGCAGCAGACCGAGCACGCCGCCCGGAATGGGTACGCCCACACGATGCAGCAGGTTGCCAAGGAAGAAGAAGCCCATGAGCAATGCAAGGCCGCGAGCCAGATCGAGCATGTCCCATTGTGAGGCCTTAAGCCGCATCCTGCTACCCGGCCCACGGAAGCGTCTGCAGTATCCGTTCAGCGGGGGCGTATTGCGGCAGGGTCCGCACCCGGCTTATGCTGTCCGCGTGCATACCGGTCCTCGGCCTGGCCGGATGCGCGGGGTGATGATGCCATGAAGAGTCCGGCCTTGTATCGATTGTTGCTTCTGGTGGTTCTCGCATCTTTTCCATGTACTCCTTATGGCCCACCATCGGCCTTGGCGCAGAGCCAGACAAAAGTTCACAGCCTGCATACGTATAAGTTCGACGTTCCGGCTACGGCAACCTGGATGGACACCAAAATCGATCTGCGTGCTGGAGCGAAGGTGATCTTCACGGCAACCGGAACCATGTCCTATCCGGCCGGCCAGTCGCCGATGGACCGGTTCAGCACGTCCGGGACGTTTGGCCCGGCAGGACTGGCGCGCGGATTTGCCGACCTGCTGCATCAGTACCCCGCGCGCGACGCCGGCCATGGCGCGCTGATTGCCCGTATCGGCGACGCGACCTATGCGCAGCCTTTTCTGGTGGGTGAAAGCAAGGAAATTGAGGTGCCTGTCGCCGGGCGGCTGTATCTGGGCATCAATCAAGAACAGAATGAGGCTGCCAGCGCCACGGGAAGCTTCAAGGTACAGATGGACCTGCTGGCGGAAGGCTCAGCCAGCGCAACCACCCCCGGAGGCCCATCCGATGCTCCGATCCCGGCAATCACGCCAGAACTGCTCGGCAATATCGCGCGGCGCGTAACGGACCCCGACGGCAACCCCGGCGATATGGTGAACGTGTTCATCGTGGGAACCCAGGACCAGGTGCTGCAGGCATTTGCCGCGGCTGGATGGGTGGAGGTAGACAAGTCCGCAGAGGGCTCGGCGCTTGAGGCCATCCTGGATTCGCTTGAAAAGAAGGCCTACCTGACCATGCCGATGAGCACGCTGATGCTTTTCGGCCGACCGCAGGACTACGGTCTGGCGCATGCTGAAGCGGTGAAGGTGGCGATGTCGCGGCATCACCTTCGCCTGTGGAAGTCTCCGTATGAAGTGGATGGACGTCCGCTTTGGTGCATCTCGTCCACGCATGACATCGGATTCGAACGGGACCAGCGGAATAACGGCGTCACCCACAAGATCGACCCGGAAATCGACAACGAACGAGAGTTTGTGAGCGGCACGCTGGCGGCAACCGGCCTCGTGGTGCAACGCGATCATGTCATGCCCGCTGACCCATTGACGTCGGCCAAAACTGCGACCGGCGGCGAGTTTCACTCCGATGGACGCATCGTCGTGCTCGTATTGAAAAACACTCCGGCCAGGGCGAACTGAGGACGCAGATGCGCGTTCCTATTTCTGCTCCAGCGTGAGAGCATAAATCTCGTCAATCCCCACGTCGTGCAGGAGCAGCGGAGCATCTTCAGGGTCCAGGCCGAGCCAGGCTCCTGACCACCCGGTCTCCCGGAAGCTGTGCAGGCCGATGACACGAACGGCCGGACCGCCCGTGACTGAGACGCGGAATACACCTGAGCCTCGCGGCCGCAAGAAGTAGATGGACCGCCCATCGTGCGACCAGCAGGGGAAGCTGACGCCTCCATCCTGCAGCGTGCGCCACAACTGCGACTTCCACTCAAACACCTTGAGTGCTCCAGAACTGCTGGAGGTAATCGCGGCGATGGACCGGCCGTCCGGCGACCAGCGTGGCGCATCCATCTCCTCAGACTCAGGGAGCGTGATGGTTGCGCGGCTGGCCAGGTTGAAAATGTGCAACTCTTTTTTTGCAGCCGCTCCCCCGTCTGCGGGATGCGCCAGAGCATAGACCACTTGCTTCCCATCCGGTGACCAGTCTGCATCGCCCTGCGGCTCGTTCTCTTCTGGGAGCATGAGAGTGGGAATGCCGCCATGCGCGGAGATCAGATAGAGAGCATCCGAACCCTTACTGCGCCGGTCCTGAAACAGGATCTGCGTGCCATCGGGTGACCATCGAGGGAATTTGGGATAAAGAGAAGGCCCGGTGAGTTGGACCGCCTCGCTTCCATCCCGGTTGGCCTTCCACAGGATGCCGTCCGGAAAGGATACGTAAACCACCGACTTGCCATCCTTCGAGAAGTCAGCAAACTCTGCGGAAATGCCTCCCAGAAAAGGCTGAAATCGCCCGGACTGCCCGTCATATCGAACAAGCTCACCGCGCAGCGTGACACCGCGTGCAAAGATATGGCTCCCGTCGCGAGCGGGGATGGGCTGGCCCCAATGCGTGGGCCCGGACGTCAGCGGAATGGGCTGCGCAATCGGGGGCCGTATGTGCCCACGTCGCTCGTCGATGGCCCATAGCTGGTCGCCCGGAAAGAATGGGGCTGTGCGGGAAAACGAACTGCCAGAAAGAAAGAGGAACAACGTTCCGTCGGGAGTCCAGCGCCCACAGCACTTCCAATCGGATGTGCGCCAGTTGGCAAGCAATGGGTGAAGATCGGTGCCGCTGGAAGATATCTCCCAGAGGGATAAATTGCGCGTAAACCGGATCTCGCTCCCGTCTGGCGAGCAGGCTAGATCGCGCAGGACAGCGTCACCGCCCCCGTGATTCGGAACGGAGGCCAGAAGGCGCGATGGGCCTCCTTCAGCAGGTACCAGATAGAGGTTGCCATTGGCCGTGGCGTAGACGATGGATTTACCGTCCGGGAACCACGTCGCATCCGTCACGATCGTCAGATACCGGGCTGGGCGCCCAGTCACCCCCACAATCCACAACCCAAGATCAATGGGGTCTGCAGGATTATTGAGGACAATCAGGTTGGAGCCGTCGGGCGATACATCCCGCACCCACGGCGCGGGCATGTCAATCGGGATCGGTGCAACTTCACCGCCGGAGCTAGGCACCTGCGCCACCTCGTGGGCTCTCCACTGGTTCAAATAGATCCTGTTCCCATCTGTTGCAGCCGGGAACTTGAGCTGTCCATCGTGGGTCAGTTGCACATAATCCGCGACCCGCGGCGGTGGAAGCGGACGGCGCACAAGCCAGAATGCAGCGGCCACTGCCGCGACCACCGCTATAGCGACCAGGGCAATCCGGTACCCGTGGCTACGGCTTTGGGCAGATCCGGCGTCTGCCGGGATTTGCGGCGGATTGCGTGGCCCAGCAGCAGACGGAGTGGGGTCAGTGGCGGGCCTTTCTCGTTCGGCAGGCAAGGAAGCAGCATCTTCAACCAGGCACTCGACGGGGGCGATGAAGCGATAACCGAGTCTCGGCAGGGTTTCAATGTAGCGCGGCCCCTCGGCGTGGTCGCCCAAAGCCTCCCGCAGCCTGTTCATACAGCTGTTCAGGCCGTGCTCGAAATCGACGTAGGTATGGTCGGGCCAGAGGGCTTTCTGCAGTTCCTCGCGGGTTACCAACTCGCCCGGCCGCTCAGCCAGCATCCGCAGCACTTCGATCGGATGGCCCTGCAGCTTGAGCCTCAGTCCATCCCGAAACAGCTCATGTGTGCGCACGTCGAGCGTGAAGGTCCTGAATCGAATGCGGTGTTCCGACCGAACGGTTTCCATAGCGAGAAACCTTCAGTACGGCGAAGCGACGAGCCGCGAGTCTCCACGATTGCGCTTCGCGGGTACGCGTTCCTACGGTCGGAGTGTAGCACTTTCCTAACTGTGCTTCCGTGATGAAGCAAACCTCAATCCCATCATGCCCTTGCGCTGTGACATGCGCGTGCTGCAGAAGTGATTCCCGCTGCATTGAACCCTCGCCGTGAGCGGATGCATCATGGCATTGTTGTTTGGGTCGAGTAAGGGTGTGGGATGGGCACGACTCTGTGGAGTCGTTCCATGAGCCGTGGCAGAAACCCACCCATTGACTCCTTCCGGCACGGAATGAGCAGAGAATTGAGCAGCCATCTCTCGGCCCGAGCAGGAGGTGTCCGCACTTTCCGGAAGCAAAGCTGCTTCTGGGAAAGGAGGGGTTATGAAACTGCTAGTGAACTTCAAGGTTCTCAGATGGTTGATGCTGGTCGCACTGCTGTTGCCGGTTTCGTCCGTGCTGATGGCGCAGCAGAAGGCGGATTCGCCTGAGATTAACAAGGTGATGAACCAGGCGCGGGACCATGCAACCCTGGCTTACGATGATTCGGCCGATCTGGTCACCTATGTCCGCTCTCATACGAGTTGGGAATCCTGCTCGCGATGCCTGCAGAGAATCAAAGACCATGCCGGAGATTTGATCAAAGATTACACGAGGCTGCAGGAACTGCGGCCGGAGGGATCTCCGTGGCAGCAGGAATCGATTGATCGCCTTGACCCGCAACTGCGCAGCATGGCGAACAACCTCGATGGCATGATCACGCACCTGAACAAGTTCCAAGCGGAGTCCTACATGCCAACCATGCGCGAGTTCGCGGACAAGAATCTGAAACTGATGACGGATGCCCGCAAGACCGTCTGCGACTGCGTGGACTATGGCAAGGCGAAGGCAACCGTAGAGAAGGGAATCTACAAAGAGTAACTGCACAAACCCACCTGCGACAGGAGAGCCCGGCAGTCAGTGCCGGGCTTTTCTGTCTTGCAGGTGTGCTCCAAGGGAAAAGGGCTGAAAAAGAGCTCCAGCCTGCAGCGGGCGTGAAGCGCGCACCTGGTCAAAGCCTCCAACCGGATCCGGACACGTTCAAGACGAGGCAGCTCTGCCCCTGAAACAGTACACTAGAAGAGGAAGCTTCCCGCCTGGACCCGCCGTGCCGTCACTCATTGCCAAACTGAATCCTGAGCAGCGCGCCGCCGTTGAGACGACCGAGGGTCCGCTGCTGATCCTTGCCGGCGCGGGCTCGGGCAAGACGCGCGTCATCACCAACCGTATTGCATGGCTCATCCAGGAGAAGGGCGTTGCGCCGGATTCGATTCTGGCCGTCACGTTTACCAACAAAGCTGCAGCCGAGATGAGCGCGCGTGTGGAGAAGCTTCTGGGACACTCGACCCTCGCCAAGCCGCTGATCTCGACCTTTCACTCGCTCTGCGTGCGCATCCTGCGCCGCGACATCGAGGCGCTGCAGGTGAATGGACAGGGTCTGACGCGGTCGTTTGCCATCTATGACGAGAACGATCAGCAGGCGATTGTGAAGCAAATCATGCGGCGCATGGGGCTGGACACAAAGCAGCTGACACCGCGCACCGTGCTGGGCCGCATCTCGTGGGCCAAGAACCACATGGTCGACCCGCAGGAGTACTACCTGGGCTCGAAGGACCCGAACAGCGAGCGGATTGCGCACATCTACAAGGGCTACAAGGAAGAGCTGCGGAAAAACAACGCGCTCGACTTCGATGATCTGCTGCTGGAGGCGGCGCGTCTGCTGAAAGTAGCCGCCGATGTGCGCGAGCGCTACCAGCGCAAGTATCGCTATCTGCTGGTGGACGAGTACCAGGACACGAACCGCCCCCAATATGAGCTGATGAAGCTGCTGGCCGGCGAGCGAAAGAACGTGTGCGCGGTGGGTGACGAGGACCAGAGCATCTACTCGTGGCGCGGCGCCGACATTCGCAACATCCTTGAGTTTGAGCAGGACTTTCCGCAGGCTCGCATCATT
The DNA here is from genome assembly GCA_049582405.1 of Occallatibacter sp. Taxonomy (GTDB): domain Bacteria; phylum Acidobacteriota; class Terriglobia; order Terriglobales; family Acidobacteriaceae; genus Telmatobacter. Next base: position 10,185 of record JBAUTX010000275.1, on the reverse strand, counting down.
CGCCTGGAGCAGAACTACCGCTCGACGCAGGTGATTCTGGAGGCGGCAGGCGCGGTGGTGCAGAACAACGTGCGCCGCAAGGGCAAGAAGCTGTGGACCGATCGCCAGGGCGGCAGTCTGATTGGCTACTACGAGGCGCCCGATGGCGAAAATGAGGCACTGTTCATCGCCGACCGCATCCAGAAGTTTTTGCGCGAGGCCGGGGATGACCCTGAGACCGCGCACTGCGCGGTGCTCTATCGCACGAACTCGCAGTCGCGGCTCGTGGAAGAAGCGCTGCGCCGTTACGGCATTCGCTACACGATGGTCGGCGGATTCAGCTTCTACGAGCGCGCGGAGATTAAGGACCTGCTGAGTTATCTGCGGCTGGTGCGCAATCCGCATGACTCCATGGCGGTGCAGCGCGTCATCAACACACCCGCGCGCGGCATTGGCAAGACGACGCTGGAGACGCTGGAGCGACTGGCGCTGGAGACGGGCACTTCCACCTGGGAGGCGATCGGCGCGGCCATCAAGAACAGGCTCATCCCCACGCGCGCGCTGATGGCGCTTGAGAGCTTTCGCCAGCTCATTCTGGATGCGCAGGCGATGATGGACCCTGACTTTGCCGGCAAGTTGATGGCAGACGTGAGTGCGGCGTCGCCGGATGAAAACGGGGATACGGATTTTGCGTTCGGCGCGGAGACAGAGAAGGCGACAAGCAGCGATGCGGACACGAGCTTTGACTTTGGCGGCAGTGAGAATCAGATGCCACTGCTGGATGCGTCGCACTTCTCGCCCTTCGCAACGTCCTCGAAGAAGCCGTTCCTCAAGATGCCGAAGCATACCCCGGGCAGCCGGGCCGAGAAAGGTGTGCCAGAGGCGAACACTGGCGATACCCCGGAACGCCCTGCCTTTCGCGCGCCGGGTGATGCGGCAACGCTGCCGGAGCTGATTCGATTCCTCATTGATCGCACGGGCTACATCAAGGCGCTGGAAGCCGAGGGCTCGCCGGAGGCCTTCAGCCGGATTGAGAACCTGAAGGAACTGGCCAATGCCGCGCACGATGCAGAAAGCCGCGGCGAGACGCTGGCCGAGTTTCTGGACCATGCGGCGCTCGCATCCGACACGGACCAGTTCGATCCAGATGCGCGCGTGACCCTGATGACGCTCCATGCGGCCAAGGGACTCGAATTTCCTCTGGTCTTTCTTGCCGGGCTCGAAGAGGGCCTGTTTCCGCACTCGCGCACGCTCAACAACCCCGAGGAGCTTGAAGAGGAGCGCCGCCTCTGCTATGTGGGCATGACGCGGGCGATGAATACGCTCATCCTCACGCGCGCGCACTATCGCCGGCGCTATGGCAATGACGCACCCGAGATGAGCATTCCTTCACGCTTCCTGGAAGAAGTGCCGGGCCCGCTCATCGAGAACCTCGGCGGCCGGACTGCTGCGTGGTCTGCACCGGCAACCAGCTTTGGCGCGGGCCGGCGCACAGGCGGCGAGTTTGCAGACCGGCACTATAACTATGAGGACGAGAGCCAGGAAGCGCCTCGTTTCCGCGAGAGAACACCCTCCGCACGGACCGGCTTTGGCGCGCGCGGCGACTCGTCCAAGCCATTTGTCGCTCCGTGGATGAAGGCGAGCAGCAAGCCCTCGACCACAGGAGCAGCATCCCCACCGCAATCAGATGCGCCAGCGGCCACGCCCGAATCGCTTGATAACATCGCACGGTTCTTCGGAGGCCGCGGCGCCGGCGCAACAGGGTTCAAGACGAAGCCTGGCACAACGTTGCGGCCCGCAATGGAAGTGCAGGCGCCGAGCGGCGAGACTGGCCTGAAGAAAGGCCAGCGCGTGCGCCACGCGAAGTACGGCGAGGGAACGATCCTGATTCGCGAAGGTGAGGGCGATGAGGCGAAGCTGACGGTTATGTTCAACCGCCACGGCATGAAGAAGCTGATGGAGAAGTTCGCCAATCTGCAGAAGATCTAACGACACCCCGCCGCAATCCGGCTTTCTTCGCGGCTGATTGCCTGATACCATAAAAGTCGCGTCCTCCCGATGGACGGACAGATTGCAGCGATTGTTTGAAAGAGGTTCAGCGTGGCAAATACCACCAAGATTGAAGACAAGCAGGAACGGAAGAAGCTGAAGCGCGCCGCCCGCAAGAAGGCCGCCCCGAAGGCCAAGCGGACCACCCCGCGCGGCTCCAACAAGCAGAAGGTCAAGAAGCTGGCGCGCGGTCAGTCGAAGCGCTAGGCCTCTAACCAAAAGAGCAGGACCTGAGGGTCAGCCCAAGAGGGCTGGCCCTTCGCCTTTCTGCCCACTCCCTGGAGTGCGGGCAGTGGCGCAGCGTGCGCATGGAACGTGAGGCACACAGCAGGACTTCCATCCCATCCTCCTCACTCTGTACACTGCGACGAAGGCGGTACTTTTCAGGTACCCCGTCTTGACCTCGAAGCAACCGGAGAATTGAACTGGCCAGCCAACTGTTTGCTTGCAAATCCATCGACAAGCTGATTCGCGAGTCGGAAGATCCGGAGCGCTCGCTCAAGAAGTCGCTCGGGCCCTGGTCGCTGACTGCGCTTGGCATCGGCGCCGTCATCGGCTCGGGCATCTTCACCGTGATTGGCACGGCGATGGCGGGCCAGCGGTTTGATACGCCCGCAGTAGAAAACACGCCTCTGCTGCACTATCTGCTGACCCACACGGCGATGGCCGGCCGCCCCGGCGCGGGTCCGGCGCTGGCACTTTCGCTGGTACTCGTTGCGATCGTCTGCGTGTTCACCGGCCTCTGTTATGCGGAGCTTGCCTCGATGATTCCGATTGCGGGCTCAGCGTATACCTACACTTATGCGACCCTTGGCGAACTGATTGCATGGATCATCGGCTGGGATTTGATCCTGGAATACGCCTTCAGCAACATGAGCGTGAGTGTGGGCTTCGCCGCCCACACGGTGGATCTGCTCGACTGGTTTGGTCTGCATTTCCCGCTGAAGTGGATTTCCCCGGCTTATCTGCCCACGGGGCTGCAGGATTTTTCCGGACACGATCTCTATCCGCCGGGCTGGCACTACGGGTTCAACATTCCGGCCTTTCTCATCGTGATGATTCTCACGGTAATCCTGGTGCGCGGCATCCGCGAGTCAGCACGCACGAACAATATTCTGGTGCTGGTGAAGATCTGCGCCATCCTGGTCTTCATCTTTGCGGCGGCCAGCTTTGTGAAGCCGCACTACTGGCATCCCTTCATGCCCAATGGATGGTCGGGCGTGTTGACCGGCGGCTCCATCATCTTCTTCACCTACATCGGTTTTGATTCAGTCTCGACGGCGGCCGAGGAGTGCCGCAATCCGCAGCGCGACCTGCCCTTTGGGATTCTGGCTACACTGATCGCCTGCACGCTGCTCTACGGTGGCGTAGCGATCGTGCTGAGCGGCATTGTGCCGTGGCATTCAGTGATGGGCGATGCGGCGCCGGTGGTGAACGCGCTGAAGCGTCTCTCACTCACACAGGGCGGCGCGCACCTGCACTGGGTGCGTCTCTTCGTGCTGATTGGCGCCATGCTGGGCATGATTTCATCCATCCTGGTCTTTCAGCTTGGCCAGGCGCGTGTGTGGTTCGCCATGTCGCGCGACCGGCTGCTGCCCACGGTCTTCAGCAACATTCATCCTCGTTTTCGCACGCCGGCAGTAGCCACTTGGGTTGCCGGGTTTGCCGTGGGCATTCCGGCGGGACTTCTGGACATCGGCACGGTGTCGAACCTGTCGAACATCGGAACACTCTTTGCGTTTGTGCTGGTCTCGATTGCCGTGCTCGTCCTGCGTTATCGCGAGCCGGAGCGGCACCGCGCCTTCCGTGCTCCGCTTGGGCCGCTATTCCCGATCCTGAGCATCATCTTTTGCGTCGTGCTGATGATGGGGCTGGAAGTGCTGACGTGGATGGCATTCTTCGCGTGGCTTCTCGCGGGACTGCTGATCTACTTCTTCTATAGCCGCCACCGGTCTGAGTTTGCGGGGATGCGGTAGCTCATCCTTCGAGGTCTCCTGCGAATCTCTCGTCAAGAGCGGCCCTTCGATCTCAGTGCGGCTTTCCCGGCAGGATGAAGTGCTCCGCGCAGCGCGGTTCGTAGTTGTCGCCGGCCATGATGACGGGACTCTCATAGGATGCCGGCTTGCCGTCGATGAGCCGCTGCGGATAGAGCGCCTTGGCGCCGCAACTGCAGTAGGCCACCAGTTCGGTGATGTTGCCCGCGTAGGTCCGCACCAGCCAGGAGAGATCGAGCATTTCGCCGAAGGGCAGGCCGCGAAAGTCAAGCTCAAGGCCCGAAACCATCACGTCGTGCCCCAACTCGAGCAGCCGCTTGGCGAAGAGGAACAAGTCGCTGACGAACTGGCCTTCATCGACCGCAATGCATTCCACGCGCTTGCCGATCTGCTGCTCGCGCGCTCTCAGGATGGGCAGGACTGCCCATGGATCGTGGCCCGGAAACTCGACGGCCTCCATTTTGCCGCAGCCGTTCTGGTTGCGGCTCTCCACGAGGCCCGCAGCCGCCTTGGTGTCGGCGCTTGGCTTGAGCAGCATGACATCCTGATGCGCATACTGGCGGCGGATCTCGATGCGGCGCAGCAGTTCTGCGGTCTTGTTGCTGCGCATCGGTCCCACGATCAACTCCAACTTGCCGGGCACGGGATTCTCCATCATCTCTGGTCCCTATTGTCGCCTGTGGAACGACTGCAGCCGTGGATGAAAACCTTGCACTGGTTGTGGATAAGTGGGCATCAACTCACAGAAAGCGCAGGCCTAAACCAAGAGTGCGGATATCGACCCTTCCGCACAGGATGGTTAAGTGCGGGCTTGCACAGTGATGCAGCGCACGGACGATGGTGCGCCGGGGTCTTGCATTCAGCAGGGAATGCGTCAGAATAGATGGTACGGAGGATCAAGCCATGAAGCCCCTCCTGCAATTGAATTTGCACGATGAACGCGAAAAGGCTGAGGTGCTCAATCCGCCGCAGCCCGAGACGAAAGAGCAACACGCCACTACGACGGAAAAGCGGTTGAATCGCATTGCCGCGAAGGCTGCGCACAGGGCTGCAACGGAATACCGCCGGAGCAGCTCAAGCATCTTCTCGAAGTAGGCAGCGGCTCGCTTCCAACGCCAGATTTTCCAACAGCGACTTTAAGCGCGAGGTTTTTTGCGCTTCGCCTTTGCGTACATTCAGCAGGCATCGCAGCATGACGGCACACCGGGCCGCTGCTCAGAGCCGATACACTCGAAGTGTGAGCGAAATTCTCGAATTCATCCGGCGTCTGCCCAAGGCCGAGTTGCATCTGCATCTGGAGGGCACGGTGCTGCCCGCGACGCTCGTCGAGTTGAGCCAGCGGCATGACAAGACGCCCCTTACGCTGGCTGAGGCCGAAGCGCTCTACCGGTTCACGGACTTCAGCGGGTTCATGCTGGCTTTCAAAGCCGTCGCCGGCCAGCTTGCGCACCCTGAGGATTATGAGCTGGCCGCCTGGCGCATGATGGAGCAACTTGCGGCGCAGGGCGTGGTGCACGCAGAGGTCTACATCTCGGTCGGCGTGATTTACTTCTGGCGCAATCATGAGCCACACGTCTTTGAACCCATCTTTGCGGGGCTGGAACGGGCGCGGCTGCGCGGGGAACGCGAGCTTGGCGTCACAGTCTATTGGATCTTCGACGCCGTGCGTCACTTTAGCGTGGAAGAAGCCGCGCGGGTTTTCCGCAAGGCGGCCGAGATGCGCGGCAAGCATCCCTCGATCGTCGGCATTGGCCTGGGCGGCGACGAGCGGCGGACGGCCTCTGAACCCTTCCGCGCGCTTTACGCGGAAGCTCGCGAGGCGGGCCTGCGGCTCACCAACCATGCGGGCGAAACCACAGGGCCGGAGGCGATCTGGGAGGCGCTTGCCATCGGCTCAGAGCGGCTCGGACATGTGCTTTCCGCAGCGGCCGACCCGGCATTGATGGCAGAACTGAGAGCGCGGTCCGTTGCGCTGGAGCTGAACCCGACATCGAATCTTCGCACGGGGGTCTGCGCATCCATTGCAGAGCACCCGCTGCGGCCCTACTTTGACGCTGGGTTGCTGGTTACTCTCAACTCCGACGATCCCGCGTTCTTTGGCTCCGACGTCGCCCACGAATACCTCCTGGCGCATACCGAGCAGGGATTCACGCGGGATGAGCTGCGGGGGCTCGCGGCAAACTCGATTCGGGCCAGCTTTCTTCCTGAATCGGTAAAGGCAGGATGGCTGGGCCGAATTGAATCACTTTAACGAACAAAAGTTGTAGACCTTGATGCTCTTCCAAGGCAACTCCAGCGCAGAGTCTAGTATCATCAAGATTGGAGGATGTGTCGCACATGTCGATGGAACCGGAAACGCTCACGCCCGCTGCAGAGTCGCACGAGAGCAAGACCCTGCGCGTGATTGGCTGGTTCTCGGTTGGCATGGCTGTGGCCGCGCTTGGCATTATGGTTGGCCGCGAACTGCGGAGCCGGTACAAGTTCAGCAAGCGCACGCCTTATGACTTCTACGCAAATGCTGGCGAGCAGCAGATGAGCGAGTTTGGAATGGGCGTGTAAACGCCGCCCGTTCATCCTCAGCAAAATGCAAGAAAGCCCGCCTTAAACGGCGGGCTTTCTTGCATGGATTTTCTCCTTCGACGTCGTCCTTAGAATTGATACGTGATGGTGCCGTAGACGGTGCGCGGAGCGCCAGGATAGGCGTTGATGTAGTTGCTTGCATTCGGGTTGAGGGCCGCAAAGTAGCCGCCGCTGGAGATGTACTCCCATTGGTTGTACTTCGCATTCGCGAGATTCAGCATGTCAACCTTCAGGTTGAAGGACTGCCTCTCGAGGTTGACGGGCACGTTGAAGGATAGATTTCCCGTGGTAAAGGCGGGCATGGTCTGGTTGGTCGGGCCGGCGATGCCGCTGTTGGCGATGCCGTTGTTCGACCAGATGTACTGTGTGCCGGTCGTCTCCACCCAGAAGCGCGGCTCAACCAGTACGCGCCGGTTGTGCTGGATGCCGTAATAGACACCTGTATTCAGCGTGAAATTCGGGACATACGAGACAGGGAGGTTGTTGTACGTGACGCATGTGAGCCCTTGCGCAGTGCACTCGGCGGGGCTCGGACCACCCTGGATGTAGGTCGAGAAATTCGCAGCTTCACCGGCGAAATTCATGAAGATGTGCAGGTTGCTGCTGGGATCGGCATCAAAGAAGATGTCTGTGCCATGGTAAGCGGAGTTGCCGCCACCGGATTCCTGTAGACCGGTCGCTGTCTCGAAGTCAATCTCCTGGTTGGTATAGCTGAGGTGGAAGAAGCTCACCCCGGCGATGAAGTTCCTGAGCCCCGGAGCGTGGGTGAAGTGCACCTTGACGCCGCCCTGGCTGTAAGCACCCTTTGCCAGTGTGTAGTAGGCCGGGTCAACGGCCTGAAACTGGCCGCCACCGCCGCCGAGCGCGGGTGAGCGATAGGTTTCGTCATAGCCGCCGTAGATGGTGAGCCACTCATAGGGGGTCACGGAAGCATCGATAGAAGGCTCAACGGCTGAGCGGCTCTCATGCGCCCCGCAAAGGGAACCCTGGTCCTTGGTGGTGCTGCCGTCGGGGGCAACGGTGGGGGCGCCAAGAATGTTGTGATAGGGATCAGATCCCGAGGGGAACAACGCGCAGTGGGTGGAATACTGCACGCCTGTCATGAAGGTGAAGTCTCGCTGCGCCTGGTCGCTATAGTTCGTGGAAAAGCCATCGACGCGCACGCCGGGAATGATGTGAATCTGCGGAATGGGGTGGAAGTCGTCCTGGGCAAAGAATGTCACGTTGTCCTGCTGGAAGTAGCCGGAACGAAACTTTGCGCCGGGGCTGACCAGCTCCTGGGCACCGCTGCCGCCGTACAGTGGGTTGTAGAACAGGTTGCGCGTGTTATAGGTCTCATGGATGAGGTAGCCGCCGAAATTGATGGTGTTGTAGGGCAGAACCTGGGACATCCCGATCTGGTCGCCAAACATATTGCTGTGCGGGTTGTTCCACTCGTCCACCTGGGCGCCCTGGCTGAGAGCATCCTGATTGCGGCGGTGGAAGCGGCGAATGTGCGTGTACCATGCTGAGTTCTCGAGGGTGGATGAGTTGCTCAGGAACAGCCGCTGACGCGCGTAGAACAAGGCCATCTCGTTGGTGTCGTACTTGTTGTAGTCGGCGTACGGCAGCGCGCTATAGAAGCCGCTGGTCGCCTGGCTGAAATTCGCACCATTGGTCTCGATGAGGCCTACGTCGTTGACCGGGATCACCGTGGGACGATAGCCGCCGGCCTTAGCGTAGAAGGCGCCAAAGGCAAGGCTTCCAGCGGAGAATGTTTTGAGGGTCTTGCCGAAGACCGACCCATCCTTGCTGGGGTTGCCGAAGCCGTCCGGAGCGACGCGGAAGTCGTCCCCGCGCCCCAGTCCGCCACCGACCGCAGTGGACCAGCCACGGAACCTGCCCGTGTTGCCGACGAATGCAAAATTCTGCTGGCCGTAAGGGCCATCGCTCACGGCAACGCTCATGTGCGGTTCCACGGTTGGCTGAATGGGCGTGAATTCCACGCGCCCGCCGATGTCGGTGTACCACCGGTTCATCGCCTGGCCCGGGCCATAGGTCACCTGCAGGTCCTGCATGACGAGGTTCTGCGGCATGGTCGCCGACTGCCACAAACCGGTTGCCGGGTCAGCGACCGGAATGCCGTCAAACGTGACGCCGAGCGAGCCCGGCGCAGTAAAGCTTGTGGCCTCACCAGCCCATCCCTGCTGGATGCCGTTGAGGATGACGGTGTACTTTGTTGCGCCGGTCTGTCCGTAGCCGACCACGTTTGCGCCTGGCGTGGATTGAATCATCTGCGCCCCGCCCGCTAGGGGCCCACCCGTGTCCAACTGCTTGCGGTCCAGCACGCGTACCGTTTCCGGCATCAGCATGACATCCTCGCGGGTTGGCATGGGCGTGGCCTCGGGGTTGACCGTGCCGCGCACCACCACACTCTCGGCCAGGCTCGCCACCTGCAGGCTGACTGCGAAGGGCGTATGCAGAGCCGACGGCGAGATCCGCTGCGTGAAGGACTCAAAGCCCGACTTCTGGACGTTAATGATTTGCGGATCGGCGGCTGACACCGCGTTGAAAACGAATTGCCCGTTCGCATCCGTCGTGGTGGTGGTCACTTCGTTCGTGGTCAAATCCGTTAGAGTGACGGCCGCTTCCTGGATGGAAGCTCCCGATGCGTCCACTACCTTGCCTTGAAACCGAGTGCCGGCGGCAAACGCAAAACCACAACCGAACAGCATCAGGCAAATACAGATCAAACTCTTACGTACCATGCAGCAAAAGACCTCCATTCAAGTCGTCAGGCTATCTACTGAATTTTCCCGGGGGTGAACGTCCACACCCACGGGGGACACACGGCTTGCAAACCATCCTCGTGTGAAAGACAGCTTCAATTTCTGTGAACTTCATTACGCCGCGTTGAAGCGACGATGAATGTTCTGCGAGAGGATTGTTGCGTTTGCATGAAATGCACAGGCTCGGGTTCTTCGCGATGGTTCGTTGAGACGGCCCGCGCTGCGATACCCTAGTCCCTGATGGGCCGCATCCGCGTACTCCCCGACCACGTTGCCAACCAGATCGCCGCCGGCGAGGTGGTGGACCGTCCTGCGTCCGTGGTCAAGGAGTTGTTGGAGAATGCGCTCGACGCGGGGGCTACGCGCATTCGCGTGGAGGTAGAGGCGGGCGGGCGTCGCCTCATTCGCATCAGCGACGATGGCCATGGGATGAATCGGGATGATGCGCTGCTGGCGTTTGAGCGCCACGCCACCAGCAAGCTGCGCACGGCCGACGACCTGCTCTCCATTGCGACCCTGGGCTTTCGCGGGGAGGCGCTGCCGTCCATCGCCTCCGTGGCCCGCGTCACGCTGGAGACAGCTGCGGGCAATGAGCAGGCCGGCACGCGCATGGAAATTGCAGGAGGCAAGATTCTGCACGTGGACGACGCCGCCCTGCCGCGCGGCACCACCATCTCCGTCGCCGACCTGTTCTTCAATACGCCGGCCCGGCGCAAGTTTCTTCGTGCCGAAAGCACAGAGCTTTCCCATGTGACCGCGCTGGTCACGCACTACGCGCTGGTGCACCCAGAGAAGCACTTTGAGCTGCTCTCTGC
>JBAUTX010000274.1:0-2812 GCA_049582405.1 Occallatibacter sp. | reverse complement strand
TCCATGCAATGGACGACAGGTGTATGACACGAAGAACAAGTTGACGGGCGTGATGCTCGGTAAACAGATGGGTATCTGCCATGTTTGTCGTCAAGAAGTCTCGTTCGAACTCAACGAAGCTGGAAACTATGTTCCGGCCAATCATCCGCGCCGTCCTGTAAAACCCAAAGGTACCGGCTACGGCCGTCGCTAGTTGAGGAACATGGTGCGGTAGAGGGTGTCGCGCTGGACGGGTTGGAAGCCGGCGTCGCGGATGATGCTCAGGCGGCGGCTTTGGTGCGGGTTCGGTGCTTTCGGGTGGGGCCTTTTGTGGTCATGCTTTCGATGACGAAGTCGCCGTCGGGGAAGATTGCGCGCAGTTCCAGTTGGCCGCCGAGGGCGCTGACGTACTCGCGCAGGGTGCTCAGGAGAAAATCCGATTGCTTCTCCATGCGGGAGACTGCGCCCTGGGCGACTTTGAGTTTTGCAGCGACGGCGACCTGGGTCTGCTTGCGGGCAAGACGGAGCTTGTCGAAGCCGATGCGCTCGAGTTCGGCATGCGCCTCGCGTTGCAAACGGGCGCGCTTTGCGGGAGAGGCTTTGTGCTTCAGGTCGTTCCACTTCATGGACATTGCGGGTACTCCTTGTGTTGCAATCCCGGATTAACGGGAGCGTTTCTTCCTGCTGGCTTTCTCCTGCTCCTTGAGGAGAGCGTTCAAATGACGGGCGTAGATGGCGTCTGCCCGTGGAATCATCGCTTCGTACCAACGGTCGTCGCCGGTCTTGTCGCCGCCGAGGATGAGGAATGCGGAACGGCTGGGGTCGAAGGCATACAGGATGCGATACGGACGGCCTTCATGCTGGATTCTCAGCTCGCGCATGTGGTTGAAGCGGGATTGCTGGATGCCGCTGCTGTACGGAAATCCGAGCGCCGGACCCGCCTCCATGAGCATCAATACGACGCGTTCAATGCTGAGCTGTTCTGGCTCCGAAAGAGGTTCATACCAGTCTCTGAACTCATCTGAGACCTCGACCTCATATGACATGGATGCAGTATAGCATGTAAGTTATATTCTTAAACAAGACGGGCGTGAAGAGAGCTTGAGTCCTGGTGCCTGCGGTCATGCAGCAGGCAGCGGCTTTGGAAATGCTTTCGAACTCGTTCGGGTGAAAAATCGCAGGGGCTAAAGCCCAGCGTCATGCCTGATCCAGCGGCCCGGCTGAAGCCGGGCCCTGTTACAACGCCTCTGTTTGAGGGGTTCGATTCCCCGACTGCGAAGGCAGACCTCGACCAAGAACCAGGAGCGATGAGATTTGTGGCGGGCAGTGCTCAGTTCAGGAACATGGTGCGGTAGAGGGTGTCGCGCTGGACTGGCTTGAAGCCGGCGTCGCGGATGATTCTTCTGAGTTCTTCTTCGGTGGTGCAGTTGCTGGTGCCTGCGGCTTTGACGACGTTTTCTTCGAGCATGACAGAGCCTACGTCGTTGCCGCCGAAGTGGAGGCCGAGCTCGAGGACCTTGAGGCCCTGGGTGACCCAACTGGCCTGCACGTTCTCGATGTTGTCGAGATAGAGGCGCGAGATGGCGAGGGTTTTGAGGTATTCGACGGAGGTGGCCTCGTCCCAGCCGCGGCCGCCGAGGGCGGTGTTGTGGGGCTGGAAGCTCCAGGGGATGAAGGCGGTGAATCCGCCGGTCTCTTCCTGCAGGCGGCGCACGACTTCAAAGTGATTGACGCGCTGATCGAAGGTTTCGCCGACGCCGAACATCATGGTGGCGGTGGTGCGCATGCCTAATTGATGCGCCGTGCGATGGACGCTGACCCAGTCCTCAGTGCGGCACTTGAGGCGGGCGATGCGCTTGCGGACGTCGTCGTCGAGGATCTCTGCGCCGCCGCCGGGGATGGAGTCGAGGCCGGCTTCGCGGAGGCGGGCGATGGTGGTGCGGAGGTCGAGGCTGCTGTACTCGGCGATGGCGAGGACTTCGGACGCGGAGAGGCAGTGAAGCCAGATCTGGGGGAAGCGCTGCTTGATGCCGCGGAAGAGCGATTCGAACCAGTCGATTTTGAGGTCGGGGTGGATTCCGCCCTGCATGAGGACGCCGGTGCCGCCCATCTCGACGGTCTCGGCGATCTTCTCGTAGATCTTCTCGAAGTCGAGGATGTAGCCCTCTTCAGAGCGCGCGTCTTTCTTTCCGGGTTTGGGGAGCGGGCGATAGAAGGCGCAGAAGGTGCAGTACTCGGTGCAGAAGTTGGTGTAGTTGATGTTGCGATCGATGATGTAGGTGACGACGCCCTCGGGGTGGAGATGGCGGCGGAGGGCGTCGGCCTCCATGCCGAGGCCGATGAGGTCGGCGGACTGGAAGGCGTCGATGGCCTGCTGGCGGGAGAGCGGCATGCTTTGATTTTACCAAGGGCGCGGGCGCAGCGCCCAAGGCCCGCTCATCGCATGAAGCGCGATGAACGGGGCACAGCTTGAGGATCCTGTTGCATGGAGCTGGAATCCTGGGGCGGGTCGCGTGGCGCTAGCGGGTGCGGTGTTGACGGAAGAGAAAGAGGCCGCGGTGGACGACGGGCTCGCGGCGGGTGCGGGAGAGATTGGACGCGGTGGAGATGCCGCTGAAGAGAACGAAGAAGTCCCAGAAGGCGTGGAGACGTTCGTGGAGGGTGCGGTGCGTCATGGGGAAGGTTGGGGCGGATGGTATCGCCGCTTCTTCATTGTATTGGAGCGATGAAGGCGGCGGAAGGATGCAGGAGTTGTGCGGGGTTGTCGGCCGATGAGGTCTGCGGGATGCCACCCATGGCGTCTGCTGATGCAGACGCCATGGGTGAGGCACCC
>JBAUTX010000273.1:0-5236 GCA_049582405.1 Occallatibacter sp. | reverse complement strand
GGTAACGAGGTACTCATCCTTTGCGGGGAGGATGCGGGCGATCTCCTCCTGCGAGTGGAGGATGCGGTCGGGCGTTTGCGGGTGATCGGAGAATGCCCTGGAGACGAGGCCTGGCTTGCGCTTCTCGAGGGCCTGGATCTTCTCAAAGAAGTCGATAAAGGCCTGCGGATCGTAGCCGGCGCGGTACATGTACTGAACGCCGAGGTAGTCGGCCTGGCCCTCGAAGTCGCGCGAGAACTGGAGGAAGGCGATGGGGATGGCGAGCTGCGTGGCCTCATAGATGCCATAGCCGGTCCAGCTGTAGCCGGTCATCATGATGAGCGGGATGGTGCCGAGCTGGGCGTAGTTCATGCGGGTCATCTGGCGGGCGGCGTGGTGCGCGCAGACGTGTGCCACCTCATGGGCCATGACGCCGGCAATCTCCGCTTCCTCGTCGGCATTGAGGAGCAGGCCGGAGTTGACGTAGAAGAAGCCACCGGGCAGAGCCATGGCGTTGATTTCGTCGGAGTCGATGACCTTGATGGTGAAGGGCACCTTGCAGTCGGAGTTCTTGACGATGTTCTGACCGATGCGATTGACGTATTCGGTGACTTCAGGGTCGGTGATGAAGCGCGTGGACTTTTCGATCTCGTCGGCGTACTGCTTGCCCATTTTGATTTCAGAGTCTGTGGAGTACCAGTTGCCCAGGCCGCGACTTCCGATGTCGCGGTTTCCAACAGCGTTGACGTCCTCGATGCTGCCGGGCTTGACTTTGATGAGATCGCTACCGACACCTACGACCTTGCCGGGATCGACCTTGACGTCTCCTTTAACGGGCGTGGTGCCGGGTTCAGGATCCTCGTCCTTACCCTTCCCTTTCTTGTTTTGCTTCTTGTCGGACGAGGCAGATCCAGGGGGCGGCGCGGGGACGTCACCGGCTACGGGCGTGGTGCCGGGAGCTGGCTGCGTGGAGTTCCCTGCTGCGCTGGAATCATCTTTGCGATGCAGCACCGGGCCGGTGGCGGCTGGCTGCTGCGGCGATGCGCTTGCCGGAGTCGACGTACTGGTCGCCGACGGCGTAGTTTGCGGGGGCTGAGCGGGATCCTGCTGGGATGTGGATTGGGCTGCGAGGGCGATGGGCAGGGCCAGAAACACTGCTACGCAAAGACCCCTGTTCAAGAATGAGATTGCCGACGTCATGCCCCCACCTCCCGGCGCAAAAACAAGCCAACCGATCTGGTCCGCTTCGCTCCATCTCGTTAGACGCTAGTATGTGCCCGCAGGACAGCGGCGCAACAGATTTATTTGCCTCGCCGCATGCCGGCCGACCGAGGGCAGGCACTTCCCCACTCTCCAAGAATAGCGGGTGCTGTGAGGTATTGCTTGGAGGAGGATGGAGTGTGCTTTACAGTGGTGGACACGGTTCGCGGAGGAAAATCTGTGCGACATAAGGCTGGTGGCTGGCTCGTAGCGGCGGCAGTGTTGTGTGGGATGGCCTCGGGGCAACCTGCGGCGCTGCAAAGGCATGGGGCAACCTCCATACCCCAGGTGCTGATGCCGGAGAGGCACCTGCCTCCAGCGCAGCCGAGTGTGGCGCCGACGCCCAAGGTGGTGTTTGACGCAACGCATCTGGGTACCCCGCTGAAGCTGGACAGGGGCTGGCGCGTGGGGGTCACGAGCAACCGGGCAGCGGCAAGCGCGGATTTTGACGACACCAAATGGCCGGTGAAGAACGCCGGGGATTCTCTGGAGGGGTTGCAGGACCTGGACCATCCGGAGGATGGCGGAGGCGCGCAGCAGGGACCACCCCCAACACACGGGCATGGAAGGCCGTTTGTCTGGTTCCGGCTGCATGTGAAGCTGCCGCCGCAGCACGGCCCTGTGTCTCTGCTGATTGTGTTGCCGGTGGTGCCAAGCACAGGTATGTCGATCGACCCCGGCGGGCCGGGCCTGGCTATTTTTGCGAACGGGAAGGAGATCGAGCCGGAGGGCCCGCATGGCGCGGCGCCGGAGATGTTCCAGGAGATTACGCGGCTGTACAAGCTCGGGCTGGCGCCGACGGATACGGATCTGACGCTGGTGGCAAGGACGATTTACATTCCCTTTGGGGCTGCTGCTTATACAAACTTCTTTACGGCTCGAGAGCTGAAGCTTGGAATGCAGCCTGACCTGCAGAAAGAGCTGGAGCTATGGTCAGCGAACAATCTGTTTGAGCGGCTTCCGCGATTGGTCAACTCCATCCTGCTCTCGATTCTGACCATCTTCCTGCTGGCTCTTTACGTCACGCAGAAGGGCCACGTGGAGTATCTGTGGCTGGCGCTGCATGAGCTGGCGCAGGCGCCGATTGCCTTTATCGATCTTGCGGGCAGCACGGCGATGATGGACCGCGGCTGGTACGAAGCGGTTGTTCTTCAACTGGTGGTCATCTCGGCGTATCTCTACTTCGAGTTTCTGGTGGCCTTTCTGTCGTTGCCGCGACGGTGGTATATCCGGGCGCTGCGGTGGACGGCTCCCGTGCTTCTGGGCGTGGGACCCACGCTTGAGCTTGTCTTTGGATTTCACAGCTGGAGCGCCATTCTTGTCATCGGAGCGATCTGGCTGGGAGCGCTGACGTGGATGATCGGCTGGATCGTGTTCACCTTCACGACACTGATTCTGGCAACGCTACGCCGGAATTTCGAGGCAGGCCTTCTGCTGATTCCGCTGCTGCTGACGATGGTGGGAATTGCGGACCCGATTCTGAGCGGAAGTTTGAGCGACTGGGGCGGACAGACTTATCACTCGCCGCTGACGCTGCAGGCGGGGCCGATCCCGATTCACTTTGCATCGTTTGCAGACTTTGCGGGGCTGCTGGCGATTGTGCTGATCATCTTTGTGCGCTTCCTGCATGTGCAGCACGATCAGGAGCGGTCGGCGAGCGAACTGGCGGCGGCGCGCAGCGTGCAGGAGCTGATGATTCCCAAGGAGCGCCAACAGACGCCAGGGTTTGAAGTGGATTCGGTGTACAGCCCGGCGACTGAGGTGGGCGGCGACTTTTTCCATGTGGAGTCGACCGGCGATGGCGGGCTGCTGGTGGTGGTGGGCGATGTGGCGGGCAAGGGTCTGCAGGCAGCAATGCGGGTGTCGATGATTATGGGCGCCCTGCGGCACACGCAAGAGCGCAGTCCAGCGAAGATTCTACGGTCGCTGAACCGGGTGCTGGCTGGCAATGAGAGCCTGACGACGTGCCAGGCGTTGCTGCTGCGCTCGGATGGCGAGGTGGTGATGGCGAATGCGGGGCACCTGCCTCCGTATCTGAACAGCCAGGAAGTGACGCTGCCGGGCGGACTGCCGCTGGGCATCCTGCCCGATGCGGCCTACGAAGAGGTGCAATTGTATTTGCATCCCGGCGACCGGCTGCTGCTGCTCTCGGACGGCGTGGTGGAAGCGCGGAAGCCGACGGGCGAGTTGTTTGGCTTTGAGCGCGTGCACAACCTGAGCAACCAGTCTGCGTTCTACATTGCCGATGCCGCGAAGGAGTTTGGGCAGGAGGATGACATCACTGTCTTGACGGTGCGGCGGCTTGCCGAGGCAAAGGCGGCGTAGAAGAAGGATTCAGAAGAGCTGGCCTTTGAACAGATAGACGAGTTCGATGAGCAGGATGAGAACGACGGTCGCCTCGAGGAAGAAGGCGCGGGTCTGGTTGAACTGCTCGACCATGTCCTGATAGAGATCTTCGGCGGTGCGGAGTTTGCGCGCAACGAGATCCTTGTAATCGGGCACGCCCACCCGGGCAGCGGCCAGCTTGTAGAAGCGCGCGGCAAACATGTCACTGAGGAACTTGATGGCGTTGTCGGCGCGCTCGGTGAGTTCGGTGACGTCGAGCAGCACGGTGTGCAGACGCCGCGCGGAACGGGCCAGTCCCCAGCGCGCCAGGAATCCCCTTTTTGCGGCCAGCAGATCATAGACACTATCGAGAACCCCGGTGAGGTGCTCGTCGTAGTGGCGGAACTCAAGCAGCTGCGAATTGGCGTACTCGAGGAGCTGGATCGAGGTGTCGGCGCCGGCCGCGGTGTCGTAGAGGAAGGCGGCGTTCCAGCCGATGACGGCCAGGTCGCTTGCGTAGTAAGAGATCTGCGAGCTGAGAACCTCACTAATCTCGCCCTGGGAAAGCTGCTGCCGGTCTCCGCGAACGACCTGGGCAATCTGGGGGCCAAAAGTGCGGCTGAGTTCGGCAGCATTGCGTGCCCCCATGGCATTGCGGAGATGAAAGATAAAGTAGTCTTCACTGAGCCAGCGTGAGTAGGGCTTGATCATGGCAGAAGTGACTGGCTCAAGCCGGGCGCGCACGAGGGGTTCGACACGCGATGGAAAGTCCACATCCCACATCCAGCGGCTGGCAAGCCGGACGAGAGCATCCCAATCGCCTGCGAAGGGGAGCTGGTAGATGACGCTGGCGACGCCGTAGTCGTAGTATTTGACCTCGCCCTCGAGGCGCTCGCCTGTGTCGAGCACGAGCGGCTCGAGCGGGCCGACGACGGGAGGCTTCTGATAGCGTACGTAGGCCGGAGCGGGCTGCTTCATGCTGGGCTGCGGCACGGTGCGCGCACTGATGGCCTGCTGCAGCAGATCGAGACGGAACGCCTCACAGACATCGAATTGAATCAGGACAAGGATGGACCCGCTGAGGATAGGTGGCGCCGGAGGTGGGCTGGCGGCGGACATGGTACACGGGCATGGTACCCGATTTTGTATCGCGCCGCAGTGTTGGCAGGCAATCGCCAGCGCAGCTTTGCATCGGGCACCGAACAAGCCGGGAGCATGGCGGTGAGGAAGACTGCGCTTGCCAAGGTTGGACGAATTGCGCGGAAGGCTGGGACAGGGCGCGGCGCCGGCCCGTGAAAAGGCCGGCGCCGCGGTGGTTGGTTAGTCGTAGTACTCGAGCCCGAGGTGGGTGATGAGCTCGGCGCCCATGATGTGGCGCAGGGTGTTCTTGAGCTTCATCGACTGAATGAAGAGATCGTGCTCGGGGTAGAGGCCTTCAGCGGTCTGGGGTGACTTGAGATAGAAGCTGAGCCACTCCTGGATGCCGATGGACTTGAGCGACGGCGCGCGCTTGGCGAGGTCGAGGAACAGGACCAGGTCGAGAGCGATGGGCGCGGCGAGGATGGAGTCGCGGCAGAGGAAGTCCACCTTGATCTGCATCGGGTAGCCGAGCCAGCCGAAGATGTCGATGTTGTCCCAGCCCTCCTTATTGTCGCCCCGCGGCGGGTAATAG
>JBAUTX010000272.1:0-16993 GCA_049582405.1 Occallatibacter sp. | reverse complement strand
AGGAAGGAGATGCTGTGAGTCTCCAGCGAGTCTCCAGGAGCAAGAAGATCCTCTGGAACCCGCATAAACACTGGGTTCTGGACGTAATCCAGCCTTCTGCATCGGCAAATAACAATTCCCAGAGATGCAATCCACAGCGGGGGATAAGCAGTCCCACTCGCTCGATTCTTCCGCAATTTCTTCCATTTTGCATTCGCCTTGAACGGAGTATGCTTTCGTCATGCTTTGCCGGCGTGGCGGCTCCAACATTCTGAAGCTCCTGATCCTTTTGGCGGGCGTAACGGCGCAGACTCACCCGCAGAGCCCGCCCACGCCGTCCACCCAGGGTTCCCGGACGCTGGTCCTCGATGGGATGGGCAAGGGCACGGCCGATCTTGGAGGGCTCTGGCAATTCCATCTGGGCGACGATCCGCAGTGGGCCCTGGCAGGCTATGACGACTCAAAGTGGGAGTCGCTGCTGGTCGATGCTCCATGGGGCGCTCAGAGCCATCCCGCGTATGTGGGCATTGCCTGGTACCGCCGGCACATCGACATCGTCCCCGAGCCCGGCGCCTCCGGGCAATATCGCCTCCTCTTCCCCAACGCGCAGGACGCCTACGAGGTCTATTGGAATGGAAAGCTCGTGGGCCGTTATGGCAAGTTTCCGCCTCGCGCTTACTGGTACTACAACGTCTTTCCACGTTCCTTCCCGATCGATGGCGGTTCAGGCGGCGTGCTGGCAATTCGAGTCTGGAAGGCGCCGCTCGACATCTTCTCCTATGCCGAGTCGGGCGGAATTTACGAAACTCCGGTCCTCGGGGATCCCGATTCGATCAATCTCTACGAACGCGCCATCACCTGGGGTCATGTCCAGGAGGATCTGTTCGACTATTCGCTGATTCTCCTGCGGACCTTTGTCGCTCTCCTTTGCGTTGTCCTCTGGACGCGCAACCGCAAAGAGCAGCTCTTCCTCTGGGTCGGCGTCTTCACCATCACACCTGTCGGCCTCGGAATTCTGCAGAACCTGTTCTTCATTCCCTTTTCCTATGAGCTGGCGAGATGCGTCAATCAGCCGCTCTATGTCCTGTCCAACATCTCCCTGTGGTACCTGCTGGTCTGGCTTCTGCGCCTCAATGAGAATGCGCGCATCCTTCGCTGGACGGGCATTCTTGCCCGTTCGACCATGATCGTCGGCATCCTGGATGGCCTGGTGACGCTCTTCTGGGGCCAGGCCACGCTCTGGATGCAGTGGGCGGATGGCATTCTGGCCGCGGGCATCCTGCTTTCCGAGCTTTTCCCGTTTGCGCTCATTGCTCTCGGTCTGCGCAAACGTCTCGATGCTTCCCGCTGGGCAGTTGCCCTCACTGCCTTCCTGGTGCAGCTGATTCGCACCATTGCCGACTCGAGCGCGCTCGGCCAGCGATTTACTCATTGGTCTCTCTACTCCAATCTCATTGACAACAACAGCTTCCAGATTCAAGGTGTGATCTTCAGCCCTGAGAAGATCACTTCACTGGCCCTGTTTGCGGCCATCCTCTATGCCGTCTACCGCTACGTGCTGGAAACCCAGGCGCGCCGGACCGCCCTGGAACAGGAGATGCAGAGCGCGAAGGAGATCCAGCAGGTCCTCATCCCGGAAATGTTGCCCTCGCTCACGGGTTATGCCGTCACCAGCGCCTACACGCCCGCGCAGGAGGTGGGTGGAGATTTCTTTCAGTTCCTGGTCAATCCCGATGGGTCCACGATTGTCGCGCTCGGCGATGTGAGCGGAAAAGGCCTGAAAGCCGCAATGAACGTCGCGATGATTGTTGGCGTCATGCGTGCCGAAGTTGCCACAACGGCGAGCCCCAGAAAGATCCTGACGGCCCTGAATCAATGCCTCGTTGGACGCATGCAAGGCGGCTTTGCCTCCAGCATTGTATTCCGGCTCGACACGGACGGCACCGTCACATTTGCCAACGCGGGCCACCTGCCCCCATACCTCAATGGCCGGGAACTCACCCTGGAACCGTCCTTGCCGCTTGGCCTCGTCAGCCAGGCAAGCTACAACGAGGTAGCAGTGCGCCTGAACCCTGGAGATCTGCTCTGCCTGTATACAGACGGGCTTCTGGAAGCGCGGAACGAGAGCGGCGAACTCTTTGGCTTTGAGCGCCTGAATGCGCTGTTTGCCTCCCGGCCCACAGCCCAGGAAGCCAGCGAAGCCGCAGTCGTCTTTGGTCAGGATGATGACATCACTGTATTGACCCTCACGCGCCTTGCTGCCGGCGAAGAGTCGACAACAGAGATGGTGGCGCCGGGGCTCGCAAGAGCCATCTAACGCCATCCGAGAATCCGCGTTCCAGAGGAACCCTTCGGGGAACGGACTTGCCGCATACACCAACAATCAGGCGCAAGCAGGGAGGGTCCGCAGCAGTCTGCGGACCCTCCCTCAGAGCCAATGGGATGTCCTGCTTCTGCACGCGCCTCAGGGTGCAGGAGTCACCGTGAAGCTTTCGACGATGGGACCGGCTGCAGAGTAGTTTGTCTGAGCCGGGTAACTGATCACAAGCGTGTGCGTTCCCACCGGGGAGCTCGTAATCAGAATGGTGGCATCGTCATAGACCAATGGCACACTGACGGGCGCCGCACCATCAAGGCTATACGTAACCACCCCCTGAGGCGCGCCATCGTCTCCTATCTCCGCCTCCACGTTGCATTGGAAGTTTTGTCCGTATGTGAATGAAGTGCTGGAGCAAGCGGCCGTCAGTCTCACGGGCGCCGGCAGCACGGTGAGTTGCGCGGCCGCCGAGTATCCGCTGGGATTCGATGCATCGCCCAGATACTGGGCGTTCAGGGAATGCTTGCCTGCGGAAAGCTTGCCCAGATAGTAGGAAGCGCAGCCATAACGCAGCGTCAGCGTGGCGATGGGCTTGCCATTATCGATAATCAGGACCGTGCCCGTCGGCACCCTGCCGTACAGATTCAGCACTTTCACATTCACCTTCGGGCCGCCTGGGTAGGTCACCGTGTTCGACGAGAGCGAGAGCTGGATCTGACTGTCGATATTCACCGCGTAGGTGGCTGACTGCGAAGAGGTGTTGCCCGCGGCATCGGCAGTCTGCACCGTGAAGTTCTGCGTTCCTCCCACCGACGTATTCACCGGGACGGTGTAGGGGCCTGCCGAGGCGACGCCGCCGCCAAAAGTCTGGCTACCGCAGCTCACAACTCCCGATGCCGGGCCTCCGGATGGCAAAGCCGCATCCGAGCAACTGTACGTCGCTGTCACAACCTGGCCCTGGTAATAGGGGCTCGCCGGTGTCAGCGCGAGATTCGTCACCTCAGGGGCAATCGTGTCGACATTCAACGGGAAGGTGTAGAAATTCGTCGACCAGCTTCCCGTAGCGTCCTGCGCAAACTTCAGCTCCTGTGTGCCGGCACAGTCCTGGGCAGAGTAGTAGATCAGATAGTTGCCGTCCGTTTGTCCACTGAAGGTCTCAACCGGCGTCTTGACGGCTGGCAGCGGCTGCGCGGAGGGAGTCAATTGCGCCGGGCAACCGCTCGGATTTGCATACGACCCGGAGGTGGTGGCTCCGCCTGGGACCGGGAGTTGAGCAGCCGGGGCAATCCCGTAGCTGATGCTCCGGATGGGAGCCGCGACAAAAGTGCTCGCATTCGGTAGATTCGTGCCCGTCAAATACGGCGACTGCATGGAAAAGACGACGTTCGGATTGGGATTGTTTGTCCAGTTTCCAGGTCCGAGGCTCACGGGATTCCCACTCGTATCCGTGGGGATCACCGTCGTCAGCGGTTCAGGTACGCCAACGACCGTGATAAAGGTTGAATTCGGATGCGTCGTTGTCCCGCTGCTGCTGAATGCTCCCGGTCCGCTAAAGCTTGTCAGCAAATTCTGCGGGCAGACGACGTCCTGCAGGCCCGAGGCCGGGTCAAACTGGCACGCTCCGCCAGCCCACCCTTCGCTGGCCATCAGCAATCCGATGCCTTCATGGAAGACCGGCCCATTCGGCACTGGAATATCCGTCAAGGTGAACGACGGTCCATCAAAGGAATCGTTCAGTACCTCGTTCGCCTGGCTGGACACCGGACAATTCGCTCCTGCGGCAGAATTGCTCGTCCCAACGGAGCAGACCAGAGTGTACAGCTTGCAGGCGGGCAGGCCGTTGACGAGCTCACCGCTATGCACGAGGCAGCTTGAAGTCGCAAACGGCGTTCCCGTCACAAGAGAGGAAAACTGACCCGGCGGCAATCCCGCGTCAGCCACCTGCGGAATCGACCCATTCGAGTTGGCGACCACCGTGTTGTTCGCGTAGGCAGTCCCGAGATCATATGTGAACCCGATCTGCTGATTTGTAATGGGATTGAAACTGAAGTCCTGGCTGGTCTGGCTGCTCGGAGCGATCGGGTTACCGCTGATCGACCCTCCGTTCTGAATACCGAGAAGACTGCAGTTGGTGTACAGGTACACATTCGAGCTGGCGACATACCCGCCCTCATCCTCGAGTGCCACCGTCAATTGCTGCGTGCCTGACGTCAGGAATGAGCTGACATCCATCGGCGGCACGCCGCCGGTCGTCACAATCACCGTGGTCGTGCCGGGATAATCAGCATTATCGACATCAACACCATTCAGAAGCCCGTTCGACGCAGGCTTTTGATAACTCGAAGTAAAGCAATCCGGGAAAGCCTGCCCCTTGTAGTGCTCGGTCTTACCACCCTGGCAAATATTCGTAGTGGCTTTGGTCGTTGAAGTCACAAAGATGTTGTTGTCCACCAGCACATTGCCTGTGCCGTCCGCAGTCCCGGAGAGTGTGGCAATGGGAGCGCTTGGGCAGCTCAAAGTCAGCGTGTTCTGGTTGAAGGTCACAGGGGTCGTGTAGGTGGCTGAGCTTTGGGAGAGCCGCACATCGACAGAACCATACAACTGGATGCCCGAAGCAGTCTGGGTAAAGGCGGCCGGGGCAAACACGGTCAGGCAACAAAGCAGAACAGGGACGCATACACGTGCATGCAACTTCATAGCTTCTACAACCTCCTCGAGGGTGGGAAAATCAATGGCCCCGTAAGATGCAAGAAAGACATACTGGCTATCTCAGTAACAGGGCCAGTGCACTTTCGTGACTTGCGGCAAGGTTACTTAAAAACTGCGCGTAAGGTGGGGGAAAAACCTAGTCATTGTCATCACATGCCTTGGATGAAGTCAACGAAAAAAACAGAAATAGCCGGAGTGCAAAGACTCCGTCGTGTGTTACCAGGCAGCTCTCTCGCGGGATGCGGGCCACGTCGGGCGGGGAGACCAGCGTCCGCGCAGAGCAGCTTTCCTCGGGCCCAGAGTCTCGACTGTCGTTGCAGTCGAATCCATCAATGAGCAGCGGGGCCCACGGCGGTTCGGCGGCGACGGGTCAAGGCGTTTTTTCTGGGTCTCAATCAGTCGCCATGCCTGGTGCGCACGCGGAGAAGGCAGGATAGCTTTGCGGTTTCGCTAAAAATTCTTATACGCCGGGTTGAATTTCGGCCTGGGCTTCGTGTGGAGATAGGCGGCCACATCATAGGCCTCCTGCGCCGTCAGCGCGCCGGGATGATTCTGAGGCATGTTGTGGAAGACATACGCAGCCATCTTGTCGGGATTGTTCATCCCGGCGCCGTCATTAAAGGATCCGTTCCCCCAGAGGGGCGGCATCACCGGCGGAATCCCGGCACCGTCGCTGCCGTGGCAGATGGAGCATTGCTGCTGCACGTAGACGACTCTGCCCCGCGCGGGATCGCCCTTCAGGTCGGGCAGCTTCACAAGGCCGCGCCCGGCATAGGGCTTGCCTCTTTCCGTGCTGCGCGAAAGCGATTGAATGTAGGCCACCAGCGCCCGCATCTCATCACTCTCAGGCGGCAGTGGCCTTCCCGATTCGCTGCGTACGAAACATTCATCGATGCGGTCCTGCAAGGTGATCTCATGGCCGGCTCTCTTGCTGAACATGGGAAATAAGCCGGCCAGGTCGATCATGGGCGCGGCGTAATCCCCGGTCCCGCTATTGACGTGGCAGTCGCCGCAGGCAAGCTGATTGCCCACGTAATGAAAGGCATACTTCGGCGTCTGGTCAAAGAGCAGCTTGCCTTTCTTAACCAGCTCCGCTTCTTGACCCGCCGCGGCGGTCGGCTGCGTCTCCGCCTGCTGCGGAGCTGTCTGCGTCTGCCGCGGGGAGCATCCTGTGAGCGAAGCGCAGCCGAGGCCTGCACAAAGCAACAGAATGGCGGCGGTCGACCGAAGCAATGGTTCAGCACCCATGCTGAGCACTCCTACTTTGACGCTTCCGTAACGGAGCGAAATCCATATTGATGATAGATAGCCTGCGCCTCTGCACTCTGCAAAAAGACAAGCCACTGCTGGGCGGCAACCGGATGCGGCGCTTGCGCCACCATGCCCGCCGCATACACGGCCGTGGTATTCTCCGCGTCGGGAATCACAACCCCTTCAATGGGATTCCCAATGCTCTCCTGGAAGCGCACCTCCGAAGCCCAGGTCACACCGGCGTCCACGGCCCCGTTCATGATGCGCATGGGCGTTTGCCGGTGGTGGATCTCCGTCAGCACGGTTTCACCGTTGTGCACCTTCGCCTCATAGACAGACTTTTCGAGCGCATCGCCGCCCGCCTTGCGGAGCGAGTCCTGAATCTGCCGCGCCACGCCTTCCCACTCCGGGTTCGGCATCGAGAGCTTCAGGCCCGCACGCCCCAGATCAGCCAACCCTCGGATGCCTTTCGGATTCCCACGAGGCACCATGATCGCAAGTGTATTCGTTGCATACGAAACAACGTGCCTGGCCTGGCCTCCCTGCTCCATGCTCTTCAGCACGCGCGCGCCGGCCTCATACACATCCGGCTGCACCTGAATCGTCAGGTTGCCGAGCGTGATGGCATTGCCAGCAGCCATCTGCTTCCGCAAAATCCCCGGCGGCAACGTTTCATAGAAAATGTGGCCCTTCAGCTCCGGATGCTGCTTCTCAAACGCGGCCACGAGCTGAGGCAGCGCGAAGAATTGATTCCCTCCAATGAAGAGAACGAGGCGAGCATCGCATGGATTGCCGTGCAGATCGGGAACATTGTCCACATCGGCAACATGAAAGACATAGCCTTGCTGCGCCGCGGGGTCGTTTGCACCGCGGCTCCAGGGCGGACTGCTTTGCGCGCCGGAGCAAGCAGCAACGCCGGCCGCGCAAGTCAGGATGAGCAGAGAAGAAGACTTCATCGGAGCTGTCCTTTCCCGGGTCAAACCGTGATGTAGGTGTAGTGGCCTTCAGACTGCAGCAGCGCAATCGCCGCCACCATGGCTGCAACCACCAGCGTGCCTTCAATCGTGTGGGCCAGCATTTCGCGCGTAATCTCCTCAGGAGATTGCGTGAGGTTGCGCATCCGGATCAGCATGCGCGCCTGCTCCTCCGTCGCGCTGTGGCAGCTCAGGAACTGCACGCCTCGCGCGCGCAGGGTCTGCATACTGGTGTCCTGATACATGGAACCTTCGTTGCCTGGGTCAGTCGCGTGAAAGTCCTTCCCGGCAGCCTTCGTGCTGTTCACAAAGATGTTTCTCACCGCAGGCTTTCCTGTTGCAGGGTCCGTCACCTTCAGCCATTCACCGATCTGGTATTTGTTCCAGATGAAGTCATCGTAGTTGAGCATGTTTGTGGGCCCGTGCATGGCCACCGCAATCTTGATCTGCTCGCGGGGCACACCAAAGCCGAACTCCAGGCCATTCAGGGAGTTTTTGACGTTATTGAGAAAGCGCCCTTCATTGATCTGCACCACGTCATACACCTGCTTCACGCGCGCCATGAGATGAACGAGCGTTTGAAAGTCCGCGAGCTTCCAGTCTGTGGCCTTCCACACCAGTTGGCCCTCCGCTGCCCTGCCTGCTCCAGTGGCCAAACCCATGGCAGCTGCACTTGAAAGAAACGTTCGGCGAGAAAGTGAATTCACTGCGATCCTCCTTGGGGATCTTTCTTTTGTTTTGTTGAATCCTCTTTAGGCGACGGGATGCCAAGGTGCTCGAGGAAGCGGAACTTCGGCTCTTCGCAGCGGTCGCGAAACGCGGCTGAACGCGCTCTCCAGAAAATGAAGAGCGCCAGGATGAACGTGATGATGCCCACCAGCCACGCAATCATGGCATGTCCTCCATGGGTGCCCGCACGGTGTGCGATGCGGTGCTGGTCGCCGCCGTGCCGCCCTCGTAGAACGAACGCATGTACACCGTCACCGCCTGCGTCTCCTGCGGCGTAAGCAGTGGCCATGCGGGCATGCCGCTACCGGGCACACCCTCGCGGATTACGGTCTCCGCGCCGTGGAACGAAACCAGCATCTGATGAAAGTTCGCCGGTCGTGGCTGATAGTTGGCTGCATCCGGCCCATTGCCGTCGCCCGTCATGCCGTGGCATCGTGCGCAGTGCGCGACAAAGACGCGCTCACCGGCCGCCTGCAGAACTGGCTGTGGGGCGAACATTTCTTCCCTGCGCAGATCCGGGGTGCGGCTCAGCGTGAGCACGTATGCAGCGACGGCTTGAGACTCGTCGCCGGGCAATTCATTCCAGGCAGGCATCGCACTGCCGGGCACACCCGCTTGCAACACCTGCCACACCGCGTCCGGCGTCAGTTGGAAGTCCACCAGATTGAAGGCCACAGGCCGCAGTGCTCGCCCTCCCTCGGACAGCCCCCGGCCGTCTGCACCATGACACCCTGCGCAATTCATCGCAAAGACGGCACGCCCCACCGTGGAATCATTCGGCGTCAGATTCACATGCAGGGCTTGTGCGTGGATCGCGCCCGGCAGCGTGACGTTGCCTGCGCTACCCGCAGCCAGCGCGGCGCGACCCAGAGTGTTCAGATACGCCACCAGATCGCGCGCATCTTCCGAAGGATGCTCGGCCGAGCCGTCAAACATCCACGCATACGCAGGCATCATCGAGTCCGGCACAACGAAGCGCGGATTGTAGAGATGCACAAGCTGCCAGTCGCGTGAGCGGCGGCCTGCCTCGCGGGCCAGGTCAGGCCCGATGCGACGTGTGCCCCACATCTGCGGATACTGGTCCTGTGTCTCCCATGCCTGCGTGGGCGGACCAAAGCGCCACTCATCGGCAGGCGTAAATCGCACCTGCTCGGTATGGCAGTAGGCGCAGCCGTTGCGCGCGTAGATCTGCTGGCCGTGCCTCTCCTGCTCCGTCAACGTCAAGGGCACGTTCTGCGGAGTGGTGCGTGCAATGACCTTGTGCAAGTCGATGGCAGGGATGACACCCAGCGCAACAAACGACACAACGAAGAAGACCAGCCCCGCACCAAAAGTCGCGCCATAGGCCGTGCTGATCCAGCGGTCTGCCTTGCGCGCCCCCGCCATCTCCATCATGGAAGCCGTGCTGAGACGCCGCGTGGCTGGCACGCTCACCGGATCGCCCACAAAGAAGCTCGCCGCAAAAGCCAGGAAGCCGCACAGCAGCAATCCACCATCCAGGCTGCGAAATACCCAGTAAGGCTGCGAGGCGCGCACGGAATCGATCCACGGCAGGTGTTCGCGCCAGAGGCTGGCCTGCACAAGACCTGCACCGGTCAGGTCCACGACCATCAGGCCGAGCCCAATCACAATCAGCCAGTAGGACCACGCGAGCATGCGGCGGCTCTGGCGCGCTCCGGGAACCGACTGCCATATGTGCGCGATGGCCCCCATTGCGGCAAACGAGGCGAAGCCAATCATCGCGAGGTGGGAGTGGCCGATGACCCAGTCGGTGAAATGAACAAAACTGTTGAAGGCCATCACCGCCTGCACGGAGCCCTGGATGCTGACGACGAGATACAGCACCACGCTGGTCCACACAAACCGCAGGGGAATGTCGCGCACCAGCGAATCACCCTTTGCGAGCGAAACGGAAAGCAGCAGATTCGTGACCACGAGGATGACGTCGATGCCCTGGTAGATGGACGCCACCTCGGAAGCGTGCTGCGCGCTCATCGGCAGAGCAGAGTAGACGTAATGATGAATCCCATTGAGCGGATAGACGAGGAAGAGAAGCCAGAAGCCGATCATCGAATAGAAGTGGCTGTAGATCGGCTTGCGCGTGACCGCGGGAATGATGAAGTAGGCGATCGCAGTGGCAAAGGGCGTGACGAAGATGCCAACCGCGTCGTGAATCCAAAGTCCGCTGAACGCCGCGCCCATGGCGCCCGGCAGCAGGTGCGGCAGAAGATTGCCGACCGGATAGGCGAGCGTCGTGAAAATGATGCCACCCAGCAGATACCATCCGGCCACGTACAGCTCCGCGCCGTTGGTCTTCCAGAAGGGAATGCAGAACTGCACGATGAGGAGCACGAGGGCGAGCTCGATGACGGCCGCAATCCCCAGGGGAAACTCGGCCCACTCCAGCGGCTGGCTTGAGCCCGCCAGCACCAGGCTCCAGCCGCCCAGCACTGCCACCACGTTCCATACCCAGAACATCAGCCAACCAAGGCGAATGCTGGTCACCGGCCGCTGGGTGAGCCGCGGCACTGCGTAGTAGAGGAACGCGATGAAGGCATTGCCCATCCACGCGTAGAGAATGCCCTGTGTATGGTCGTAGCGCAGCCTGCCCCAGGTGTCCCATGCATGATGGCCAAGAAATCCGGGCGCATCAAACTTGATGGAGACAAGAAGCCCGAAGAGCCCCGACAAAAAGAGCCCCACAAGCGAGGCGATGGTATGAGCGCGGATCAAACCGGAAGTCGGGGCAGCCAGAGAATCGTCCGATCTCATGCTTCGTCACCCCCGTGGCGCCAAAGCATGATTCTCTCGCAACTCGACTGTTTCGGGCCTGTGCGTTCCCGCCTGTCTACAAAATTCACCACCAGGAGGCACGCCAGACGCCCCATAACGAGTAGGACGATGACAAATACCGCTTGTCTCCTCGCAATTCTGCCGGGACACGCTTCTATCTGGCTCGCGCATGAGGATGAATCAGGGGAATGGGGCATAGTCGCAGAAGCAACGTGCGATCAACTTCACCAAGCTTCAGTCACGAACGCGGGAACCGTCCAGCCAATCTTTTTAATGAGCCATAAGATTTTGGTATGGCGGCCCTTTTTCACTTTTCGCCCGGCTCGCTCTTTACCAGGCGAATGTACTCCTCGGTCAAAAGTCTTCGCAGCGCCGGGGGCGCCTCCGTTGTATGGCAAAAGTCCAGCGAACGACACCGGTCAATGGCGCGCTTCAAATCCTGGATGAATGCCAGGCAGGTAGGACACGCCTCAATATGGCTGCGCATCTGTTCGCAGCTTTCCGGCGGAAGTTCCCCATCCAGATACTCGGAAAGGTTCGCGAAGATCTCCCGGCATTGGGCCGGCCGCGATGTCGCCCTTCGCGACGACAAGCGCTTCTTACGCGCTCCCTGCGTCTCTTTGCTGATCTCCTTGCGCACCATGAGCCGCGCCCGGTGCAGGCGCACCCTCACCGCGCCCGGATCCAGCGAAAGAATCCTGCCAACCAGCTCGGTGTCGAGTTCCTCCATGTCATGAAGCACAAGAACGATCCTGTAGTGCGGAGGCAGCCTCAGCACCGCAGCATGGAGCATTTGCTGCCCTTCAAGCAGCAGGGCATGGGACTCCGGATCAATCTTCGACTCATCTTTGAGGAGAGCACTCAGGTCCGCATCGCTCGGCACCAGATCGTCCAGTGCGATTTCGCTGCGGTACGAGGCTTTTCTGCGGTCCTGCCAGCAGCGGTTCATCGCAGCCCGGTAGAGCCATGCGGAGAGCGCCCGCGCATCCTCAAGTTTTGCCAGGTGAGGCAGAGACTTGACGAGGACTTCCTGTGCTGTGTCCTCAGCGTCCTGCTGCTGCCCGCAGACCTTCATGGCAAAGGAGAAAACCGCTCTTTGCAGCAGCAGCAAAGCCTCGTCAAGGCTGCCTGCATCCGCCTTGCCCAGCAACTGAATAGCCCTTTCTAAGTCGGAACGCACGCTGCCATCGTCACCTTTTGCTCAAAGGATGACTCCATTCTATGCCGATTGGCAGAAGACACGGCTCCAGGCACTCCTTGAGCCCCGGAACCGCAGGGGCAAATCCAGGACTCTGTTCTTCCCAGCAAAGTTTTCTGTAACAGATCGCGCTCTCACCTCGTTTAGAAGGGTGAACACACGCCCTGCGGCTGGTTGTTCGGGAGACCAAGTCATGTTGACCGTTTCGTGGAAGCAAGTCCTGCGTTCGGGTTCTTTCAGCTATCTTGTTGCAATCATTTCGATTCTGCTGGGCTTTTCAAATCCAATCACTGCTCAGGAGGTCCCGGCGCCAGAGCCGCAGACAGCCAGCATCAGCGGTACTGCCACGGACGCCGACCTCGCCGTCGTTCCCGGCGTCCAGGTGACGCTCAATGGGCCCGGCGCAAATTTGCCCCGCAGTGTGGTCGCAGATGAGAATGGAGCCTTCAGTTTCACTGGCTTACAGCCAGGCGGCCCGTTCTACGTCACAATCCAGGGCGATGGCCTCGTCCCATGGACTTCGCCCACACTCACCCTCGCTCCAGGACAGGTTCTGTTCCTCTCTGGAGTTCAGGTCCGCTTTTCCGGCGCGGCAACTTCCGTGACCGTCTTTGGCTCGCCCGACCAGATTGCGGCCCAGCAGGTCAGTGTGGAAGAGAAGCAGCGCGTGCTCGGCATCGTGCCAAACTTCTATGTTGTCTACGATCAGAACGCGGTTCCGCTGACCACCAAACTCAAGTACCACCTTGCATTCCGGGCAGCGACGGACCCGGTGGTCTTCCTCGGTTCGGCCCTCGTTGCAGGCATGGACCAGGCGGGCGACACACCCGACTACGAGCAGGGCGCCAAGGGCTATGGGCAGCGCCTGGGAGCAAACTACGCCACGGGCTTTGCGGATGTGATGATCGGCGGCGCCGTTTTGCCGTCGCTCCTGCACCAGGATCCGCGTTACTTCTATCAGGGAACCGGGACCACGCGTTCCCGCCTCTTTCATGCCCTATCGAGCCCCTTCATCTGCAAAGGCGATAACGGCCGCCTCCAGCCCAACTTCTCCAGTGTGGGCGGCGATCTGGCTGCCGGAGGCATTGCGCAGTTGTACTACCCGGAGTCGAACCGTGGCGCCGCGCTCGTCTTCCAGAGCACTCTCATTACCGCTGCGGGACGCATGGCCAACGGAGTGATTCAGGAATTTGTGCTGCGGAAGCTCACGCCCAGTGCCCGGCAATAATCGGCGAGCTTGAAGATGCGTTCGAGCTTCAAGCCGCCCGCCGATTCGTCCGTCACAGGGCTGTTGATGCCCTGAAAATGCCGCCCTTGACGGCTCCGGGCGGACCGTTTAGCTTGGCCTTACACGGGAAAGGAGGTTGATCCAGCCGATGAAATTTGACTGTTCCAGTTGTATCGTACGTGAGGTGACTGAGGCCTAGGGCATCGCGCCCATGACCCCAGATAAGCCCCGGCGGAGCTAAACCTGCTGGGCTTCGGGCTCTCGCGGAAGCGCGATGGCCTTAGTCCAATCCCAACAGATCACCGGCAACGGCCTGAGGAGACCGCTTCTCAGGCCGCTGTTGTGTCTGGAGGTTGCAGGCCAGCCGTCCTGCAACTGCGCCTGCTCGCCGACGGCCCTGCCTGCGCTGCGATGCAACGGTCAGA
Source organism: Occallatibacter sp. (assembly GCA_049582405.1). Classification (GTDB taxonomy): domain Bacteria; phylum Acidobacteriota; class Terriglobia; order Terriglobales; family Acidobacteriaceae; genus Telmatobacter. Next base: position 3,390 of record JBAUTX010000272.1, on the reverse strand, counting down.
GCGCCCTTCCCTGCATGCACAGAGCATAAAGGCTGCGCGGCTCCAGTCTCTCGTTCTCATTGGGCAGTCATTTGCAATCGCTTTTGGGCGGATGTATTCTTCGACTTGCTGATTTGACTGATGTTATGAGTTGCGATTCGCCCCCATAGGGTTGCGGCAGAGGCCAGCATCTTCTGAGACGATCCGATCATTCCGGGCATTCCACACGACAAATGTGGCCAGACTGCCAACAGCCCCACGAGAGCTGCCAGTCTGGAGCTCTTCTGCGAAGGCCGTCGTGATTCCCGCAATCGCACCGATTGCAAAGACTGAAAAGGAACATGAACGTGAACATCCTGCAAATGGCGGACTCCATCCGCTACCAGACGATGACGACCGAGCAGTTGCGCAGCACATTCCTCGTGACGGATCTTTTCGAGCCCGGACAACTCCGTCTGACGTATGTAGACCTGGACCGCACCGTGATTGGTTCCGCCGTGCCTGTCGAGAGCCCTATCGCACTGCCCACCCCCGATCCGCTCAAGGCAAAATACTTTCTGGAGCGCCGCGAACTGGGCGTCCTCAACATTGGCGGAAATGGGACGGTCATGGTGAACACAAAGCCCTATCCCATAGCTCATCTCGACGGCCTTTACGTTGGCCGCGGCGAACAGGACATCGTCTTCGCGAGCGATGACCCCAAGCTTCCTGCAGAGTTCTATCTGCTCAGCTATCCAGCACACACGCACTGCCCGACAACGCACATTGCAAGCGCCGGCCTGAGCCGGGTACGGCTCGGCGCGCAAGAGACCGCAAACGCGCGCGAGATTACCAAGCTCATTCACCTGGAAGGCGTGCGGAGCTGCCAGTTGGTCATGGGCTTTACACGGCTCGATCCCGGCAGCGTGTGGAACACCATGCCGCCCCATACGCACATGCGCCGCTCAGAGGTGTATCTCTACTTTGACCTCGATGAGCCGCAGCGCGTCATGCATCTGATGGGACCAGCCCACGAGACGCGGCACATCGTGGTTGCCAACAAGCAGGTCGTCGTTTCACCGGGCTGGTCTATTCACGCAGGCGTTGGAACGAGCCGTTACAGCTTCTGCTGGGGCATGGGCGGAGAAAACCAGGACTACTCCGATATGGATGCGCTTGCAGTCCGCGAATTACTCTGACCTCACTGAAGGGATGCAAATCATCATGGACCAGGAACTCTTCGACCTTCACGGAAAAGTTGCACTCGTGACCGGGTCGTCGCGCGGTCTCGGAGCGGGCATGGCGCTCGCGCTGGCCAGCGCTGGTGCGCACATCGCACTCCATGGCTCCAGGTCCGTGCCGCAGACCATACAAGACGAAGTCGCTCAAACCGGATCGAAGTGCATTGCGCTGACCGGCGACATCAGTCAGAGATCCGTGTGTCTATCCCTCGTGGACGCTGTCATCCAGCACTTCGGCACAATTGACATCCTCGTCAATAACGCGGGCACCATTCGCCGGTCGCCGGCCGTCGATCATCCCGAGCAGGATTGGGAAACAGTCCTCGCCACCAACCTGAGCAGCGTCTTCTACCTCACGCAGGCCGCCGGAAGACATATGCTCGCACGCGGCACCGGCAAGATCATCAACATCGCCTCGCTGCTCACCTTTCAGGGTGGAATCACCGTGCCATCCTATGCGGCTGCCAAGGGCGGGGTTGGGCAGGTGACCAAAGCATTTGCCAATGAGTGGGCCGCAAAAGGCATCAACGTCAATGCCATCGCGCCCGGCTACATGGAGACGGACAACACGGAGGCGCTTCGCGCAAATCCCGAGCGGGCGCGACAGATTCTGGATCGCATCCCCGCAGGAAGATGGGGATGCCCGCAGGATTTGGCCGGTGCCGCTGTCTTCCTCGCCTCGCGCGCCAGCGACTACGTTCACGGACACATTCTTGTCGTCGATGGCGGCTGGCTGGCTCGCTAAGAATCCTCGGAGGCTGCGCTACACCAGCTCTCGCGCTGGCCCGCGGCATCGGACCAGCCCCGGAGTTGATTCATGGAGAGGAAACTTTCCTGTCGAACGTTCATCGCATCCGGGGCGCAGCTTTGACGGCCGAATGGGCCCAATGTGCGCGGTTCCTGCATCCATGGGTTCCCGGCCGTGTTGCGAACCGCCTCATTGCGCCCATAGACTACCTTCAGAACTGGAGGTGCAGTGGTGCGGAGCAGATATCGCCTGTTCTCCGCCAGCCACTCGAGGCTCACAATGCATTTTGTCCAGGTTTCTCGGGCCCGCCTATTCCTTTTGCTCCTGGTACTGCAAGCAGTTGCGCTCGGTCAATCAGGGCAGCAGCAGATCGTGACCGAGGTGACCTCGGCGCTTCGCCAGCGTGACTTCGATCGCGCGCTCCAGATACTCGAATCCGCACTCCATACTTCCCCCGGCGATCCACAGCTGAGAGTCCTGCAGGGCATCGCATACGCAGGCAAGGGCGATGAGAAAGACGCATTCGCTGCGTATCAGCACGCGCTGAAGATCGCACCGGACTACCTGCCCGCGCTGGAAGGCGCCGCCCAACTGGAATATGAGGCCGGCAGCGCGGATGCGATTCCGCTGCTTCAACGTGTCCTGCGTTTGCGGCCGAACGATTCCACCGCACACGCGATGCTTGCGACCACGGCAGCCAGGAGCGGAGATTGTGCCACGGCGGTGAAGCATTTTGCAGAGAGCGGCGGCATTCTTGCGCAGCAGCCGGATGCGCTTCGAGCCTATGGCATTTGCCTTCTCAAGCTCAAAGAAAACGAGCAGGCTGTCGGTGTCTTTCAGCAGCTCACGGCCGCCGTGCCTGACGATGCGCGTGCACGGCGCGATCTGGCCGCGGTACAGTTCTCCGCTGGACACACGCAGGATGCTTTGACGACGATCAAGCCGCTGCTGGACGGCGACCCGGATGGGAACACACTCCACCTGGCGGCCGATTTGTTTGAGGCCAACCAGGACACGCCGAACGCGGTGCAATGCCTGCGCTCTGCGATTGTGAAAGACCCGAAGCAGATTCCTCTCTATGTCGACTTCGCTGAGATCGCGATGAATCATCAGTCGTTTCAAGTCGGCATCACCATGCTCGAAGCCGGGCTGAAGCTGCAGCCGGAAGCTGCTGCGCTCTACCTCGCCCGCGGCGTCTTGTATGTGCAGATGGCGCAATATGACAATGCAGAGGCCGACTTCGAAAAGGCTGACCAGCTCGATCCTGGTTTGAGCATGAGCGGAGCCGCGCAGGGAATGCTTGCGGAAGAGAAGAATCAGGACAATCCTGACAAAGCGCTTGCCACAGTACGCGCCAAACTTGCGAACAAGCCCAACGACGCCTTTCTCTTGTATCTCCAGGCCGCAATCATTTCGCAGAAATCGCCTGATCCGGGCTCGACG
>JBAUTX010000271.1:0-7370 GCA_049582405.1 Occallatibacter sp. | reverse complement strand
AGCTGGTCCATTCCGAGCGATTTTGCAACGCGCACCAGCGGATAGAGCGGCGTATTGCCCTCACGCAATGTCACGGCATTGCCCATGCTGTCGAGGATGGGCAGCAGTTCGCGGAAGCGCCAGACGCCGGACTGATCGAGCCACTCCGACGAGCTGCGCCGCTCGCGCCAGAGCCACTTGAGCGCGCCGGCATTGGGGCGGTCCGGCCCCTGGCGCTGAATCCAGCCGGGGTATTCCACTTCAAACAGGTCGCCGCACTGGGCGCAGCGAAAGTCGGGCTGCGCGCTGGCGCCCGCAATACGGGAGCCGCAGCCGAAGCAGCGTAACTGATGCAGATTGTCGTTCATGCCTGCATTCAGGGTATCAGCAGGCGACGCTGTTTTGGCGCAGCGCCAGCTGTGCAGAACTGGCCACGTCTCAACGCGTGGTCTGGAGCGGCGGGTCGAAGCCGACAAGAACGGGCTCGCGGTCAAGATGGATGCCGAATCGCTGGTGCACGGTGGTGGCGATGTGACCGGCGAGGGCGAGAATATCCGCCGCGGTGGCGCTGCCGCGGTTGATGAGGGCCAGCGTGTGGCGCGAAGAAACGGCAGCCGCGCCGAGCGTGAAGCCCTTTGAAATTCCGGACTGCTCGATGAGCCACGCGGCGGGAATCTTGGAGTGCGTGGCGTCCTCTGCGTCAACACCGGCAGGAAAGCGTGGCGGCTCTTTGCCGCTGAGGGAGGCGACGTGCGCACACTGCTCCGCGGTGACGATGGGGTTCTTGAAGAAGCTGCCTGCGCTGCGGCAGTCGGGGTCGCCTTCAACAAGCAACATGCCTTTGGCCTGGCGGATACGACGAACTTCTGCCGCGACCTGCGCGAGGCTGGCAGCGATGTCTGCAGGAAACGCACGCTGCAGATCGGCGTAGCGCAGCGTGGGCGCGCCATCGCGGCTCAGGCGGTAGTCGACGCGCGTGACGATGTAGCGGCCACGATCGGCTGTGTTGAAGCGGCTGCGGCGATAGGCAAAGCCACAGTCAGCCGCTGTGAAGTCGACAAAGGCTTTGGCAAGGGTGTCGAAGGCGTGAACATGCGCGATGGATGAGGCGACTTCCTGTCCGTAGGCGCCTACGTTTTGCACGGGCGTTCCGCCGACGGTACCGGGGATTCCGGCGAGGCACTCGATACCGGCACAGTTATCTTCCACCGTGTGCTGGACGAAGCGATCCCAGTCTTCGCCAGCTGCGGCGCGATAGAGGCGATGCTTGCCTTCATCGGCGGCGGTGATGCCGCGGAGTGCGATGTGCAGGATGAGGCCGGGAAAGCCGGCATCGTTGATGAGGAGGTTGCTGCCGCCGCCGAGGACGAAGAGCGGCACGCGCTGCTTCCCTGCCCACTCGACGGCCTCGACGATTTCATCTTCGCGGGTGGCTTGTACATACCAGCGCGCCGGTCCGCCAATGCCGAAGGTGGTGAACGGTGCGAGCGGCTTGTTTTCTTCCAGGAGCATCGGTTCAAGGCTACACTGTGCGCGGGACCGGATAGAATGGAGGCAGGCAACTTTCCCTGCCGGAGGCGAACATGTATCCAGAACTGATGGTGATTCCCATGCGCGAGGAGTTGGTGCGCGCAGGACTCGGCGAAACCCGGACCGCTGACGAGGTCGACTCTGCGCTGGCTCAGCCGGGCACGACGCTGGTGGTGGTCAACTCGATCTGCGGCTGCGCAGCGGGCAAGATGCGCCCCGGCGTGCGGCTGGCGCTGGCGAATGCAACGAGCCTGCCGGACCGGAAGATTACGGTGTTCGCAGGACAGGATCGCGAAGCGACCGAACGCGCGCGGAGTTATTTCGAGGGCAATCCGCCGACCTCGCCAGCGGTGGCGATTCTGCGCGACGGCAAGCTGGTGTACCTGATGCAGCGGTTTGTCATCGAGCAATCGACTGCGCAGGAGATTGCGCAGGAACTGATGCGGGCGTTTGACGAGTTTTGCGCGAAGGCGACGGCGTAACCGCCCTAGACCTTACGGATCGGTCCGGGATAGCGCGCAATCGTCGCATCCCTTGTAAGAAGTGAGATCCCTTCGATTTGCGCCTGGGCGATCAGGATGCGGTCGAAGGGGTCTTTGTGTATGGGAGGAAGCACTTCAACGGCGGCCGCATGTTCCCCGGTGACCGGCAATTCTTCATAGCCGTGGTCGATCATTTGACGACGGATGAGGCTTGGGTCGGCGGCGAAGTTGCCTCGCGCAAGCGAGCGCTTGATGGCAATCTCCCACAGGCTGGCGGCACTGAAGACGAATTCGTTGGAGGAGTTCGAGAGGATGGCGCGTGCAGTGCGACCCATGCTCGGGTCGTCAATCGGGATCCAGAGTACGAAGTGAGTGTCGAGCAGGTACTTCATCTCTTTGCCCTGCCGGGCTTGCCTGCCATGAGCTTCTCAACCTGCCGGTCGAGCATCTTGTCCACTTCGCTGTAGTCGGCAGGAAGCGTGTAGGCGCCTTTCATAAACCCAATCCTCGACTTGCTGCCGGCGCGGGGTTCATCCATGCGCACGACTTTGACCTTGGGCTTGCCCGCTTTTGCGATGAGAAAGGGCTGACCGCGCTCGGCCTCGTCGACCAGGCGGGAAAGGTGCGTTTTCGCTTCATGAATGTTGAATGTGCGCATGGTCAGGCTCCGAGTGAACTAAGTTTCCTTAGTTTAGTCCGATGCCGGACCATGCGCAATGCGCTTATCGGTCAGTCGGCCTCTTTGGCAGACGCCAGTGCCTGCACCTTGCTGTGCTTCACGGAGTAGGTGAAGTAAATGACGAGGCCGATGAGAAGCCACACAATCATGACAATCCAGGTGATGCGCGCAAGGCGCGTCATGAGGTAAAGCGCCGAGACAATCCCCAGGATCGGCACAAGCGGGACAAGCGGTGTGCGGAAGGGCCGCTCCATCTCAGGGTGGCGGACACGGAGCACCCACACGCCGGCGCTGACGATGGTGAAAGCCAGCAGGGTACCGATGTTGACGAGCTGGGAGAGATTGTCGATGGGCAGAAACGCAGGCATGATGGCCGCGAACGCGCCGAAGACGATGGTGGTAATCCACGGCGTGCGGAACTTTGGATGAATGGCGGAGGCCCATTTCCAGAACAGGCCGTCTTTTGACATGGAGTAGAAGACACGCGACTGGCCGAGGAGCATGACGAGCATGACGGTGGCCAGGCCGAATACGGCACCGATTTTAACAAGCATTGAACCCCAACTGACGCCGGTGGCGTCAATGGCGAGTGCGACGGGAGCGGCGACGTTGAGCGTCTTGTAGCTGACGAGGCCGGTGAGTACGAGCGAGACGAGGATGTAGAGGATGGTGCAGACGACGAGTGAACCGAGGATGCCGATGGGCATGTCGCGCTGCGGATTCTTGGCTTCCTGCGCGGCGGTGGAGACGGCGTCAAAGCCGATGTAGGCGAAGAAGATGGATGCGGCTGCGGTGGGAATGCCGCCCCAGCCGAAGTTGCCGCGGCCGTCTGCGGGTGGAATGAAGGGATGCCAGTTGGTAGCGGCAACGTGAGGATGATGGAACAGGAACAAGCCGCCGACGACGAGGAAGACGCCCACGATGCCGAGCTTGACGATGACGATGGCGGAGTTGAAGTTGGCCGATTCCTTGATGCCGATGACGAGGATCGTGGTGATGACGAGCACGATGCAGACGGCGATCAGGTTGAAGATGCCGGTGGCATGGGGCAGGCCTGCGTCGCTGATGCCCGGCGGCAGCGACATGACGGGCAGCCACTGCTGCTGGTAGAAGACGAGCGGTGTGCCTGTGGTGGCCGTCAACTGCGGCGGGATGTAGATGTGGAGCTGCTGCAGAAGACTGTTGAAGTAGCCTGCCCATCCGGAAGCGACGGTTGCCGCACCGAAGGCATATTCAAGGCAGAGATCCCAGCCGATGATCCAGGCGACAAGTTCGCCGAGCGTTGCATAGCCGTAGGTATAGGCTGAGCCCGCGATAGGAATGATGGAGGCGAACTCCGCGTAGCAGAGGCCTGCGAATGCGCAGGTGAAGCCGGCGAGCACGAAGCTGAGTGCGACGGCAGGCCCGGCGTGCAGCGCGGCGGCCTGGCCGGTCAGCACGAAGATGCCGGCGCCGATGACGGCTCCAATGCCGAGGGTGATGAGATTCAATGCGCCGAGCGAACGCTTGAGGGTATGCTCACCTTCTTCCGCGGCCTCGTGGTTGAGCATCGACATGGGTTTAACGCGAAACAGTTTGGACATGAATGCGAGGCTTCCTCCTCAAGCAATGTGAGTAGAGCGGGTTCGATGTTTGGATTGCCGCGACCAGAAGAGATACACAGGAATGCCTAATAAAACCAATGCCAGCCCGGGCCAGGTGTACTGGGGCTTGTACCGCAATAATACGACACAGATCCATGAGGCCATGACGATATAAACCGCGGGCAACATGGGATAGCCGAGTGCCTTGTAGGGGCGCGGCGCATGGGGCTGGCGCACACGCAGAACGAAAAGGCCAGTGATGGTGAGGATGTAAAAGACGAGTACTGCGAAGATGATGTAGTCGAGCAGTTGGCTGTAGCTGCCGGAGACACAGAGACATATGGCCCAGGCGGCCTGCACAAAGAGTCCCGCGACGGGCGTCTTGTAGCGCGGATGGAGCTTGCCGACGGAGCGGAAGAAGAGGCCGTCCTGGCTCATGGCGTAGTAGACGCGCGCTCCGGCGAGCGTCAAACCGTTGGCGCAGCCGAAGGTGGAGATGAGGATGGCCGCGGCCATGAGATATGCGCCACCGGCGTGGAACACGACGTCGAGTGCGGCGGTGGCGACGCGGTCTTCCGAAGCGTGCTGGATGCCACGGGCGAGAGCCGTGAGGCCGTTGGGATCGCCGTGCATGGGCAGAACGAGCAGATAGCCGAGCGAAACGAAGAAGTAGACGGTGAGGACGAAACCCGCGCCAAGAATCAGCGAGAGCGGGATGTTGCGTCGCGGGTTCTTTACTTCTCCTGCGGTAAAGGTGATGTTGTTCCACGCATCGGAGGAGAAGAGCGAACCGACCTGTACGACGGCCACGATGACAAACAAATTGACGAGGACAACGGGGCCGCCAATGCCGACCTGCACGGGATGCAGCGTGTGCCAACCGGCATTGTGCCAGAAGGTGCGAAGTCCGGGACCGAAGTTGGCGTTCCATGCGGTAGCGTTGCGGCCGATGGTGCAGGTGATGAGGACCAGAGCGAAGAGCGAGAGAGCCTTTGCGGACGTAAAGATGTTCTGGATGAGTGCGCCGAGACGGACGCCGAAGATGTTGACGATGGCGAGAAGGACGACGACCGCGATGCCAGCGAGGTTGGCGGTGTTCACGCCAATCTCCATGTTGCCGAGAACCATGGGGCCGATTTGGATGGCGGGGACGTGGGCGATGTGCCAGAGCCAGTGCGTGGTGGAGATGCTGGGAAAAAAGACGCCGAGGAATTTGCCGAAGGCGACGCAGACGGCGGCGATGGTGCCGGTCTGGATGACGAGGAAGAGTGTCCAGCCGTAGAGGAATCCCCAGAGCGGGCCGAGGGATTCCCGGAGGTAGACGTATTGGCCGCCGGCCTTGGGCATCATGGCGGCGAGCTCGCCGTAGCTGAGGGCGCCGATCATGGTGAGGATGGCAGTGACGACCCAGGCGGCGAGGTAGAGCGCGGGCGAGTCGGTGCCGCGGGCAATGTCGGCATCGACGAGGAAGATGCCGGAGCCGATCATGGAGCCGGCAACAATGGCGGTGGAGCTGAAGAGACCGAGACTCTGCACCATGCCGCCGCTGTCGGCGGGAGGTTGGGCTGGCGTGGGAAGCGGCTGAATCTCCGGGGTCGTCACTGAGGTTGTTTTTACTCGATGAGGAATAAGGTTGTCGTGTGTTTTTTGCGGATGAGGCGCTGCCGGGCCGTCCTGTCCTCCTGGGCTACTGCAGTTGCACCAGCCAGCGGCGGACTTCAGCGGCGGGGTCTGCCCTGCGGAAGATGGCGGCGGAGACTGCGACCATGCTTGCTCCGGCGGCGAGGACGGCGGGCGCGGTGTCGAGCGTGATGCCGGCGGCGGCGCTGAGGACTACGTTGGGACCGGCCTCTGCGCGGAGCTTGCGGACGCCTTCGATGCCGATGGGCGGCTGGGTGGTGTGCTTGGTGACGGTGGGAAAGATGGGGCCAATGGCGAGGTAGTCGGCGGGGGCGTTGAGGATGCCGGGGAGCAGCGCGTTACTGCCGCCGAAGGTGCCCAGGATGCGATCGGGGCCGATCAGTGCGCGGGCTTCGGTGGGCGTGATGTCGCCGGCATCGACGTGGACGCCATCGAAGCCGGTGGTGGCGACGAGGTTGGCGCGGTCATCGAGGATGAGGCGGACCTGGCCGGAGGGCATGGCGGCGCGGAGGGCTGCGCAGTCGGCGAGGATTTCAGCGTCGGAGCCGGCCTTGTTGCGGTATTCGAGGAGCGTGACGCCTGCGTCGGTGAGGGATGCGCCGAGGTGTGCGAGGAATTCGGTGCGGTCGGTTGCGGGAAGGATGGCGGAGTCGAGGATGGGATAGAGCTTTGGAAAGATGAAGGCCATGCATCAAGGGTAGATGCATGGCCGGGTGGTTGTCAGGCTGCGGGGCTTTCGATGGGGCGAGCGGTGCTCCCGATGCGAGGCTTCCCTGCACTGGTTACATTTCGTCGGCGGAGGGGCCGTACATGCCGGGGATTTTGGCGCCGAGCATGCGGATGTAGACGCTGAGCTGGGCGCGGTGATGGACGAGGTGATTCATCACGTAGTCGCGGAAGACCTGGTAGCGGGGCTGGTCGATGAAGGCCTGGCCACCGAAGATGAACTTCCAGTTCTGGTCCCACTGCTCGGGCTTGATGGCGGCGAGGGCGGCGCGGACGGCGGTCTTGTCGCGGTCGAATTTCTCAAGGAGCGCGGCCTTGCCGGCGGGGATGTACTGCTCCCACTTGTGATCGGCTGGGAACTCGAGCTTGTCTTTGGTGAGGGTGTGCAGAGCCCAGTCACCGGTCATGTCCGAGACGTGGCCGGCGAGGCGGCCGAGGGGCATGGACTTGTCGCTGGGCTTCCAGTTGAGGTCGGCGTTGTCAGGGATGGCGGCAAAGAGCTTGCGGGTGCTGGCGCACTCGCGATCGTATTCGGCGAGGAGTTCTTTTTGAAAGTCCATTCAGGCAACCTCCGTGTTGCGGAGCAAGGATAACCGATTTTGCGTAAAAAGGCGAAGAAAAGGTGAAGCATTTCCGGTAATTCATGCAAGCTTTCTGTGGAAAAGAAAAATATTGCAGGGGGGGTGGGTATTTATTTTTGCGGTACGGACCGGGGGCATGGCTGACATTTTGAGCCGGGGCGTCGCGGAG
>JBAUTX010000270.1:0-6675 GCA_049582405.1 Occallatibacter sp. | reverse complement strand
TGCTTCCTGCAAGCGTTGTCCGCCGGAAGAAGAAGGGCTTTGCCGTCAATGTCGTTGATGGCTGGTTTCGCAATTCCCTTCATGGCAGGATGGCTGCGCTACTTTCGGATCCAGAGTCGCTTCTGTACAACTACCTACAGCCGAACCGCGTCCAGAAAATGTTGGCAGATCACCAGTCTGGCCGCGAAGACTATCACAAGGTCCTGTTCAGTCTCGTGCTGTTTGAGGAGTGGCTACGCAACCACTCCTCTGAGCCATCATGGGCTGTTCGTGACTGACACGCGCAATCAAGAATCACTTGATTGGTAAGGGGAAGCCGACCTTTAGCTATATCAGTTGCCTCAAGTTAGGAACTTGTTGAATTAGGTGCAGCTGGCGCACTGAGGCGCAGGTTATCGGAGCGCTGGAGCAGGCTGAGGCAGGTTTCCATGGCTGGTAATCACGAAACGAGTTACTAATCGGGCAATTAGGATACCCCTTCTGTCACCGCAAGCCAGGCACCATGGCTACTCGAGAGATCAAAGTTTTTCCCAATGAAATTCAGGATTCTGTGGTATCAATGAGTTCACACAAGACCAGTCTGAGAATAGGAGAGAACCGAAAATGACAACTACGATGCAGAGTGTCCCCGCTGCTGCCATGAGTTCTGCTGTTGAGACGATTCAGGAGAAGATCAACAGCATGATTGACGACCTGATCGAATCACTTCCCCCGGTCGAGACACTTACACCCGCTGAGCAACGCGGCATTATTGCGAGATACTCGGCGGTGCTTGAGGGTAACTTCATTTACTGGATGACTGCGGCTCTGCTTGCCGTCAAGTCCGAGACGGCGCGGCCAATCCTCATTGAGAACCTGATGGAAGAGGTCCGGGATGCGCATCCCGAAATGTTGCGCCGCTTCTTCATCGCTGCACAATCCTTCCCCACGGCGGAGGACTCGCTGGCAGTTCATGATGACCTTACGAAGATGCGCCTCTTCCTCGGGCGTCTCTCCGCTGTCCAGTCGCTGGCGACGATGGCCTTCTTTGAGGGCTTCATTCAGCGATTCATGGGGTATCTGGCCAGTCTGGCCGCAGCGCAGGGCTCCAAAGACATGGAGTACACCGATGTCCACGGAGTCTGCGATATCGCGCACACGGCCGGCCTGATCCAGGCACTTGGCGAAGAGATGAGCCTGAGTCCGCTGCCTGCAGGCCAGGATGTGTTCGAGGGTGTGTATCTTCTCCGAAACCTGATTGATCGCATTGTCTTCAACCGGCAGGTCCCTCGCGCCGCGTAGCGTCGCAGGGACACAAGTGCCTGATCGGGATCGGCATCGGACCACGTATCGGTGCCGCATCGAAATCGGAGTCTTTCCGGCTGCCCGTTGGTGAGACAATGAGCCGGATTGCTCCTGGTTTTGGGGCTGGGGGTATGCTTGATTTCCCCAGCGCGCGAAGCTCTGCCCGGGCTCCACGCGAAGCTCTGCCCGGGCTCCAGATTGGGAGCAGAGCTGTGCGCACAGAAAGGCGCGGAAGAAGGTAGATCAAGATGGACGTTCGTTCCGAAATTCTTGCGCAGTTTGCCCAGGTCGCGGGCGAAAACGAGAAGCAGCTGGCACCGCTAGAAGACAGTACGGTTCTCCTTGACTCGGGGCTTGATTCGCTCTGTTTTGCCATCGTCGTCGTTCGGCTGGAAGCGCTGTTTGGTGTCGATCCATTCAGCGCCTCGGCCGACGGCAGTTTCCCCGTCACATTTGGCGAGTTTGTAAGGTTTTACGAACATGCCCACCAGTAAAGTTCAGTCCTTGCGCGATGCATTGCTCGCGGGCCTTCAGGGCTCCGACCCCGTGCTCCGCAGTGTGTCTGCCGATGTCCCCATGGCGGACCTGGCCAATCGGTCCATCCTTCACGGGGAGGCAGACGTGCTGGCGGGACGAAGCGTTCTGATCTTAACCCGCGGCCAGTTGGAGGCTGCCTGGATCCTGACGGAGCTGGATGGCCTGGCGCGCCGCGTTGTTCTCTTTCCCGGCAGCTTCGGTCTGGAACACATCGGCCACATCATTCGCGGCGCGTCTGTGGATGCAATCGTGACGGACTTCTGCCACTTCGGACCAGAGTTCCCGCAGGTCCGGTATTTCATGCCGGCCACGCATGAAGACATCCCTCAAGACTACGATCGTTCCAGGAAGGTGGAGACGGAATGGGTCCAGCTCACCTCTGGAACTTCCGGACCGCCCAAGCTGGTGGCGCATACGCTCACAAGCCTTGCCGGCCATCTCCTCAGTCCTCAGCCTGCACCCGACTCTCGGGTCTGGAGCACTTTTTACGATATTCGGCGCTATGGTGGGCTGCAGATCCTGCTGCGCGCCATGCTGACCGGCACAGCGATGGTGCTCTCGAACGCGGAAGAATCCATGACAGATTTTCTCGTCCGAGCGGCCCGTCATGGCGTCACGCACATCTCTGGAACGCCGTCTCATTGGCGTTCAGCGCTCATGAGTCCGACGGCCAGCGAGCTGAAGCCGCGCTACGTGCGCCTTTCCGGAGAGATTGCCGATCAGGTGATCCTCGACCAGCTGCGTGCCACTTATCCGGGCGCAGAAATCGTCCATGCATTCGCCTCCACGGAGGCTGGGCTCGCCTTCGAGGTAAAGGATGGGCAAGCGGGCTTCCCCGAAAGCGCATTGCACTCCACCCCGGATGTTGAAATGAGAATGGAGGACGAGACGCTGCGGATCAAATCCCCCAGGGCCGCGCTATGCTACCTGGGCGACGGCGCGCCGGCCTTGAAGGGGGCGGATGGTTTTGTCAACACCGGGGACCGCCTTGAGCTGCGCAACGGGCGTCTCTACTTTGCCGGCCGCAGCGACGGGCAGATTAACGTGGGCGGGCAGAAGGTCTATCCCGAAGAAATTGAGGCGGTCCTGAATCAGCATCCGTATGTGCAGATTTCTCTGGTGCGCCGCAAGGCCAGTTCTCTCACAGGCGCGGTCGTTATCGCGGACGTGGTGCTGAAGCCATCCAGCACAGACCCGCACAGCAGCACGCAGGATCTCAAGAACCAGATTCTGCGCCATTGCCGTGAGTCGCTGTCGCCTTACAAGGTGCCCGCGGTCATTAACTTTGTTCCTGTACTGGATGTTTCAGGAACCGGAAAGCTGCAGCGTGCCAGCGCGTAACGTCATCGTCACCGGGGGAAGCCGCGGCCTTGGCCTCGGGATTGTGCGGAAGCTTCTGGAGAGCGGCTTTCATGTGACCGCCGTGGCGCGCAGCAAAAGCGATGCGCTGCGCGAGCTTGAAGAGGGTGCGCTGTCTGACGGACAAAAGGCGTTGCGATTTGTCGCAAGCGATCTGGGCGACCTGGAGCAGATTCCCGCGCTCGTGAAGCGCATTCGAGATGAGGCCGGTCCCATCTTCGGACTCGTCAACAATGCAGGCATCAGCGTCGAGGGCGTGCTGGGCATGATGCCCGATGCGGAGATTGAGCGCCTGGTGCGGGTGAACACGCTGTCACCGATCCTGCTCACAAAGTATGTTGTCCGCACGATGATGACCGGTGGCGGTGGCAGCATCGTTCAGGTTGCGTCCATCGTTGCATCCACGGGCTTCAGCGGCCTTGCAGCCTATTCAGCCACCAAGGCCTCGCTTGTCGGCTTCACGCGGTCGCTCGCGCGCGAGGTCGGCCGCCTTGGGATTCGCGTCAATGCAGTCGCGCCAGGCTTCATCGCCACCGACATGACCCACAGCATGACGGAAGAAGTCCGCACGAGGATTGAGCGCAGATCGGCCCTCAAACGCATGGCTGATGTGGAAGACATCGCAAATAGCGTGGAGTTTCTGCTCAGCGATCGGGCAAAGAACATCACCGGCACCGTTCTGACCATTGATGCTGGAGGCACAGCGTAATGCCTGCGCTGACAGCGGCGCCCGGCGAGCGCTCCGCTTCCCGCGTCTGGATGAGGGCGCTGGAGAAGACCGCACCCATCGCAAAGAATCCAACACGCCTGCTCATGCACGTGTTGGAGGAGCAGGCTGCGCAGCGAGGTGCACAACCTGCCATCCTTTCCGATGCGCAGTCCTACACGTACGAGCAGCTGGTCGCTCGTGTCCATCAATTCGCGCACTGGGCCAGGTTGAAGGGTATGCGCAAGGGCGATGTGGTGGGGCTCCTCGCGCCCAACTCTCCCGAATACTTTGCACTCTGGGCGGGCGTCTCCAGTCAGGGCGTAATCGTTGCTCTCGTGAACACGCAATTACAGGGGGAATCCCTTCGGCATTGCGTTCATGCAGCGCAGCCCAAGCTCATTGTGGCGCACCACGGACTGGCAGCCACCGTCAATGCTGCGCTCGCCGGGGATCCGCAGGCGCCCGAAGTCGTCACGCTCGATGGTCCGGTGCAAGGCTTCCGCTCCATCGAGCAAGAACTCGCAACTTGCACCACTGAGCCTCCGCTTTTGCTCGCCGGCGAGTCCGTCACAATCAGGGACTGCGCCCTCTATATCTATACCTCCGGCACCACAGGGTTTCCCAAAGCTGCTCGCGTGACGCACGCCCGCATCCTGCAGTGGGCGCACTGGTTTGCGGGCATGATGGAAGTCACGCCGCAGGACAGGATGTACAGCTGCCTGCCCATGTATCACAGCATCGGTGGCGTGCTGGTTCCGGGGGCCATGCTGGCAGGCGGCGGAAGCCTGGTGGTTCGCGAGAAGTTCTCGGCGAGCCAGTTCTGGGATGATCTGGTTCGATGGGATTGCACGATCTTCCAATACATCGGCGAGTTTTGCCGGTACCTGTTGCAAGCCGCTGACCAAGACCATCCGCCAACGCACAGCATCAGGCTGGCCTGTGGCAACGGCCTGTCTGCGGGGGTGTGGGCTGCATTTCAAGAGCGGTTCGCCATTCCGCAGATTCTCGAGTTCTACGCTGCCACGGAGGGCAATATCTCGCTCTTCAATGCAGAGGGCAAGCCAGGAGCGCTTGGACGCGTTCCGCCCTATCTGGCGCATCGCTTTTCTCCGCAGCTCATCCGGATCGATCCCGAAACACAGGAGCCCGCAAGAGACGCTTCCGGTCTGTGCATCCGATGCGCCTCCAGTGAAGCTGGAGAAGCCATCGGCAAAGTGCTGGAGGACCCATCGGCGATCGGAAGCCGCTTTGATGGCTACACCGACGTTGCAGCGACGGAGAGAAAGATACTGCGCAACGTATTCGCGCAGGGCGACTGCTGGGTGCGCACGGGCGACCTGATGCGCAAGGACGAGCAGGGCTTCTACTATTTTGTAGACCGCCTCGGCGATACATTTCGCTGGAAGGGCGAGAATGTCGCGACGTCGGAGGTGGAAGCCGTCCTGGCGAGCCTGCCCGGTGTTGTCCATGCCAATGTGTATGGCGTGCAGGTTCCGGGGTGCGAAGGACAGGCAGGCATGGCCGCGCTGGTCCTTGAGGATGGAGTGCATTTGCAGGATTTGCGCGAGGCGTGGAGACATCGTCTGCCGGGCTATGCCTGTCCCCTTTTCTTTCGCATCGTGCCGGCGATGGATCTGACTGGGACGTTCAAGTACTCCAAGTCTGCGTGGCGGAAGCAGGGCATCGATCCGAGCCTTTGCGCTGATGATATTTACATGGATCACCCGGAAAAGGGTACGCTGGTTCCAATGGATCAGGACCTGTACGGGCAGATCCAACGGGGTGAAATTCGTCTTTAGTGGTATGGCCGTTGCAGCATCGATTCTGATATTCCGAACACTGGCAGAAGAATGGTACTGCCCAGGTAGGAGTGTTGTCAGGCTGTGAGGCATCGGCCACGGAAGACCTCTCGTTGGGGTCAGGTTGCACATTCTACGTCGTGAGGTAAGTCTCGTGCCTGAAGAAGCCGTGGTAATTGTAGGGTTGGGCGAAGTCGGTAAGCCGCTGCTCCATATTCTGAGTCGCACCTATGACTGTGTCGGTGTCGATCTCAAGCCGGTTGTACTCGATCGGCCCTGCTCCGTTCTTCATCTCTGCATCCCTTTTCAGATTCCCGATTTCCTGGGTGTGGCCACTGCTTACATCGCAAAGTACAAGCCTCGCGTGACGGTTCTGAACAGCACGGTCTCTCCGGGGACAACGCGTGCGTTGGCAGATCGCAGCGGGGCGCCTGTTGCCTACAGCCCTGTACGCGGTAAGCATGTGAAGATGGAGACCGACATGCTCCGCTACAAGAAGTTCGTCGGAGCGGATAGACCGGGCATCGTCGATACGGTCATGCAGCACTTCAAGGATGCGGGCTTCAAAACGGATCGATTCCCGAGCACTCAGGCGGGTGAGGTCGCGAAGCTTCTCGAGACAACCTGGCTCGGCATGCTCGTCGGGTGGGCGCAGGAAGTTGAGAGGATTGCTGTGCGTTATGGCGCAAGCTATGAAGATGTGAATGCATTCGTTGAGGAAATCGACTTCCTTCCACACGTGTTCCCTGGTTTGATTGGGGGGCACTGCGTCATGCCTAACATTGCCATCCTGCAAACGCAGCTGCAGTCGGATTTTCTGGATGCCATTGTTAAAAGCAATGAACTGAAGCGCATTGCGATGCAAAAGATCGAAGCAACAGCGGAGGTATAAATGATTAAGATCGCCTTGACGGGAGCGGGATATTGGGGACCTAACCTCGCCCGCGTTTTAAACCAGTCTCGACTCTGTGAGTTTGTGGGCATTTG
>JBAUTX010000269.1:0-3008 GCA_049582405.1 Occallatibacter sp. | reverse complement strand
AAACGGCTTGCCCGGATCAACCAACGGCTGGCCCCGCAAGGGGCGTAGTGTGCCCGCCTGAGGCCGGCGATGGTCTCAGGCGGGAAGAACGAACACCGCAACCCCTGCCAAAACGCCGATCATGTGCCGATGATCTGAAACTCAAGAGGCCGGGCCTTATAACTCGCAGTTTTTCAGAGCTTCCCAAGAGCCACAAGTAACTCGCCATCATGCCCGGCTGCCGGGCCGCCTGCTGCCGCGCGCGTTCTTCGAGGATGCTCCGGACCGGGTGGCCCCGCGCCTGCTGGGCAAGCTGCTTGTGCATCGCGCGCCGGCCGGAGTGCTGGCGGGCAGGATTGTCGAGGTTGAGGCATATCTCGGTCCGCACCACGAGCCGCCCGACCCCGCGGCCCATGCCTATCGCGGCCCGACGCCGCGCAACCAGGTGCTCTTTGGTCCTGCAGGCCACGCCTATGTCTACACAATCTATGGGCGATCGTTCTGCATGAACGTCAGTTGCGAGGCGCACGGCCTGGCGGGCTGCGTGCTGGTTCGAGCGCTGGAGCCGGTGCTTGGCTGGGAGCAAATGGCGAAAAATCGAGGCATTGCAGCCGGCGCGACCCACAAAACCCTGACCAGCGGGCCGGGACGGCTGACGCAAGCGCTCGGCCTGACGCGGGCCGCACACAATGGTCTGGACCTGACCAGCGCCACATCTCCACTGCAATTGCGGGACGATGGCTGGGCCGTGGAACTGCCGATCGTCACGCCTCGTATCGGCATCCGCCACGCGGTGGACCGGCCGCTGCGCTTTGCGGTTGACAACCATCACTGTGTCTCAGGTCCCAGGAAATTTTCGGCTGCTCGTCATCTTTCTGAATCCCTGCCACGTCAAATCCATTAAGAGGTCATCCCATTCCGCGAGGAACATTCCGCTTGATGTCCAAGTTCCCTGCTCTTGCCGCAGCGGTTGCACTCTCTTTGACCGCTATCGCCGTCACCAGCCACGCCCAGACCCCGCAACAGCCTGCGGCCCAGAACCCGCCAGCCCAGGGGCAGAATCACTGGCCGCCGCCTCCGCCGCCCACCAACCTGCAGGTTCTGCCCAAGGACCTGACCGGCGAGCAGGTGCGCAAGATCATGCATCAGTGGGAAGGCGACCTGGGCACGGAATGCAGCACGTGCCACGCCGCAGACCCCAACAACATTGGCCCCAACGGCCGCCCGCGGCTGAACTTCGCCGATGACTCCAAGAAGGAGAAGAATACGGCCCGGACCATGTACAAGATGGTGGAGGAAATCAATACCCAGTACGTTGGGAAGGTCGACAGCTCAGGCATGCCCGTGACTTGCGGGACCTGCCATCGCGGCAAGCTGAGCCCGGACCCCTACTTCCCGCCAAAGGAAGATGAGCACAGGCCCCAGCCACCGGCAGCGCCTGCGGCTCCCGCAGCGCCATCGAACTTCTCCGTGACGCCGGGGAAGTGAGGGCTGCCCTCTACGGCTTCCACACGAACGTGGCCACCGATCCCGCCGGGATTGTCGTGGCCACTGTTTTTTGGCGGAAGTGAATACCCATGCTCTGACTCACGGTGCCGGCATTCAGCACGTACAGCACCACGACGCCATTGGGATTGCGAAAGGCGACGTCCTTGATGGACGTGCCTGTCGGCTCATCGGATGCGATGCGCACCGCGCCGGGCAGCAGGAACTTGCTTGCATGGCCGAGCACGTAGTAATCCGGCTCCGGCTTCACCCGCGGGTGAGCCGCCTCGCTGAGGTCGATGGTCACGAGCCCACGGCAGGTATCGCAGCCGCCCACGAATGGCCCGTGATTCTGATCCGTTGCAAGCGCCCACAGCACATAGCTGCGCGACCAGTTGCGTGTGACAGCAATCAATTCACCCGCCTCTTCGGCCAGCACGTTTCCCTTCTGCCATGCGCCGCCGCTCGATTCGGTCACCCACTGGTCCTTCTGCGGAAACTCCTGATGATTCCTGGTCATCACATCCGGAGTACCCTCATAGTGATGCCACGCGGTGCCGGCGGCGAGCGCGCCGGCCTTAGGGTCTTTCAGCACGGTTTCGGGATAGTCAGGGCGATTCCAGTTGTGGTCATAGACCATCACCTTTGGGCTTAGGCTAGCAGCGGCCAGCGCTGGACCCAGCGCTTCGCCAAGAAACGTCGCCTGCTCCGCGGCTTCCATCTTCATGCCGCTGTAGGTCGGCGGTGCAAAGAGCGGCTCATTCTGCACGCTGAGCGCCCACACCGGAACACCCGCGGCCTGGTAGCCCTGGATGGTTTTCACCAGGTAACTCGCAAAAGCTGCGTAGTTCTCCGGCTTCAAGGCAGACGCTTCTTTCGTCTCTGGATTCGATCCCAGCATGGATCCGGTTGTCTTCATCCAACCCGGCGGACTCCACGGCGAGAGCATCACATGTATCCCGGAATTGATGGCCAGCGCCTGCTTGAGTAGCGGCAGAATGTACTCCTGATCGTGCGCCAGCGAGAAGTGTTCCAGATTTGGATCGGTCTGACCCGCTGGCGTCGTGCAGGCCTTTGTCGTCTGTTGGCAAAGGTCATCGAACGAGTAAAAGGTCACAGCCAGATCGGAAGATCCCACTGGTTGACGCAGAAAGTTGATTGCAATGCCGCCCCTGCGGTCGAAGAGCATCTTGAAGGTGGCTGCGGTCTGCCGGGGCGGGAGCTTTTTTGCAAAGAGCCACGCTGCGGCATCCGTGAGCGAAGCGCCAAAGCCGTCGATCTCCTGGAAACGCTGCGCGTCATCCACGGTGATCATCGGAGTGCCGGGAATCGCCGCGGTGTGAAAATTGAGCGACTCGCGCTGCGAGAGCGCCTCCAGCAGGTCGGGTGTCGTCTGATAGACGGCAATCTTCTGCGCGCCTGCGGCGGCTGAGAGAAGAAAAAGAAGTACGATAACGACTTTAGAGTGCCACATAGGTTCCCCTTATTGAACGAAAAGAAAATCCTAGTGCATGCGGCGCATCTTCAGGAAGTGACCTGCATCC
>JBAUTX010000268.1:0-15418 GCA_049582405.1 Occallatibacter sp. | reverse complement strand
GGGCGCAAACGTGACGCCGGTGGTGCAGCTTGCGCCGGGCGCGAGGCTGGCGGGGCAGGTGTTGTTTGCGAGCTGGAATCCGCTGGAGGCGCTGAGCGCGAGGCCCAACAGGGTCACGGGGCTGTTATTGGTGAGCGTGACCGTTTGTGCGGCACTGGTGGCGCCGATGCCGGTGGTTGGGAAGGTGACGAGGCCCGGCGTGATCTGCACCGACCCGGCGAGACCGCCCACGCCGCTCAACAGCACCGTGGCCGGAGCGAAGACCGGCGAGCTGATGGTGAGCGTGCTGTTGACGGAACCGTTCGCAGTTGGCGTGAAGACGATCGCGACTGTGCAACTGCCGCCCGCGGCGAGGCTGACGCCGCAGGTATTCTGCGCAAGGCTGAAGGGCGCCGCGGTGAAAAGCGTGAGGCCTGTGGCGGCAGCGGTGCCGGAGTTGCTGACCGTGACGGTTTGTGCGGCGCTGGCCTGGCCGAGGTTGGCCATGGTGAAGGCGAGCTGCACGGAACTGACATTGAGGCCTGCGGGGGCCTGGCCGCTGCCACTGAGCGCGACCGTTGCGGGCTTGACGCCGAGCGTGGATGAGGTGAGGGTGAGCGTGGCGGAGCTGCCGCCGGCCGTGGTGGGCGTGAAGAGAATCTGCACCGTGCAGCTTGTGCTGTTGGCGAGCGTGGCGCCGCAGGTGGTGGCTCCGACGGAGAAGCTGGCAGCCGATGGGCCGGTGATTTGGAAGCCGACGTTGGCCATGGGCGCGCCGCCGGTGTTGCTGACCGTGAGCGTTTGCGGCGTGGAAGCTGCGCCGAGCTGTTGCGACGGGAAGGTCAGACTCATCGGGCTCACGGCAAAGGCCGGTGGAAGCAGGCCGGTGCCGGTGAGAGGCACGGTCTGGGATTTGAGAATGTCTGTGACTGTCAGTGCGCCGGTTTGCGTGCCTGCTGCTGCGGGCGTAAAGGTGACGCTGAGCGAGCAGCTGGAGCCCGCGGCGAGTTGCGTGCCGCAATTGCTCGCAACCTGATACGGCCCGCTGGCGACGACGGAGATGGACGTGAGCGCCACGCCGCCCGTGTTGGTGAGTTGCACGACCTGCGCGGCGGAGCTCTGCCCGAGGATGGTGCCGGAGAAGGTGAGCGAGGCGGGCGAGAGTGTGTCCGTGGGTGGAGCGGCGCCGGCGCCGCTGAGCGCCACGGCTTGCGTGCCGCTGCTGGTAGCCAGCGTGAGTGCGCCGGTGGAAGCGCCGGTCTGCGTTGGCGCGAAATCGACGGTGAGTTGGCAGGCGCTGCCGGCTGCGATGGAGCTGCCGCAGGCATTGCTGGCCAGCGCGAAGGGCGCGGTGACCTGGACGCTGCTGATGGGCTCGGCGCTGGTACTGCTGTTTTGCACGGTGACCTGCAGGGTGCTCGATGTCATGCCCACCTGCACCGATCCGAAGTTGATGGACGCGGGAGAGATCTGGATGGGGCCTGCCGCGGCGCCGGTGCCGCTGAGCGCGACCGTCAACTGGCCTCCTGCTACGTTGGCGCTGATGGAGAGCTGACCGGTGCGCGTGCCGGTCTGCGTGGGCGTAAAGGTGACTTGCGCCGTGCAACTCGCGCCGGCGTTCATCGTCGCGTTGAGGCAGTTGTCCGTCTCGCTGAAGTCTCCTGTGACGGAGATGGCGGTGGGCACCAGGGCGATGCTGCCGGTGTTGGTGAGCGTGACGGACTGCGCCGCGCTGGTGGTGCCGTCGGCCTGGCTGGCGAAGATGAGCGAGGTGGGCGCCGCCGTCGCGGTGGTCAGTTGGGTGCCCGCGGTCCACAACGGAATCTGCCAGATGCCGCGGCCGTAAGTTGCCGCGGCCAGCACGTTTTGCGTAGCCGTGAGCGGAGCGGCGCTGAGCGCGACGACGGGCGCCTGCGGAAGGCCCGCACCGAAGGGAGCCCAGCAGTTGGAGGCGGCCGCGGCGCAGGTGGCGATCTGTCGCGTGGAGAAGACGCCCGCGTCGGTGGCGAGATAGACGGTGTTGGCATCGAGCGGATCGACAACGACGCTGCTGGCGGGAGTTTCAGGCAGGTTGGACGAAAGCGTCGCCCAGTGCGCGCCGCCGTCGGTGGAGCGATAGAGGACGCGCACGGCCTGCTGCGGATTGCCCATGCCCTCGACGGTCACGTAGACGGTGTTGCCGGTGGTGTCATGCGGGTCGATCGCGATGCTGGAGAGATCGAAGCCGTAGGTATTGAATCCCATGGTGTCATTCGACACGGGGTTGAAGGTCAGATCCTGCCACGCGGGAGGGGTTGTGCTGGAGGGACTGAAGACGGCGCTGAAGATGTGGCCCGCTTTGGTTGAGCCGCCGTCGAGCGAGCCGTACATGCCCGCGTACACCACTTCCCCGCCCCCCGACAGCGGCAGCGCAGCGAGCGAGCGAACGAGCGCATCGCGATTGCAGGAGGCCTGCCCGGTGACGCCGTCGAGGAAGGGACTGATGGCGTTGGAGCCGCTCCAGCCGCCGGTGGCGGGGCCGCGCCAGATGCGGCATGTGCCGACAAGAAGCTGCGTGGCGTCGAGCGGATCGACCAGGAACGGCGCGGGCGTGGTCATCGTCTGGCCGTCGGCGCTTACGTCTGCGTCGGAGACGACGGGGGTGGCGCCGAAGTCCGCCGGCGTGCAGGGGCCGCTCTGCGTGCACAGATGAATGGACACGCCACCCTGGTTGTTGACGTACCAGTTGTCAGCGTTGGTGGGATCGACGGCGACAGGGCCGCCTTCGCCCGAGAGAATCTGCGGCCAGTCGGCGGTGGCGCTCGTCGTGCTCTTCACGCCTGCGGTGCCGTTTGCGCCCAGGCCGGCCATCATGGTGTAAGGCGAGACAGGAATGGCAGAGAGGCTCTCGACTTCCGCGAGCGAACCGAGGCCCGCATTGAGATTCTGGAAGTGCGTCGCATCGGTCGCGTTGCAGACGGAGCCGGTTTCACCGATGTCGTCCATGGAGCGCCAGAGGCCGCTGTCATTGCCGATGAAGACTTCGAGGGGATTGGCTGCGCTCCAGGCGAGCGCGTGCTGATAGGGGCCGACCTGCGCGCTCATGCACGTGGTGGCGTTCGTCGTGTTGCGCCAGGCACAGCCCATGGCGAGGCTGCACCTCCACAGATCGTTGGCGCCGGCGAGGAGCAGCGTGTCCTGACCGGACGGCACGGCGGCAAGGGCGAGATTGTAGTCGCCGTTGCGGATGGTCGCCGCGCCCATCTGCGGGTCGTTGGTTTCAAGCGCCGTGGTGGGCCACTGCGTGGCGAAGGAAGGCGTTGCGCTACTGCATGCGCCACTGCTCATGTTGCAGGCATCCTGCCAGAGGCCCTGGTCCTGATTGGAGGCGTCGACGGTCCACGCGAAGGTGTCGCCGGTTTGCGGATTGACAGCGAGCGCGCCGCGAAAGATGGGGCAGGCCGTCGAGCCGATGGAGCCGATGTTCGTGGGGCACATGGAGGTGGTGAGCCCGGAGCCGGGCTGCGTGGCGATGCGTGTCCAGTGGATGCCGTCTGCGGACTGGTAGTAGCCGTGATAGCGAATCGCGGCGAAGAAGAGCTGGCGCACGGGATTCCACACCACGGCAGTGGCGGCGTTGCCGTGGGGATTTGCATAGGCGTCGGTGGGCCCCTGCACATCGGATCCGCTGGGGTCGGTGATCGTGGCCAGATGCCACGAGGCCCCGCTGTCGCTGGAGTAGTAGAGGCCTTCATAGCTGACGCCGAGGCGCTCGGCGTCGACCAGCGCACCCTCATACGCCTGTGAAACTGCTGCGACGACGAGTTGCGGGGTCACGGTGCTCCACGCGAAACCGGCGAAGCCCTCCCCGAGAAAGGTGTAGTCCTGGATGCCGAGGCCCTGTTCCACATCCGTGGTCTGCTGAATGAGGCTCCAGGTATTGCCGCCGTCGGTGGAGCGCAGAATACCCGCGCCATAGTAGGAGTCGAGCGCATCGTTGGGGTCGCCGGTGCCCGCCAGCACCACACCGGTTCCGCCTGGTTGCACGGTTACAGCACCGATGCTGATGGACGCATCGAGCGCGCTGCTCATGGCTGCTGTGGTGTCAGTGAGAGGCGTGAAGACGACGCTTGCTCCGTTCGACGTGCCAGCATTCTGCGAGAGCCAGACGCCGCCGCCCGTGGTGCCGAGGTAGATGCGATTGCCGGTGGGGTCAGAAGGATCAAAGGCGATGGAAGAGATGCGACCGGAGACAAGACCGAAGCTTGGCGTGCTGACGGCCATGGGTCCAAGCGGCTCCCATGTCGCGGATGCGCTGGTGGCCTGCGCGCGCGGACGCGCAGTGGCAGGCCGGGTGCGCGATGCGCCGGTCTGAGCAGGAAGTATGCCCCAGCCGCGCTTCGCCAGGAAGCGCTGCGCTGCCGCAACGGTGGGCGGGAAAGCGCGCTGCGTGGCGGACGGCTGCTGCGCAGCGCAGGCGAGCGCAGCGACGAACAGCAGAATCAGCCAACACTGCGCCCCGTGGAGCGAAGCGTGCAAGCTGCAGGCAAGAGGGCGAGCAACACGGCGGCGTTCCAAGGCAATGAGAAGAAGAAAAGCAGCAAATCTAGAAATGTTCACACGCGCCCGATATTCGGCTTCCGCTTCCCCTCTCGCATTCTCCGAGGGGGACTTGGGCGGAATTCAATGGATTGCGCAACGTGAAACAGACAGATTCCGGGGTCGAATTCGTGTCCCATTATAGAACGGGCTTTGCGTGGAGAGGAACGCTGCTGTGACTTTGGCGAAGGGTGCTCTAAAAACCGAGCGAGTCGGCGCCACCGGCGTTCTGCCGGATGTAGGCTTGCGCGTCGATCTTCTTCGCAATCGACGCGCCGCTCATGGGGCGGATGACGCCGAAGATGGGGCGGTCAAACCAGGGTCGGTCGTGCTTGGCGACGATGGCCCATGCGATGCCTGCATAGCCGTTGGGGTCGCGCCCGTCGAGCTCGTAACGATCATTCAGTGTGACGGCCCACTCGAAGGCGCGCGCGGGATCGGGCGCCCATTCGAGAATCTTCTTGGCCCAGTACATGCGCATGTAGTTGTGCATCCAGCCGGTGTGGACCATCTCGCGCTGGGCCGCGTTCCAGAGGTCGTCGTGCGTCTCGGCGCGCTCCAGCTGCTCGAACGTGTAGTGGTAATCACGCGGATCGCCGGCGTGCTCGATGAGCGTTTTGCGCGCCCATGGCGCGGCGCACTCCCATGTGTCGTAGCTGGGCGTATGTCGCACGAAGAGGACGGCCAGCTCGCGCCAGCCGATGAGCTCGTCGAGAAACTTGTCGCAGGCAGATGCGGGGGCTTTGCCACGCCTCACGGCGTCGTGTGCGGCAACGGCGATGGTGATGGGGCTGATGTTGCCGAAGTGGAGATAGGGCGAAAGGCGGCTGGTGCCTTTGATCTCAGGATGGTTGCGTGTGCCTTCGTAGCGCGCGAGGTCGTGTTCAACGAAGTCGCGAAGACGCTTGAGCGCGGCGTGCGTTCCGCCGGTAAAGGTGTCAACGGGGCCAATGCTGCGATCGAGCTTGGTGAAGCCTGCGGTGATGTCGCCTGCGAGATTGAAGGAGGAAATGTTTTTCCAGGGGCGAAAGGCATGCAGCGGCTGGATGGCCGGTTGCGCCAGAAGGAACTTTGGCAGTTGCGCTTTGAGGTGCGGGCGGAAGTGATGCAGCAGAAAGTAGCTGCGGTTGAAGAGCGCGGAGGGTACCACGACATCCGCATCCACCGTCCAGAAGGGCAGCTTGAGGCGACCGGCGAGAACCTCGCGCCAGCGCTCCGGTTCACGGCAGGGATTCTCGTCGCCGATGACGATCGCGGCTTCCACTTCTTCCAGAAAGGCTTCGAGTGAATTGTCAGGATGACGGCGGACGACGAAGCCGACGCCACGCTCGGCTGCGTCCTCGGCTACGTCGCGCAGCCCTTGAGCCAGGAAGTGGTAGTGGCGCAGGTTGGCGTTGGGGTAGTTGGGGATGACGGAAAAGAAGACGATGACGGGAAGGCCGAGGAGATTGCCTGCTTCGATGGCGACGTCCAGCGCTGGATTGTCGATGACACGCATGGCGCGTTGCATCCAGCAGACGACACAGCTGGCGGCGGTGCGCGGGGGGCCGGCGCGGCGGACGTGAATGCGCGGGTTGGTCGCAAGCGCGGCAAGGGCGCCTGGAATTTGCGGATGGGCCAACGCAATCTGCTCCAGCCTCAGGCTACAGGATGGCGGGGCGGGTGAAGCAGAACGGGCCGCCCCGAAGGGCAGCCCGTTTTGGTGGGAGGAAAAAGACGGCCTACCAGCGTCCCCAGGCGCGCGTGAAGTAATCGGATAGCGTCATGCCGATGAGGACGATGAAGGTGAACAATCCCGCGCCGACGGTGAGCTTGGTGAGCTTGGGGCTGTACTTTACGTGCATGAAGAAGAGCACGACCAGCGTGGCCTTCACGACGGCGATTGCGAGGGCGATGATGGGGTTGAAGATACCCAACTCAGCAAACGAGGCCGCAACGGTGAGCGCCGTGAGGACCAGCAGCGCAGCAAAGATTGCGGCGTAAACCTTGGGACTCACAATGTGATGTTCTTGCTCGTTGTGTTCGCTCATGGCATGGATCCTTTACTGGTGTCGGCTGATGAGGTAGAGAAGCGGGAAGAGAAAGATCCAGATGATGTCGACGAAGTGCCAGTACAGGCCGAAATTCTCGACAAAGGTGACATGGCCCGTGGTGTAGGCACCTGCTCTGGCGCGGAAGATCATGTAGCCAAGGATGGCGATGCCGATGATCATGTGGAGTGCGTGCATGCCGGTCATGGCGAAGTAGAGGAAGAAGTAGAGTTCGGTCTTCCGCGCCATGTCCAATGGGAGGGGCTTGTCTCCATACTGCGCCGACTCAGGATCCGACGCCGGATTCACGAACGACTTCACGCTGTAGTGGAAACCGGGAACGTGATGCTTCTCAATCTTCTCTGAGTACTCGATGGTCTTGATGCCGAGGAACACCAGGCCGAGCAGGAACGTGGCCACCAGGAACAGCACCAGGCCGGTCTTGCGGCGCATTTCTGCGCACCAGACGCCCATGGCCATGGTGAAGCTGGAGGAGATCAGCACAAGCGTGTTCAGGCTGCCCCAGAAGATGTTCAGCTGATGCGAGGCGGCGACGAATGCCGGATAGTACCAGTTGCGCAGGATGAGGTAGGCGGTGAACAAGCCGCCGAAGAACATGATTTCTGTGAGCAGGAAGAGCCACATCGCAAAGTTGGTGGCGTCGTTCTGCTGATCGATCGTTTCAAAGTGATGGCGCTGGTATGGCGGATGCGCATGCTCCGCCATCTCCACGGCGCCTTGGGTCATCACGGGGCTATCCGACACTGGCTACCTCTTTTTCTTTCTGGCGCTCGAGCCACTCGTAGTCGTAGGCTTCGTGGTCCATGATCGGGATTGCAAGGAAGTTTTCAGTGAGCGGCGGAGACTGCGTCTGCCACTCAAGGCCGGTTGCCTGCCACGGGTTTTCGCCCGCAATCTCACCATACTTGAGTGACCAGGTGAGGTACAGGACAGGCAGCAGATAACCAACGCCCAGGATCGTTGCTCCCGCGGTGGAGAAGACGTTCAACACCTGGAACTCCGGCGGATACGACGCATAGCGGCGCGGCATGCCGAGCGTGCCCAGGATGAACTGCGGGAAGAAGGTCAGATTGAATCCAATGAAGGTGATCAGGGCAGCCAGCTGCGAGATCTTCTCTGGATACATGCGGCCGGTCATCTTGGGCCACCAGAAGTGCAGGCCTGAAAGGAAGGCCATCAACATGCCGCCGACCATGACGAAGTGGAAGTGGGCGACGATGAAGTACGTTTCGGTGAGATGGATGTCCGTGCCGGATGTGCCGAGGAAGACGCCCGTCATGCCGCCGATGGTGAACAGCCCCATGAAGCCGAAGGCGTAGAGCATCGGGGTTTCAAACGTGATGGAGCCCTTGTAGAGCGTGAAGGCCCAGTTGAAGATCTTGATGGCCGAGGGCACCGCGACGAGCATGGTGAGCAGCGAGAAGATGAGCACCGAGTAGTTCGAAATGCCCATGATGAACATGTGGTGGGCCCATACAAAGAAGCCGAAGACGGCAATGGCGACTGACGAGAACGCCACGGCGGTGTAGCCGAATACGCGCTTGCGGCTGAATGTTGAGATGACTTCGCTGATGACGCCCATGCCCGGCAGAATCATGATGTACACGGCCGGGTGCGAATAGAACCAGAAGAGATGCTGGAAGAGCAGCGGGTCGCCGCCCTTTGCCGGATCGAAGACGCCGATGCCAACCGTGCGCTCCAGGACGACGAGGACGAGGGCAATGGCAAGGACCGGCGTACCCAGCACCATGAGGATGCTTGTGGCGTAGTGGGCCCACACGAAGAGCGGCATCCGGAACCATGTCATGCCCGGGCAGCGCATCTTGTGAATCGTGACGATGAAGTTGAGCCCCGTGAAAATGGAACTGAACCCGGCGATGAAGATTGCGATGCCGGTCGTGATGACGTTGGTGTTCACATAGTGCGTAGAGAGCGGCGTGGTAAACGTCCAGCCGGTATCGATGCCGCCCGTGGCCATCGAGTAGAGGGCAAGGATGCCTGCGGCGATGTAGAGGTACCAGCTGAGCAGGTTGATCTTCGGCAGGGCCAGATCCTTGGCGCCGAGCATCATCGGGATGAGGAAATTCCCGAGCGTGGCAGGCACGGAGGGCACCAGGAAAAAGAAGATCATGATGATGCCGTGCATGCTGAAGATCTTGTTATAGGTGTCGGTCGCCATCAGGTCAGACTGCGGCGTGAGCAATTCGAGACGGATAAGACCCGCAAGCGCGCCGCCGATGAAGAAGAAGAAGCTGATGGAGATCAGATAGAGAATCGCGATCCTCTTGTGATCGCCCGTCAAGAGCCAGCTGAGCAGGCCGTTCTCCTTGCTCAGGTAATTCATCTTCGGAATCCTGGCCGTCGACTGGTCGGGTAGACTCACGATTGTCGTACTCATTGGTTCACCATCCCTTTTCCTGCGGGATTCTGCCCTGCGGTGTTGGAACCGCCGGATGCCGCCTTGCCTTCACTCTCCGGCAGCAGATCGGTTGTCGTCGTGGTCTGCTGCACACGATAGTCCGAATTGAGGTTCTTGATGTATTCGACCAGCGCGATGACGCCTTCTTCGCTGATCTGGCCCTGATAGGTGGGCATGATGGGTGCGAATCCCTGCGTGATGTGCTGCGATGGACTCAGAATCGCTTCCCGCAAATAAGCGTCGTCGGCGATGACCGTCTGCCCGTTCGCCAGCCGCAGCCGCGATCCATACACATTGGCAAGATTCGGGCCGCGCGCATCGGGACGGGTATTGTGGCAGGCGGAGCAGCTGAGGCTGGCAAAGAGCCGCTCACCGTTCTGCGCCAGCGACGATCCGCTGGTCGAACTCTGGAGCCACTTCTTGTAGTCATCCGGCGAGAGCGCAACAACTTCGCCAATCATGTGGGAGTGTTCCGTGCCGCAGTATTGTGTGCAGAAGAGATGGTATGTACCGGGCGTTGTCGCCTCAAACCATACAGACGTGTAGCGGCCGGGGATGGCTTCGCGCTTCACGCGGAAGGCGGGAATCGAGAAGCTGTGAAAGACGTCCTGCGAAATGAGCGTGAGCTGGATGGGGCGGTCAATGGGCACGTGGAGCGAGTTAATCTCATGCTGGCCACCGGGATGCTCGGCCTTCCACATCCACTGCTTGCCAACCACGTAGATATTCATGGCGTTCGCAGGCGGCGTGTAGACGCGGAAATAAATCAGCGCGCCCCAGACGAACATGACGAGGAACAGCCCCAGCGGAATGATGGTCCAGGTCGCTTCCAGCAGGGTCGAGCCTTCGATCTGGACCGCTACCGGGTGGCGCTTCTTGCTGTACAGAATCGAGAAGGTGGTCACCAGGAGGATGACGATCGTCAAGCCGACAAGGCTCACCAGGACGATGAAGAAATAAAGCGCGTCCATCTGCGGGGCAATGCGTGACGCCTCCGGCGGAAAGAGCTCGAAGTGGGTGAGCCATTTGACGAGAAACTGCCAAAGAACAGGACTGATATGAGACATTCCGTTATCCGTTCACCTTTGGTTCAGGCATGTGGGTTGCGGGCAGCGGTGGGTGCGCTTGCCGGAAATCTTTGCGGAGCATGACAAACATGAAGCCGCCCAGCATCAGAACCGTGATCAATCCCCCCAGCTGCACGATGCGAGCCACAATCAGGGAGTGGGTATTGGTCTGAGGATCGTAGTGGTAGCAGTACGTAAGGATGTTGTCGACCGGCGATCCAATCCGATTGGAAGATGCCTCGTTCAGCCCGAGACGCAGATCCTTGGGAGAATATTCGACACCCATGTAATACTGCGCCAGCTTGCCTTCGGGCGTTACGATCTGTATCGAGCTGGCGTGCGCAAATTGCGTAAGCTTTCCATCCGGGCCCGGGATCTTGACATAGCGGAAGCCTACGGCTTGCGCCAGAGCATCGATGTTCGGCTGGGTTCCCGTCAGAAAGTGCCAGCCGTTCGCGGTTTCCGGGTGGCCATAGCGCTTGAGATAACTGCGCTTCTTAGCCGCGGCCAGATCCGTGCCTTCGCTCGGATCGATGCTGATGACGACGACATTGAAGTCCTTGCCGGGAACAAAGTTCACCATCTGCAAGGCGCCCGTGAGGCCGTTCAGTTCTTCCGAGCAGAGCATCGGGCACTGGTAATACACCAGAGCAAGGATCGCCGGGCGCTTCCCGAAGTAGTCTCCGAGATGCACCTGCTTCCCTGTGTCATCGGTGAAGACGGTGCCAAGCGGAAGTTGCTGATTGAGATGCTGCGCGATCCCCACTTTGTTGAGCAAGGCGGGCGTATCGTTAACGGGCCCCATCTGCTTGTCTCCATAGCTGGAGACCTGCGCGCGCAGGAGGATGGGCATGAGGGTCGCACACAGCAGAACTCCACCGAACAGGACGCGCGCTGCGCTGCGGCTCATCGTTCGAATTGTCGCCATGCACTGTTTCACTTCTACCTCACCTGCTTTTGCGGATTGCGGTTGCTTTGCGTTTCCTGTGTTTCTCTTATTGCTCCTGCCTTGCTTCGGCAGCTCTTGCTGCTGCCTGCTCCTGCTCGTAACCCGTCCGTGCAAAACCGCTCGTAAGCGGCACGGTCACCGTGGGCACCGAGTCGCCTGCCATCATCGGCCCCTGCTGCACCGCAGGAGCGACCGGCAAGCCACGCTCTGCGATCAGTTGCATCGCACGGTCAACGGGAATGCGAACCTTGCCCTGCGAGCGATCCACCCATGTGTAGTTGTCCAGCAAGAGATCTTCGCGCTGGTGAAGGTCGGCGACATCCTGATTGCCGTCGTCCAGTTGCACGCGGGGAGTGGGAAACTGCTGCGTGAGTTCCGCAACCTTGTGCTGCATGGCGGGGTTATTCGGCAGGTTTCCCAGTTCGCGGATGTTGACCGTGGTGGACCATTTGCTGGTGGGCCCATCTTCCTTGTTCATTTGCGCGTTGATCAGTTTGCCGATGCCGTATGCAAGTACGCCGGCCACGCCCACGAAGACCATCAACGCCGTCAGGAAGACGACAATGCCGGTGACGCGGACGTCGGACTGCTCAAACCCTTTGGACGCGTCAATCTCTTCCGGATCTTGATTTCCGTGCTGGTGCGGATTATGCGTGGACATGCTCAGGCTCCAAAATCTCCGCCAGATGCGGATCGTTCGTCTGCACGAGGGACCGGGTCTTCAGCCGTGTGCAGAAAAATGCCACCCAGAATGCAGTCATCGCCACAGGCACTGCCACGTACTCCAGAATGCCCCAGCTGAAGTGGAGGTTCCGCGCGGCATCCTTGTAGTTCGGCTCAATGAGCCAGAACAGGTCGAAGGCCTTGGCGAAGATCATCCACTGGCAGACGCGGATGAGGCGCTTCTTGTTCCGCTTGATGTCGCGCGAGAGCAGAAGCGAAAACGGGATGAGCCAGTGGAAGATGAAATCCAGTGTGATGATGATGCCCCAGTGGCCGCGAATGCGGTCGAGATACCAGGGAATCTCTTCGGGTAGATTGCCGGACCAGATAATCAGGAACTGCGCGAAGGCGAGATAGATGTTCAGCATGACGAAGGCGAAGGTGAACTTGCCCAGATCATGCTGCTCGGTCTGGCGCAGCAGTGTCTTGAACGGCTCATGCTTTGAGAGGCTGAGGGCGACGATGATGGAGAACGCCAGCACCTGATAGCCCTGCCCGACAAGAAACAAGAGGCCGTAGACCGAGGAGTACCAGGTGGGGTCCATCGACATGATCCAGTAGATGACGCCGGCGGTCATGGTGAGCGAGTAGACCACAATGCCGGGACCGCTGATGTTTTCGAGCTTCTTGATCCAGTAGGGCGTGTTGTCCGGCGAGTCCGAGTCGCGCCTGAGGCCAAGCGACGTCAGCCTCCAGGTGTAGAAGGCCCAGATCGCAAAGCAGAGGAGAGTGACCCAGACGTACGTTCCAGGGTTCAGCATGGGCCGCTTGAAGTCCAGGCAATGCGCCTGGATTTCGTTGATAAGGCCCGCCTTCAGCGCCGCCGCCGTATCGCCTGCTGAGGTGTATTGTGCCCACAGGTAGAGCTTCTTCATGAACAGGGCGCTGACCACCCAGTAGACAAAGACCAGCGGGAGCGTCCGGCTCATGGCTTCAAGCGGCCGGCGCAGAAGCAGGCCCCACTTGCCACCGGAGACATACTGGACCATCAGCAGCGCGAGGCCGCCGACGGCAAAGCCAAAGGTGAGCGTGAGCCCCAGCACCCATGCGCGGAGCACGTGATCGATGGAGCCATCCGCAAAGGCCAGCAGGGCCGCAATCACCGAGAAGACGACGCCGACGATGAGAGCGCGTGATTTCCATCCGTCCACAAACGACGGCGCGCTGAGATCGGCGGGGAGCGTTCTGGCGTGTGTTGCCGCGTGTGTTTCGTGAGCCATTCCGTCTGTCCTTACTTCGCGGCCACAGGAGCCGGTTTACTTGCTGGAATCGAAATCTTCGGGTCCGCGGGGCGCGCTGGCGCCATGGCGGGATTCCCCTGCTTTGTGTCGTTCGGATAGGCCGAGACCGCCGTGGAAGGCAGCGCCCACGGCTCTGCATAGCCTGCCGGCAGGTTCTCTTCCGCCGCGACTTCCTTCAGCGTCTTGACCTGCGCGCCTGCGGGAACATCCTGCGCCGTGGCGGCCTGGCTGAGTTGCAGCGCGCGAATGTACGCTGCTACGCACCAGCGGTCCACGGGAGTGAGCTGTGCCGAGTAGTCGGGCATTGCGCCGTAGCCGTGCGTCATCACATAGAAGTAGTGGGAGATGGGCTGCGCACGGCGCACCTGATCGTGGAAATTTGCCGCCGGCTTGTAGCCGCGTTCCACAATTTCGCCCAGACCGTTGCCGACGCGAGAATGGCAGGGCGTGCAGTAGACATTGAAGCGCTCCTGGCCGCGCTTGAGCACGTCCAGCGTAACGGGGAACGGCATCAGATCCCGCTCTTCACGGTATCCATTCGCACCTTCGACAACGCCGGTGTAGAAGTAGCCGTCCTCGTGGAGTTGCCCGCGGGCGACGGTGTTCAGCACCTGCGGCCGTGCGCCGCGATGATCGGCAAACATCTCCGATCCGCGCTGAGGAATCAGCTTGGGCTGGTCATGCATATCCTGGCGGCATCCGGCCACCAGGAGCAGTCCGGCTAGACCTGCGAGCGTGGCTGCCTGGGTCAATCGATTGAGGCGGTTCGCTTCCATCAGTACTCCACCTCCACGACGGACACTGGCTCAAAGCGCTGCAGATAGGCCTTGCTTTCAGCGAGCTCGAACTTCGGATCGAGCGCCTCAAGACAAAGGAAGAACTTGTCTGTCGTCGCGCCGTCCCTGAAGTTGGGCGCGTTGAAGAGCGGGTGATAGAGAGCCGGCAACTGGTTGAGCGCCAACATGCCAAAGGCCGCTGAAAGACCGGCCCAGAGAATGGTCCACTCATAGGCCGGGATGATAAACGCCGGCCATGAATATGTGGGCCGCCCGCCGATGTTGAGCGGATAGGCGATCACGGAGATCCAGGTCTCCATGGAGAACATGGCGGCAGCGCCCATGAGGCCACCAATCAAGGTCACAAGCGGCACCCGGTTGCGGTGAAAGCCGATGGCCTCAGCCGCTTCTTCGACCGGGTAGGGCGTGTAGCAGTCCAGCCGGCGCCAGCCATCGTGATGCGCCTGGCGAGCGGCGCGCACCAGATCGCCGGGGGTGTCAAATTCGGCCAGGAGGCCGTAGGTTCCTTCGCGTGCAGGCATCAGTCACCAGCCTCCACCGCCGCCTTGGGCTTGATCTTCGCCGCGGGCAGCAGCATGCGGATTTCATTCATGGGAATCATGGGCAGGAAGCGCACAAACAAGAGGAAGAGCGCGGTGAACAGCCCCAGAGTCCCGACAAAGGTCATGTAGTCCCATTTCGTCGCGCGATAGGTTCCCCACGAGGAGGGGAGGAAGTCGCGGTAGAGACTTGTCACGACGATGACAAAGCGCTCAAACCACATGCCCGTGTTGACCACCAGCGAAATGAAAAACATGAACGGGATGTTGGTGCGCAGCTTGCGCGACCAGAGCGTCGTGAGCGGAATCGCGAGGTTGCAGGTGACGAGGACCCAGTAGGACCAGCCCATGGGCCCGAACATGCGGTTCCAGAACATGAAGGCTTCCCAGTGCGAGGCCGAGTACCAGGCCATGAAGGCTTCCATGCCGTAGCCGTAAGCCACAATGAAGCCCGTGGCCAGCATGACCTTGCCCATGTTATCGATGTGGCGCTCCGTCACCATTGCCTCAAGGTGATAGAACTTGCGCAGCGGAATGGCGAGCGTGAGCACCATGGCGAAGCCGGAGTAGATGGCGCCCGCCACAAAGTAGGGCGGAAAGATCGTGGTGTGCCAGCCCGGCAGGACAGCCACGGCGAAGTCGAAGCTGATGACCGTGTGCACGCTCAGAACGAGCGGTGTGGCAAGGCCCGCCAGCAGCAGCGAAGCCGTTTCATAGCGCATCCAGTGGCGCACCGAGCCGCGCCAGCCCCAGGAGAGCATGCCGTAGATATACTGGCCCATCTTCGACTGGGAGCGGTCGCGGAAGGTTCCGAAGTCGGGGATCATGCCGACATACCAGAACACAACCGAGATGGTGGCGTAGGTCGAGACCGCGAAGACGTCCCAGAGCAACGGCGAGCGGAACTGCGGCCACACATTCATGGTGTAGGGCAGTGGGAACAGCCAGTATCCCAGCCAGGGACGACCGACGTGAATCAACGGGAACATGCCCGCGCAGACCACGGCGAAGATGGTCATCGCCTCGGCGAAGCGACTGATGGAGTTGCGCCAGCTCTGCTTGAACAGGAGCAGAA
>JBAUTX010000267.1:0-15961 GCA_049582405.1 Occallatibacter sp. | reverse complement strand
ACCCTGAGCTGGGCGGCGGAGAGGCGCAGCTTGTGCACG
The DNA here is from genome assembly GCA_049582405.1 of Occallatibacter sp. Lineage (GTDB taxonomy): Bacteria > Acidobacteriota > Terriglobia > Terriglobales > Acidobacteriaceae > Telmatobacter. Next base: position 15,922 of record JBAUTX010000267.1, on the reverse strand, counting down.
CCAACCTCGTCGAAGAGGCGCGCGCCGTCACCCAGCATCACGGGCACGCTGCTGACCGGATACCAGACGACATTGCCGAAGCCGCGCAGGCCGGTGAAGGGCGCGGAGATCTCGTCCCAATCGGAATGCAAGGCGACATCGTGCGGCGTGCCGAGAGCGGTGAGCCGCTGCGTGGAGGGCGCGACTGCGCCGCCGTAGGTGGCATCGATGCGCAGGGACTGACCCGGCGCGAGGGGTGACGCGAGAGGGATTTCTGCCTCGTGCAGCTGGCCGGTGTGGTCGGTGTCGGAGTTCATCGTGGCGATTGAGGCGGAGACGTCTTTGCCTTCAACCCGCACGCGCTCCCATGTGAGTGCGGAGGAGAGCTGCAGCGGAATGCGCTTGAGCGGCGCCGAGCCGTCATTGCGCACGGTTACGATGGCGCGGACGGCAAGCTGGCGCTCGGCGAGACGTAGATGCACGTCTAAATCCATGGCTGTGACGGTGACGGCTTTGCGCTCGTCGTCGCTCATCGCTGGTTCGCTGGCCATGCGCAGCGCGGGCTGCGGGGCGGGGCCGGCCTGCGTTGTGGTCTGGCCGCTCTCATCCACAGAGCGAGAAAAGATGACCTGACCGCCGGATGGCTTCTGCTGCTGCTCTTGCGGGGTCTGCGTGGATTGCGCTGTGCACGTGAGTGCTGCCAGGACGACCGCGAGCATGGGCCCTGCGGCGTTGCCGGCCCGTGAAACCTTCATGAACCGAGGCCTTTCTGCTGCTTTGGTTTGGACGTGCCGGGAGCCGAAGGGCGAGCCTGACCGCGTGCGGCGGCGCGGCGCTGGCGCGCAGCCTCATAGAGCACGACTGCGCCGGCGGCGGAGACGTTGAGCGAGCTGACACCGCCAGCCATGGGGATGCGCAGCAAGTGATCGCAGGTGCGGCGGACGAGATCGTGCAGGCCCGCGCCTTCGCGGCCGAGGACGAGGACGCAGTTGCCGGTGAGGTCAAACTCATCGTAATTCTGCGTGCCGCGTTCATCGAGGCCGACGATCCAGAGATTCTGTTCTTTCAGCTCTTCGAGCGCGCGGACGAGGTTGACGACGCGGGCGATACGGAGATGCTCGGAGGCTCCGGCGCTGGCCTTGACGGCCACTGGGCTGAGCGGAGCGGCGCGGCGCTCGGTCACCACGACGCCATCGACGCCTGCGCCATCGGCGACGCGCAGGAGTGCGCCGAGGTTCTGCGGATCTTCAACGCCGTCCAGGGCAAGCACAAGGCGCGCGCGGCCCGGTGCGAGGGGCGTGAAGAGATCTTCGACAGCGAGCATCTGTTGCGGACGAACAATGGCCACAATGCCCTGATGCATGGGCGTGCCGGCGACCTGGGTCAGGTGTTCGCGCGGCTCCTGGCGCACACGCACGCCCGCGGCGCGGCACCGCGCGACCAGGTGCGCAAGCCGATCGTCGTGCCGCTCGCGGGCGACGAGGACATGGTCGAATTTGCGCCTGCCTGCGCGCACGGCCTCTTCCACGGAGTGCACGCCATAAAGAACATCCATAAAACAAGTGTAGAAGATGCGGGATGCGAGCGGCTTGCGCCAGGTCTACGAAGCGGGCTCTTCGAGCAGCAACACACGCGCGGGGTCGAGCTGGAGCTGCCAGGGCTGCGGCTGCGCGCTGAGCTGGCGCCACTGGTCCTTGGGGATGTCGGCCTGAATGTGGTGGGAATCGCCGGGAGCGGGTGCGGCGTGGAGGCGCAGATAGAGCGTCATTTCGTGCGGGGCTTCGCTGGCTTCAACGAGCCAGCAGGGGAAGATGTTGGGGCCTGCAGCAGAGGGCTGGAAGCGGATGTGGTGGGAGCGGTAACCGATGTGGGTGAGAGCCTCGGGTGGCGCGGTGGCGAGCGCGATTTCGCACTGCCAGCCGGGAACGGCGATGCGCTCGGGCTGCGCGGGAATGAGTCGCGCGGGCGCAATGTTCTTGCAGCCGGTGAGGCGCGCGGAGGTGACGGTGCGGGGCTGCTCGAAGAGCTGCTGGCGCGGGCCGGCAGCGATCATGCAGCCACGGTCGAGGACGAGGAGATCCGTGCAGAAGCGGAAGGCTTCTTCCATATCGTGCGTTACGAAGAGTACGACGCCGTGATAACTGGCGAGCGTCTGGCGCAACTGGCCTTCGAGCTGGCGGCGCAGGTGTGGATCGAGCGCGGCGAAGGGCTCGTCGAGCAGGAGCGCGTCGGGCTCAAGAACCATGCAGCGCGCGATGGCCACGCGTTGCCGTTCCCCGCCGGAGATTTCGCCGGGATATCGATGCGCGTGATGCGTGAGCTCGAGGCGCGTGAGCCATGTGTGCATGCGGTGGTTGCGCTCGGCGGAGGTGAGCGCATGCAGGCCGAAGGCGACGTTTTCGGCCACGGTCATGTGCGGGAAGAGCGCGTAGTCCTGAAAGACGACGCCGATGCGGCGGCGCGCAGGCGGGATGTGGATGTGCTCGTCGCTGCTGAAGAGCGTGCGGCCATGGAGCGCGATGCGTCCGCGGGAGGGCGTGGCGATGCCGGCGATGAGGCGGAGGGTCATCGATTTCCCTGCGCCAGACGCACCGAGGAGACCGACAGCGCCACGTGTGGCACGCAGCGCGACGCGGAGAGTGAAGGGATCGAGAGGCTTTTCGATGTCGACTTCGAGAAGCGGCGGCGTGGTGTGTGTGGCGGGCTCGGCAGGCGGCGCGAAGGATGTCACAACGGGCGCGGCGTCGAATGCATGCGGCTGACGCCAGCGGCGGCCGTTGCGAGCTTCGATGTGCAGCAAGCGGATGATGGCGAGCGAGAGCGCGACGATGAGCACGACCCAGAGCGTGGCGGTGCGCATGTCATTGCGCTCGGCTGCACTGTAGATGGCGAGTGGCATGGTCTGCGTGCGGCCGGGGATGTTGCCGGCGAGCATGAGGGTGGCTCCGAACTCGCCCATGGCGCGGGCAAAGGCCAGCACGGTGCCAGCGAGCACGCCGGGCGCGGCAAGGGGTAAGAGGATGCGGCGGAAGATGCGGGCCTCGGATGCCCCGAGGGTGCGCGCGGCGTCGAGTAATGTGGGATTGACCTGCTCAAATGCGCCGAGCGCGGTGCGGTACATGAGTGGGAAGGCGATGACCGTGGCGGCGATCACGGTGGCTGGCCAGGAGAAGACGATCGTGACGGAGACGCGCGCGAGCAGGCTGCCGATGGGGCCTTCGCGCCCAAAGAGCAGCAGCAGGAAGAAGCCAACGACGGTGGGCGGCAGCACCAGCGGCAACGTGAGAAGGCCATCGATCCACGGGCGCAGCGGGCTCTTCGATCCGTAGAGCGCGCGGGCGGCAAACAGGCCGAGGAAGAAGGTGGCGACGGTGGCGACCGCCGTGGTGGCAAGCGAGAGGATGAGCGGCGATGGATCGACGGCGAGGATCACTGTGCTGCCATGGTAAATCCGCGCTGTGTGAAGAAGTCGCGCGCAGCGGGCGAGGCGAGGTAGGCGACGAAGTCCGAAGCCGCGTCAGGATGGGCGCTCGCACGGAGGACCGCGACGGGATAGACGATGGGTTCGTGCGTGGAGTCCGGCGCCGTGGCCACGACGCGAACCTTGTCGCTGATGGCTGCGTCGGTTGCATATACGAGGCCTGCATCGGCGTTGCCGGTTTCGACGTAGGTGAGCACCTGGCGGACATTCTCAGCCAGCACGAGGCGCGGCTGCAGCGCGGGCAGCAGATGGAGTGCGGTGAGCGATTGCTGCGCGTACCTGCCGGCGGGGACATGGCCGGGGTCGCCGATGGCGAGATTGCGGACCGCCACGCTGGCAAGTTGATCGAAGCCGGCAAGTGTGGAATTGAGCGGAGCGATGAGGACGAGCGTGTTGCGCAGCAGATCGCGGCGCGAGCGGGGAACGAGCAGGTTCCGTGTGGCGAGGTCGCTCATGGGCTCCTCGGCTGCGGAGAGGAAGATATCGACCGGCGCGCCGAGCGCAATTTGCTGCGCGAGCGTCCCGGAGGCGCCGAAGTTGTTGCGGAACTCGATGCCGGGATGGGCATGGGTGTAGGCGGCTTCGGCGGCTTCGATCGCGTCTGTGAGGCTGGCGGCCACGGAGACGGTGAGGACGACGGGCTGCGCCGTACGGCAGGCCGTGCACGCAAGCAGGAGCGCAGCGGCGGCGAGCGCGACGGAACTGCGGAACCATGGACGATGCGGCATGGTGGATTCTCTTGACACGGTCCAGTGTAGCGGTGCGGCGGCAGTCTAGAACGGCAAGCGCACGGTGAAGATGAGGTTGTGATTGGTGGTGTGGAAGTGAGTGACGGCAATCTGCTCGCCGGCACCGAAGGTGAGACCGAGACGGCCGGGCGCGCTCTCGGCATTGTGCGTAAGCGGAATGCGGCCGATGACGATGCCAGGCGTGGCGAAGGTGGTGGCCCTGCCGTCATTGGATCCGCCGAAGAAGAAGCTGGAATTCATCTCCACCTCCGGCCAGAAGAGGCGCGCGCTGCCGGAATGCGCCAGGCGGTACTGGGCGACGTTGTTCCAGAGGACGGTGTGACCGAGACCTTTGCTGTTTGTGACGGGCATGGTGCCGCCGGCGGTGGAGGTCACGTCGAAGAGGCCCCAGCCCTTGCCAACGGCGAGGGTGGGGGTGACGATGGCGCAGCAGGAGCCGTTGGCGTTCTTGCCGGTGGGCACGGAGCCGCCGAAGAATGCCGTGATGATGGCGTTGCCGGTTTGCTCGTTGCGAGCAAAGAGGCGGTATTTGGCCAGGAAGGAGACGTCGCCGAAGCCGTCGTTGGTGTTGGGCGCGAGATGGTAGAGGAATGGCGGCGCGTTGAAGAGCAGCTCAATGCGGCGGAAAGGGATGAGCTCGAGTCCCTTGCCGTTGTCGTAGTTCCAGGTGTCATAGCCGTTGGTGGCGGTGGATCGGACGAAGTCGGTGCGGAGCTCCTGCTCGAGGCGGGGCGTGACGGTGACGAGCGGCGTAATCCAGTGCGGCTGGGCATTCTGGGTGGCGGTGACGCGGGCCTGGTAGCGGGTGATGAAGCTGGCGCTGGCCTGTGCGCGCGCCTGCGTGGGCTGCAGGAGAAGCATGCAGACCGCCGCGGCGACGCAGGAGGCAGACAGAGAGCCGCTGCGGAAGCGGATGGCTTTCAAGACCATATGGCGATTCTACATGAATTCTACTAACGCTTTTATTCAGTTAAGCTTCGGGCGCGCCGCATGGGATGCGGAAGTCTTGCGTGGGCGTGGCGCGGGATGTAGTCTGGGGCTTCGATGAGCAGGAGCAAGCGCACTGCAGAACGATGGGGGGCTGGGATGCCGGAGACTGATGTGCTGCTGACGCCGCGCGAGGCTGCGGCCGCGCTGGGAGTGAGTTACGCCACGATCAAGCAGTGGATCCTGGCGGGGAAGGTGAAGACGCGCAAGACGCCGGGCGGGCATCATCGTGTGCCGCAGAGCTCGCTGAGGCTGCTGCTGAAAAGCGAGCCGGCACGGCCGCAGATCGAGTCGCGGGAGCGCTTCAGGAACGTGAGCGCGCGGAATCAGCTGGTGGGCCGTGTGGCTGAGGTGAAAATCAGCGGGCTGCTGGCGAAAGTGGTGCTGGAAATCGGCAACCAGCGGATCACGTCGATTATCACCGCCGATGCGGCGCGGGAGATGCAGCTGCGCAAGGGGCAGACGGCGGCGGCGCTGATGAAGTCGACCGAAGTGATGATCGAGCGGGTGTGAGGCCGTGGCGCGGGGCGTGCGGGGCGCATACTACACTTGAGCGGTATGCCGGAAACGCCAGAGGAAGAGAAGAAGCGCAAAGCCGCCAGGAGCGGCGGCTCCCTGGTGTGGCTGAGCGGGGCGTGGGCGCTGCTGCTGCCGGCACTGGCATGGTGGCTGGGCACGGCCGGAAGCTGGGAACGCAAGGCTGCGGTGGTGGTGGCGGTGCTGGTGGCGCCATTGCCGGCAGTGCTGTGGATGCGTGGGCGGCATCGCGCGGCGCTGGCAGAGCTGGCTGAAACAGAGGACTCTGTCGCGCACCTCAAGCTGCAACTGGATACGGTGCGGTACAGGACGGCGCGGCTGCGCGAGGAGCTGCAGGCGGCGGACAAGCAGGCGCGGCTCTCGCACCAGTTGACGCTGCTGGGCCAGTTCACGGCCGGGTTCATGCATGAGTTCAATAATCCGCTGGCGATTGTGGCGGGGCGGCTCGAGGTGCTGCTCGATGAGCGGCGCGAGGACAAGGCGCTGTGCGCTGACCTGGAGCAGATGCTGCGCGAGACGCGCTACATGAGCAGGATTGCGGGCACGCTGCTGCAGGCGCTGCGGCGGGAACGCGCCGGTGAGGTGTATGAGGCATCCGCTCCGGACGAGACGGTGCGCGACACGGTGCGGGCGCTGCAGCCGGCGGCCAAGGGGCAGAGGGTGGAGCTGATCGACGAGATTGGCGAGGTGCCCCGCGTGGAAGTGCCGGAGCATGTGGTCGGCGAGGTGGTGCGCGGGCTGCTGAATAACGCACTGCAGGCGCTGAAGGACCGCGAAGGCGCAAGGGTGTGGGCGCGGCTGGAACCGTATCGGACTGCGGGCGCGAAGGTGGTGATTCGCGTGGAGGACAACGGGCCGGGCGTGCCGGAGAGTGTGCGCGGGCATTTGTTTGAGCCGTTTGTGACGCAGAGCAGCGGCCGCGAGCGGCTGGGGCTGGGGCTGTTTCTGGCCGCAAGCCTGCTGGATATGTACGACGGGCGGATTCGTTATGAGACGCGCGAGGGCGGCGGTGCGAGCTTTGTGGTGGAGCTGCCGCCGGCGCGCTTTACGCGCGGCCAGCCCTACCACTGGTTTGCCGGAGGAGCGACGGAGTGAGCCGCGTTGTGGTGATTGATGATGAGCCCGCGCTGGGTGAGAACATCCAGCGCATGCTGCGTCTGCCGGGCGTGATCGTCACGCCGTTTACCGATCCGGTAAAGGGCTTGACGGAGTGCATGATGCATCCGCCGGAGCTGGTGCTGCTGGATGTGCGGATGCCGGGCATGTCGGGCGAGGAGGTGTTTGCGCGGCTGCATGAGGCGCATCCGAAGCTGCCGATTGTGTTTCTCACGGCGTATGGCTCGGTGGAGAGCGCGGTGGTGGCGATGCGGAATGGCGCATTCGACTACCTGCAGAAGCCTTTCAAGCGCGAAGACCTGCACCTGGTGGTGAACCGTGCGCTCACGCAGGCGCAGCTGGAGCACACGGTCGCCGAGCTGAAGGAGCGGCTGGAGCAACTGGGCGAGAGCGACGCGGCGGAGAGCCGCAGCCCGGCGATGCAGGAGCAGATGGAGAAATGCCGCCGTGCGGCGGCGACCGATGCGACGGTGATGCTCCTGGGCGAGAGCGGCACGGGCAAAGAGGTGACAGCGCGCTTTATCCACGAGCAGAGCCGCCGCAAGGGTGGGCCATTTGTTCCGGTGGAGTGCAACGCGATGCCGGGATCGCTGATTGAGAGCGAACTTTTCGGCTACGAGAAGGGCGCATTCACCGGCGCGGAGAAGATGAAGAAGGGACTGATCGAGTCGGCGGACGGCGGCACGCTGTTCCTGGACGAGATTGGCGACCTGGGTGTGGAGCTGCAGACGCGGTTGTTCCGGTTTGTAGAAGAGCGGGCGGTGCGGCGGCTGGGCGGGCTGACGCCGGTGAAGGTGGATTGCCGCATCGTGTGCGCAACCAACCAGGACCTGTTGGCAAAGATCACGAGCGGCAGCTTTCGCGAAGAGCTCTACTACCGGCTGAGCGTGGTGACAGTGAAGCTGCCACCGCTGCGCGAGCGGCCAGAGGATATCCGGTTTCTGGCGCGATTCTTTCTGGAGCGGTTTTCACGGCGCTATGGAACGAGCGTCACGGCGACACCGGAGTTCTTTGATGCGCTGCTGCGGCAGCGCTGGCCGGGGAATGTGCGGCAACTGAAGAATGTGATGGAGCGGGTGACGGCGCTGCATCCGGGCGGCGTGCTGGGGCCGGCAGCGCTGGACGACGACGGGCCGCGCACCGAGCCGCTGGAAAAGCGGCTCTCGCTGCTGCCGTGGAAGGACGCGCGGGAGCAGTACCTGTCGAGCTTTGAGACCAGCTATGCGCAGGCCGTTCTGGCGCGCTGTGGGGGCAACGTGAGCGCGGCTGCACGTGAGGCAGGCGTCGACCGTAAGACATTCTATGCATTGCTCAAACGCGGGGGCGATCCGCCAGCTGGGGAATCTGTTCCACAGGTAGGCACAAAGGGCGTGGAGTGAAATCCCCAACCGGCGACTGGATGCTGGTGTAACTCACTGAAAATTCATACGGATGAGTTTGGAACTCGCTGTGCAGGATCAGGGTGCAGGGAGTAGCCAGATGAAGAGTTCGTCATACTATTTCAAGGCCTTTTTCCTGGTGCTGGGGATTTTGCTGTTCCTGCCTCAGCAAGGGAATGCAATTCCGGCATTTGCACGCAAGTACGGTGTCAAGTGCTACGCCTGCCACACGGTTCCGCCGGTTCTGAACCAGAACGGCTACATGTTCAAACGTCTGGGGTATCGCATGCCTCCGGATGAGATGGACGGAACGAAACCCGCGCCGAAGGTGAGTGAGCTGGACAAGGACATCAAGTTCAGCCTGACCAACTCGCTGGCGCTGCTTCTGCAGGGCAGCTTTACCAATGACAAGACGGTGGCCGACGCTGGCAACACGGTTTCGGCGTCGCCGGTGACCGCATGCAGCGGAGGCAACAACGGGGGCCAGCAGAGCGCGTCGTGCTCAAGCTTCAACCTGGATGAGGCTGCGTTGTTCCTGGCCGGCGCGGTGCCGCAGACCGGGTTCTCCTACTTTGGCCACTACGAGCTCTACCAGGGCGGGGAGAACAACCTGGAGCAGGGCTTCGGTGTATGGACCGGCGGGCGCGCAAATTCGAACTTCTTTGTAAAGGCCGGCGAGATTCACATGCAGGAAGGTGAAGGCACGCGGGCGGCGATGTTCTACAACCTCTTTTCGGATCCGGCGTACACGCTGACCAATGTGGACCCCGAGAGCTTTTCACTCGATCAGCACCCGGTAGGCGTGGATGTGGGCTACACATGGGCCTCGAATTATTTCAAGCACATCTTTGCAGTGTCAGCGAAGGTGACCAATGGCCTGAATGCCGACGGCAGCGAGATTCTGGACAGCTCGACGAAGAACTCCAAGGATTTCTGGCTGGACGCCGATTACTGGTTTGCGCCGGAGAGCGGCGTGACGTTCATGATGTACCGGGGCACGAAGGATCAGATCCAGAACTCCGGCGCGCCGAATGAGTTCACCTTCCGGCCTACGATCTGGCGCTATGGCGCATTCGGCAATTACATGCTGTTCCAGAAGCTGGACCTGCTGGGCGGATATATCCACAGCAAGGATGACTGGGAGTGGAACCAGGGTGATCCTCTGACGGACTACACGCAGGACTCGTACCGTGGAGAAGCGGATTACTACCTGAAAGACGGCACTGCGCTGATGGCGAGGTTTGACCGTGCGACCGGGACCATCCATCCGCAGGCGACCATGCATACACGGGCGTGGGGTGTCGGCGGGGAGCATGCGTTGACCGATATGGGCAACGTGATTGCGCGCGCGAGCTACAACCAGGAGCACGACGGCGACCCATTGGCACTGACGGGCACAACCGACAAGAAATTCATGCTCGATGTTCGAATCATGTGGTAAGGAGAGGCAATCATGCAGAAACTGACTGGAATCCTGACTGTTGTCCTGATGGGTGCGCCGCTGTTTGTGGCGGCTCAGAGCAGCAACGTAACTCTTCCGCAAGACAAAGGGCCGAGCTCGATCAATGTCTCCAGCTATCCGCCGGAGCAGCAGAAGGCCTACAAGGTGTTTGTGGACAAGTGCGCGAAGTGCCACACCATCGCGCGCCCCATCAACACGACGATGACCACGCAGCAGTGGGAGATGTATGTCAAGCGGATGATGCACAAGCCGAGCTCAGGCATTAACGATAACCAGGGCAAGGAAATCTTTGAGTTCCTGGCCTACGACCAGAAGGCGCGCAAGGACAAGAATGCTTCTGCCTTCTTCAAGATGCTCTCGGATGACGAGATCCAGAAGTTGAAGGCGCAGCAACAGTAAGGCGGCTACTCCGCGTCTGCTGAATGCCTCGATTCCCGGCGAGCACCTGGCCCGCTCGCCGGGGACTTCTTGAGGTGGATAGAACCGGGTCAGTTCAACGAAGTGAAATTTTCGCGCGCACGGTGAGAATGGGGAACGCATGAGCTACACGGTCACAATCCCGGACCGGGAATACTTCACCAAGAATATTCCCTGCCAGAATGCCTGCCCGATCCATACGGAGTGCGGACGCTATGTGCAGGCGATCGGGATCTCGCGGGACGAGGAAGCGTATCTTCTGGCGCGCGCTCCCAACCCATTCGCGTACGTGCTGGGCAGGATCTGCGCGCATCCGTGCGAGGACAACTGCCGGAGAGGCAAGATCGACGAGCCGGTGGCCATCTGCGCGCTGAAGCGCTATGCGACGGACCGGCATAATCTGGGGCTTGGTCACGATCCTGTGCGGCGTGCACAAACGCCCGTGCCGAAGCGCAACAAGCGCGTGGCGGTGGTGGGAGCGGGCGTGTGCGGACTGACCTGCGCGCATGACCTGGCGCTGCTGGGTTACACGGTCGAGGTGTTCGAGTCGGCGCCTGTACCGGGCGGCATGTTGTATCTGGGCATTCCGCAATTCCGCCTGCCGCGCGAAATCATCAAGATGGAAGTGGACAACATCCTCTCGCTGGGTGTGACGCTGCATACGCGCGTCACCATCGGGCGGGATATCTCGTTCAGCGATCTGCGGTCGAAGTTTGACGCGGTGCTGCTGGCGACGGGTTTGAACAAGGGCCGCGAGCTGAATATTCCCGGTGCGCACCTGGCGGGCGTCTACAACGGCATTGACTTTCTGATTAACGTCAACCTGGGTTTTGAAATCACGCTGGGCAAGCGCGTGGTGGTCGTGGGCGGCGGCAACGTTGCGATTGACGTGGCACGCGCCGCGGTCCGCCTGGTGCAGGAAGATGTGAGTGCACCAGCAGCCGACGATGCGGAGAAGAATATCCAGCCGGCGCTGGATGCTGCGCGCATGGCGCTGCGGTCGGGCGCCGAGCAGGTGTACATGGTGGCGCTTGAGTCGCGCGCGCAGATGCCGGCGTGGAAGGGCGAGGTGGAAGAAGCCGAGCACGAAGGCATCGAAGTGGACAACGGCTGGGGCCCGAAAGAAATCGTCGGCGAGAACGGCGTGGCGACTGGACTGAAGGTGCGCCGCTGCCTGACGGTGTTTGACGAGAATGGGCGCTTCAACCCGGCGTTCAGCGATGAAGAAAAGATCATTCCCTGCGATAGCGTGATTCTGGCGATTGGGCAGCAGGCGGACCTCTCGTACCTCGACAACGGGGACGGCGTGCAGGTGACGCCGCGGGGCATTCTGAAGATCAACGAAGACCTGAGCACGACGGCGCCCGGCGTGTTTGCCGGCGGCGATGTGGCCTTTGGGCCGCGCATCCTGGTGGAAGCAGTGGCGAACGGGCATCGCTCGGCGCGGTCGATTCACCTGTATCTGAGCGGCAAAACGGAAAAGACGGTGCGCAGCCGCTTCCGCATTCTACCGAATTGGAAGATGCCTTCGGGCTTCCTGAGCACGCCGCGGCAGACGATGCCGACGCTGGCGACGAATCGCCGCATCGGGATTGCGGAAGTGGAGCTGGGCTTTGATGAAGAGCAGGGCCGGGCGGAAGGCCGCCGCTGCCTGAACTGCCAGGTCAATACGATCTTTGACGGATCGAAGTGCATCCTGTGCGCGGGCTGCGTGGACATTTGCCCGGAGCACTGTCTGCGGCTGGTGGACCTGGTGCAGGTGGGTGGCGACGAGCGCTATGACGCGCTGATCCGGCAGCGCTATGGCGTAGGCGCCAGCGAGCTGCCGAAGGGTCAGGCCGGCGCCATTATCAAGAACGAAGACAAGTGCATCCGGTGCGGGCTGTGCGCCGACCGGTGTCCGACCGGGGCCATCACGATGGAAGCCCTGGAGCGCGAAGAACGGGAAGTCTTTGAGTAGGAGAGCTGAGGCATGAATCGAAGGTCCTTTTTAGGTTGGGGAGCCGCAGGTTTTGCAGCGCTGTGTTCCGGAGTGGTGGTGAGCTTTGGCGCGGTGGTGCGGTATCTGGTCCCGGATGTGTTTTATGAGCCGCCGCAATCGTTCAAGATCGGCGAGCCCGCGGATTTTTCTTATAGCGCGCCGACGTTTCTGGCTGATGAGAAGATCTTTGTCTTTCGCGACCGCGAAAAGGGCTTCTCCGTCGCCAGCGCTGTCTGCACGCACCTGGGCTGCACGGTGGCGCACTTCCAGAGCGACAATCGCTTCCATTGCCCCTGCCACGGCAGCGTCTTTGCCTCCGATGGAGCCGTGATTCATGGCCCGGCACCGCGGCCGCTGCAGTGGTTTGAAGTGACAGAAGCCCGCGATGGCCAGTTGCGCGTGGATAAGGACAAGGCGGTTCCACCCAGCTACAAGTTGATGGTGTAACGATGAATCTGATTCGAGAGATCTGGCAATCCATCGTGCGGCGGGATCCGCTGACAACCGACAAGGGAAAGTCCGAACTGGTCTTTCTCAATGTCTGGCTGCACATCCATCCCGCCAAGGTTAAAAAAGAACATCTCAAGTTCAAACACACGTTCTATCTGGGCTTCATCACGTTTTTTCTCTTTCTGATTCTGGTGACGACCGGCATCGCGCTGATGTGCTACTACCGGCCGTATCCGCCGCAGGCCTACCAGGACATGAAGGACCTGCAGTTTGTGGTCTTCCTGGGACCGTTCCTGCGTGCGATGCACCGCTGGGCCGCGCACGGCATGGTGGTGTGCGTATTTCTGCACATGTGCCGCGTGTTCTACACGGGCTCCTATAAGAAGCCGCGGCAATTCAACTGGGTCATTGGCGTGATGCTTTTGCTGGTGACGCTGGGGCTTTCTTTCACAGGCTATCTGCTGCCGTGGGATCAACTGGCGTATTGGGCCATCACAGTGGGCACCAACATCGGCAGCTATGCGCCGATCGTGGGTGGCCAGCTGCGCGAGCTGCTGCTGGGCGGCCACACGGTGGGCGAGGGCGCGTTGATTCGCTTCTATGTGCTGCACGTTGCGGTCTTGCCGGCGGTGGCGATTCTTCTCACGATTGTGCACTTCTGGCGCGTGCGCAAGGATGGTGGGCTGTCGCGGCCTGTCTGGAAGCTGAAGCCGAACAAGCCGGAAGAGCTGGTGACGATTGGCGCGCCTCCGGTGACGGCTGCCATGACGACGGTTCCTGCCGCGCAGAGCAAGACCTACGGGCTGATGGAAGTGGTGACAGGCAAGCCGATCTTTGAGACGGTGACGCCGGAGGAAGAGGAGGACGCAGTCTTCTCGTATCCCTATGCTTTCTTCCGCGAGTCCATCGCACTGATGGCGACGGTGACGGGCGTGATGCTGATCTCGCTTCTCTTCCATGCGCCTCTGGAGGAGCTGGCCAACCCGGCGAAGACGCCGAACCCGGCCAAAGCGCCCTGGTACTTCCTTGGACTGCAGGAGCTGGTGAGCCACTCCGCGCTGCTGGGCGGCGTGGTGGCGCCCGCGCTGATGGTGCTGGCGCTGCTGGTGATTCCGTACTTTGACAAGAATCCAAGCCGACGCCCGAAGGACAGAAAGCTGGCGATCTGGCTGTTCACGATCTTCGTGGTGGTGAACCTGGTGCTGATTGTGATCGGGACGTTCTTCCGAGGTCCCGGGTGGGCGCTGGTTCCACCGTGGGTCCATGTTGTGGCGGGGGCTGAGTGATGGGACGCAAACTACCACAGATCTTTTTCGGGTTGAGCATGTTGGCTCTGGTGCTGCTGATTGCAGCGCTGTGGCAGGCGAGTACGCCGTCATGGAAGAACTATCAACGGGCCTTTCTGCAGTTGGAAGCGCAGGGTGAGCCGAATGCCGCGGCGAAGGCTGCTGTGCTGACAACACCGCTGGCGATTCATCAGGTGATGCTGCCTGGGTTGCAGCGCGTGGACCGCTGCACGACGTGCCATCTGGGCGTGGACGACCCGACCATGAAGAATGCGCCGGAGCCCTTCCGTTATCACGAGGGGCTGGCGCCGCACATTCCTTCGAAGTTCGGTTGCACAATCTGCCATGGCGGGCAAGGCCTGGCAACAGACAAGAATGACGCGCATGGCGATGTCGAGTTCTGGACAACGCCGCTGCTGGCGAAGTCTTACATCCGTGCGTCGTGCGGGCGCTGCCACAAGGAAGGCGAAGTTCCAGGCGTGCCGGAGCTGACCGAAGGACGGCACCTGTTTGAGACGGAAGGATGCCGCGGCTGCCACAAGCTGAATGGCGTTGGTGGGAGCATCGGGCCCGATCTAACGGAAGAGGGTGCGAATCACCGGTCGCCGGAGTGGCTCGAAGCACACTTCCTGACGCCGTCGGCGGTCTCGCCTGGGTCGGCCATGCCGAACTTCAACTTCTCGCGGGTGCAGGCGCGCGAGCTGACATACTACATGCTCTCACTGACCAACGAGGACATGGGGAGCTACTACTCGAGCGAGCGGCTGATTCCCAGTCCTCAATATGGGCGCGAACTGTTTGTGCAGAAGGACTGCATCGTTTGCCACGCCATTGGGGGATCGGGTGCCAAGGTCGGGCCCGATTTGCTGGGCGTGACCAGGCGACACTCGCTGGAGTGGCTTGACGAGCAGTTGGTGAATCCGGAGCTGGTGTATCCGGGCAGCTCGATGCCGGCGTATGACCTGGATACGAATGCGCGGAAGGCGGTTGTGGCGTTCCTTGCGAATGCAACAGCGCAGGACGCGCAGGACATCCTGAGCAAGAAGGGTAACGGGCTCACGCCGGAGGATGCGGCGATTGCGGCGGGTAAGCAGGACTTTGCACGGTTTGGCTGCGCCGGGTGCCACGGGACGGAGCTGCAGGGCGGCGTGCCGAATCCAAACGCGCAGGGAGGGCAGGTACCGTCGCTACTGCATTTGTCCTCTGACTATACGAAGGACGAGGTGATTGAGGTCATTCGCAGCGGCCGCGTTCCGCCACTCGACAATGCCAAAGGACCTACGCCGCCGCTTTACATGCCGGCGTGGAAGAACCTGCTTAGCGCAGAGGACATCCACCAGATTGTGGAATTCCTGTGGTCGAAGCAGCAGAAGGCAAAGGATGCCTGGTAAGCCGTCGCGCGGTTCTGCAATCGCAACAAGGGAATGGCTCTGCAGCAATGGTGCGGAGCCATTCTCACAGGTACGAGCCCTTTTGCTGCTCGTGGAGGATCACCCGTGAAACCGCAAGGAACGATTCTGATTGCAGGTGCTGCTGCAGTGCTGGCTGCGGCTCTTTGCGCGGGCCCGGTCAGGGCACAGATGGCCGCGGGAAAGCCGGCACAGCCGGCCGCTGCGTCTGATGCATTGCCCAGAACCTTCCCTGCCCCGGTCAACCTGCAGACGCTGCCGAAGACGATGACCGGCCAGCAGGTGCATGATCTGATGGAACAGTGGTCGCGCGAGTTGGGAACACAATGCGACGCTTGCCACACGGTTGACCGGACGCGGATGGGCTCAGATGGCCGCCCGGCGCTGAACTTCGCCGATGACTCAAAGGACCTGAAGCGCGTGGCGCGCATGATGGTCACCATGGTGGATCTCATCAATACAAATTATGTTGCCAAGGCGCATGGCTCCGGTGTGCCGGTGAGCTGCGGCATGTGCCATCGTGGTGAGCTGGGCGCCGAGCCGTACGAGCCCACGAGGAAGGTGGACCTGCCAGAGAGCGTGATCCGCGCGGTGGACCATGCGGAACAGGAACTGCAGCAGCCAACGCAATAGGCACGGTCGTACCCGGTGATTTCCATCACTGCCTCTTGTCAACAGAACGCAGAGGC
>JBAUTX010000266.1:0-16801 GCA_049582405.1 Occallatibacter sp. | reverse complement strand
ACAACCCGATCGTTCGGCGGGCCTGGAGGATGCGCTCCGCACGCACAACTTCCCTGCCCTGCCGTCTGCCCGCTCACAACAGTCACGGCGCAGACGGCAAGCAAATACACCGCACTCCACGATTCCTTACGCATTTCAGTCAACCCTCATGGTGCCGGCAGCAGTTCTTCTCGGTCTGGAACATCGCAATGGCCTCGATCTCAACGAGCAATTCAGGGCGGCACAGCTTGGCCTGAATGCCTGTGGAAGCAGGCAGAGGGTCAAGGCCCTGCTCCTTGAAGAAGGCCGTGCGCTCTTCGTTGAACGCATCGTAGTCGCGGTCGATGTCGCGCAGGTAGCAGCTGGTGCGAACGATGTCATGCCAGGTGCAGCCTTCGCTCGCCAGCAGCGCCGTGATGTTCGAAAGCGTGCGGCGCATCTGGGCGCGAAAGTCGCCGATGTGGACGCTGACTCCGTTTTCATCAATGGAAGCCGTGCCCGAGATCAGAAGGATTGTGAGCCCGTTCAGGTCAATCCTCATGCCGCGGGAAAATGAACTCGGCTTGCCGTAACAATAGGCCTCGTTAAGGACGGTGTGATTGGTCATGGCGCGCTTCTGGATGGATGCGTGCCCGATATGCTGAAGTACTTCCGCGATTCCCTGCATCATGATGGCTCCTTGATTGTGTGAAACTAGCGTTGAAAGATTCCGTGACTCAAACCTTTGGCAGTAGCAACCCAGATGTCTTTCCCCTGAAAGTCAATGCCGAGCATGTAATTGTGTGCAGGCGCCGTCGTGACCGGAATGTTGGTGACGTGGCCCTGTGCGTCGCGCACGATCATCTCGGGCTTCCCCGTAGTGAGCGATGGGCGATAGACAGCCCAGTTGGTCCCGTCGTAGTACGCCAGCCCGCGATCGGTACAGAACCACGCATGATTGGCGTCGACGCCCTTGACGGAGTTTGTGAAGTTGGACGGAAGGCCGCTGTCCTTGGTCAGAAAGTTGTGCCAGTAGCGGCCGTCGTAACGGCTGTCTCCAAAGTAGGTGGACACCCATAGCACGTTATCCACGAAGCTGACCGAGCTTGTGATCTCGTGGATGAGTCCCTGATCCTTGAAGAGCACCATCTCGGTCTCACCGTCGGGGTCCTCATATTTGTCCCACGCCTTTGTCTTCTCGTCGTACTCGAGAACGCCGCTGCCCCATACGGCGTAGTACACCTTTGTAGGCGAGACGCTGACACCGTAGACCCAAATCTCAACCATGGGCGTGTTGCGCTCGTTGTAAAGGTCCCACTGGCCCGTGCGCAGATTCAGGCGGCAGCCACCCGCGGCCGTGGCAACCCACACTTCCTCACCCTGCACTCCCACGCCGTAGACCACATCGTTGCTGAGGCCGGAGTTGAGCTGCGTGAAAGATTCGATATGACCGCCTGAGATACGGCTCAGCCCTCCCATCGTGCCGGCCCACACATCGCCGGAGTTCTTGTCCAACGCAAGCGACAGCACGGCGCGATGCGCCAGGCCGTCCTTCGTCGTGTACGTTTTCCACTGATGGTTTTCATACACGGCCAGTCCGTTATCCGTGCCCGCCCAGATTCGGTCGCCATCGACAAGTACGCTGTAGACGTGATCGTCCGGCAGGCCGTTCGCCGTGGTGAAATTCTCAAAGCGATAGTGCGGCATGTGTGGAATTCCAGAGGACGGTGCGGCAGTCTTGGGCGCTGCGAGCGCCATGCCGCCGGCAATCAGGAAAAATGTGCATGCAATCAGTCGTTTCATCGCGTCCTCAGATACTCGATCAGGTCGTTGAGCTGATCCTTTGTGAGGTCATTTGTCCGGCCATGTTTGTCTTGAGGGTTGAAGAGGGTCCAGATCTCCTCGAGGGTCGCGGCAGAACCATCATGCAGGTAGGGCGCCGTCAGCGCGATGTTGGTGAGTTGCGGCGTATCGAAGAGACCGCCATTATCCGTCGCCTTTCTCGTGCCCACATCGAAGGACTTCTGATCAGTTCCTTTCAATCCGCTGTGACAATAAGCGCAACGATTGGTGAGGGGAATTGGATTGCCAAAGCGATCAACAGAGCGCTCAAAGATCGCCTTGCCCCGCTCCTGTGCGGGCGTTAACTCGTAACCGGGCAGGCGCCACCGATTCGGGCGTGGCGGCAGGCTGCGCATATACGTGATGAGGTCCGTGAGTGTCAGGTCGTCGTAATTCTCGGAGCGCCAGAAGTACTTCTCCGTGCGCGGTCCGCATTCCGTCGGGAGATTCGGATTGCCGCCATTCCACTTGTAGGGCTCCGTGCCCTTGAGGTCCTCAATCAGGCGGTTGTCGACGATGTCGCGGCCAAAGCCATCTGGCTCAAGATCCCATTGCAGGCCATCGAAGGTTGAGTCGATGTGGCAGTTGGCACATCCGATCTGACCCTGAAACGAATACCGCGCCGTGTAGAAGGTTTGTTCGCCGTAGCGAAGAATCGATCGCTTCGAGGGATCCGCAAGCTTGATGGTCGAGGCGATGCGGTTTGTCTGCGTGTCGATGACGCTGATCGTATCGTCCAGCCGATTGGCCACCAGGAGCCTGCGACCGTCGCGTGAGATTGCAAGTCCGCGCGGATCGCGGCCCACGGCAATGCGGGCAATCACGTAGTTTGCGCTCGCAGAGAGATCCTGCACAAAGGGCTCGCGATGCAACCGCACGTAGCGCATCATGCGCGGCACGTCAATCACGGTGACGATCTCCGAGCCGCCGCTGGTGATAAACATACGGGTCTTGTCGGGCGTGATTGCGATGCCGAATGGGCGCGCCGCGTAGCGTTCCAGCTCGTCCAGGGGAACCTCGACGGTCCGGTTGCCCACGTCCGCGCCGAAAAGCGTGAGCGTGTCCTCAAAGGCCCCGCCGTGCTCCAGATGCGCCAGGGGAACGAGGTTCTTGGGATGCAGTTCAGTCGCGACGCCGAGCCGTCCATCTGCAGAAAATGTGACGTGGAAGACTCCCGCGATACTGTGCAGGGGGATGCGATCCACAACCACGGCCCGCGCTACATCGATGACGGTCATCTCCGACTCCGGGGCCGTGCGGTGCGGGGAGGCATTGGGGTAAACATGCGTGACATAGAGCCGGCTGCCATCGGGAGAAAGCGCCATGTAGCTGGCGCCACGCCCGGCTGCGAGTCGCTTCTCCTCTGCGCCGCTCTGCGCATTCAGGACTGCAACGTCATTTGAGATCCGGTTGGCGACAAACAGATGCTTCCCGGCACGGTCCTCAACCACGCTGGAGGGCTCCGCGCCGACAGCCCATGTGGCAATGACGTGCAGGGATGCGGTGTCGATCACCGAAAGCGTGTCATCCCAGGAGTTCGTCACAAAGAGGCGGGTTCCATCTGGAGAGAGCGTGAACCCGCGCGGCACATGGCCCACAGGAATGGATTGAATGAGCGCTCCAGTTGCCGGATTGATCACGCGCACTTCGTCGCTCTCATTGCAAAGCACGTAGAGCTGCTTTTCATCTGGTGAGAAGAGCAATTCAAGCGGCGAGGGATAGACCAGGCGTGCGCCGACTCGACCCGTGCCAACTGCCTGCGCCCGCTGCCCAGGCCAGAGGGTCGTGAAGATGAGCACGAAGGCAAACAGGCCCAGGCTGCCTATGGCCCCTGCGCCCAGCTTGATGCTTGTTGGGCGGCTCATCTGGGCTCCACGATCGTGAGCACGCGATCCACGCTCTGCGCTGTTAAGGTCTGCTCGCGCCCGCTGGGCCAGTGCACGATAATCTTCTCGGCCGTGTTGGCAGGACCCAGCCCAAAATGCATCCGGTCATCGTTCTGCGAGAGATAACCTGAGCCCGCAACACGCTCTTCCATGTAGCGCTTGCCGCCCGCATACACATCCACTTTTGCGCCAATACCGTCGCGATTGCTCTTTGTGCCGCGCAACTTGATCGCAAGCCAATGGCCCGTGTTGATCGAAATATTGTGGACCAGAGTTCCCTTGGCACCCAGATTGACGAGAAACGCATCGACCTTACCGTCGTTGTCGTAGTCGGCAAAGCATGCGCCCCGAGCCACTGTTCGTTGACTCAGGACAGGCCCAGCCTGCCGCGACACATCCTCGAATTTGCTGCCGCCCAGTCCGCGAAAGAGCGTGTGCTCCTGGGGGATGAGGTGAATCAGCCCGCCGTGGAAGATGAGAATGTCGAGCAGGCCATCGTTGTCGAAGTCGTAAATGCCCGTTCCCCAGCTGACATATTGCGCGTTGGCCTGCGAGACTCCGTTCGTTGCACCCATGTCATCGAAACCCTGCTTACCGGCATTGCGCAGCAGGCGGTTGTAGCGGCCGTCCGTGACCCACAGGTCCAGCGTGCCGCGGCCCTCAAGGTCGGCAAAGACCGGCCCCATGGATGAAGTCGACTCGCCATTCTGCCCAAAGGCCGTGCCCGTGTCGTTACCGACCTCCTCAAACGTGCCGTCGCGCTTGTTGCGAAAAAGGAAGTTTTCCGTGCGGTCATTGGCAACATAGATGTCGTCCCAGCCATCGCCGTCGAAATCCGCTGCTGTTACTCCCATCGTCCGCCCAACATAGGCACCGATGCCGGATTTGTCGGTCACGTCGGTAAATGTTCCGTCGCAGTTATTGTGATAGAGACGGTTGGTTTCGCCGGCATAATCGAGCGGACCCGGGTAGTTGTCCGCGGCATAGAAGGCGCGATATTTTGGATCGAACTTGACGTATCGCCCAATGAAGAGATCGACGCAGCCATCGCGATCGTAGTCAAGGAAGGTGGAACTGATCGACCATCCATCAACCTTGATGCCTGCCTTGGCAGTGACGTCCGTAAAGTGTCCGTTGCCGTCGTTGTGATAGAGAATGGCGCGGCCGTAGCCCGTCACTAGAAGGTCTACATTGCCATCGTTGTCATAGTCCGCAGCGGTAACGGCAATGCCGTACAGGTCGGGCGCCAGCCCCGCCTTCTCCGTCACGTCGGTGAAAGTCCCATCACCGTTGTTGCGATAGAGGTGGTTGTGCGGCAGCGGATCGGGCTTCTCCTTCAATGGATAAGGATGCATCGAGTCATCGAGCGGCCGGCCATTGACGACGTAGAGATCTGGCAGGCCGTCGTTGTTGTAGTCGAACCAGACACACCCAGCTCCGGTGCCCTCGAGCAGTGAGCCAAGCTTGGCAGAGCCAAAGCTGTGCACAAAATCGATGTGTGCCTTGTCACTCGCATCCTCAAAGCGAATCACAGGTGTCGCTCCATTGGCGGGCTGCTGACCTGCGGATTGCGTCACCGCGGCAACGCTCGTTCCAGTTGCGCTCTGGGCAAAGACGGGTACAGCAATCGTTGAGAACAAAGCGAAAAGGATGCGGGGAACAGAACGATTCATCTCAACGGCCTCCTGTGCCTGCATGAAGAGCAAGCGTATGTCTCGGAGCAACCGTCAGGTCCACGGGTGTCGTTGTTTGCAGCAGAACTTCCGGCACGCGATTTTCAGAAGCGCGCTCAGGCCCAGTATGGCACCCGACGCAAATGCGCTGCTCTCCACCACGAGAGAAGAACCAGCCGTGCTCCTGCCGCAGCACATGACCCTTTGCATCCAGAAGCGAGAGCCGGATGGGCTGATTGCCAGGGACCTTGATGAAAAATGAGCCGTCTTTCTCCACGGGAGCCGTGCCCATGAGGACAGCGTGGCCTGCGGCGTCCAGCGTCTCAAGGCGCACGTGAGACGGCGTTCCCTGGAGCGCACCATCCCTCGAGAGGCGTGCATCCAGCGCCAGCAGGTTTGCGTAGTCCCACGGGTGCAGCCCCGATGGAAAGCGCGTTGGGGGCTTGCGTGCAGCAACCAGCACCGGTTCAAGCAGGTTCTCCCCGCTCTGTGCGAAGAGAGTCTGCATCGCAGTCGAGCCGGGCTTCCAGAGCTTGATCACATAGCGCGGATTCGCCTGCGTGCGCGCGCTGATCAGCCAATCCCCCGCAGCGGTTTCAGCAATTGCGCCAGCATACTCTGCGGGCGGGGCTGCAATACGCACCTCATGTGCGAGGGGAGAAGTGAAGCGCGCCAGACTGGCTCCATGCGTGAAAACCACGTCGCCGGACGAAAGTTGCGTGCCACCCCAACGCGCACGGCCATGATCGCATCGATAGGACTCCAGGCCGGACCCATCGGGATAGACAAGATACATTTCCGGTGCGGCGCCATCGCCCAGCGGATAGGCGGATTCAAAGAGGACGCGCCCATCCTTCAAAATGTCCGTGGGGAAGGCGCTCGCGTGCACATACACAAGCTGAAGCTCACCGGGATCCGTCGTCGGATTCAGCGGTGTATACGCGAGCGGATGGCCATCGTCATTGGAGTCCAGATTGAAGCCGGCAGACGTGCGCAGCGCGTAGACCATGCGCCCCGCCGGCAGGTACAACGGGCGTTCAGCATCGGTCGCAGTGGTAACGACCTTGCGCACCGAGTGATCCTTGAGGTCGAGTTCCCAGATCTGCCAAGGATCGGCCGGCTTCTGCTTCCCGGCAAAGAGAACCCTGGCGCCGTCAAAGAAGACGTCCGCATCTGCGCTGGCGGCAAACTCTGGAAGAAGCGGCGTGGCTATCCCTGCATGAAGGAGGAGCAGGTGCGCGCCCTTTGGGAAGCGCTCCTGGCCCTGCAATTCCGCGCGTGGGACGTAAACCGGTGCGGCGGTGACGATCAGGTCCGCGCCTGGGTCAGCCGCGGGAGCCGATGCGAACCCAAGCGATGCAAGCAGTCCCGTGGCACAGAATGCAATGATGTTGGCCGTGGCACTCCCCCTCATCCAACAGCCTCCAGCGATTGCGCGCCAGCCATCTCTTTTACGGTGGCTTCGCGCAGGGCTAGATAAGGATCGAGAGAAGCCATCATCGCGTCGAATGCGGCAAAGTCCATCGACTGCTCGCCGTCGCTCCACGCCTTTTCTGGATGCGGATGCACTTCAACAAGCAACCCATCGGCGCCGGCCGCGACGGCGATGCGCGCCAGCACCGGGACCAGGTCGCGGTAGCCGGCGGCATGGCTGGGATCGGCAATCACCGGCAGATGCGAGATGTGCTTGAGCAGCGCGATTGCGGCCACATCAAAGGTGTTGCGTGTGGCTGTCTCAAAGGTGCGAATGCCTCGCTCGCAAAGGATGACGTTGGGGTTCCCGTTGTCAAGAATCAGCTGCGCAGAGCGCAACAGATCAGCGACTGTAGCCATCATGCCGCGCTTGAGAAGAATCGGCCGCCCAGAGCGCGCGGCAGCTTCCAGCAGCGAGTAGTTCTCCATGTTGCGCGTGCCGATCTGCAGGATGTCGGCATATTCGGCGACCATGGGAACGTCGCACTCCGACATGACTTCCGTGACGATTGCGAGACCGCTCTCTTCGCGGGCACGGGCCAGCATCTTAAGGCCTTCGAGGCCATGGCCCTGGAACGCGTAAGGCGAGCTGCGAGGCTTGAAGGCGCCACCGCGCAGGATGCGTGCGCCACAGCGACGCACATGATGGGCAGTGGCCAGGAGTTGAAACTCCGTCTCCACCGAGCAAGGCCCAGCCATGGTCACCACGTCCCCGCCGCCGATTTCGAGATCGAGCACCGGCACAAGCGTCTGTGACTGGGCTCGACTCTTTAACACACCGGGACTCTCGGCAAATTGCTCTTGCCAATTACCGCGCAACGGATGCGCTCCAGTCTGGGGAAGCGTCAGACTATCGTGTAGATGTCGAGCTCGCCTCAACCCAAAGGTGGAGAAGAAGAACGAAGGCGTGGCTCAAGTAAAAGGCGGGGGCTGCCTGAGGCGTTCCGCCGCTCAAAACGGCCACGGAAAAACTGTCAGGAGTGATTGGCCAGGGGCGGCACACGATAGCCAAATGCAGCGTCCACAACAGCGGCGATGCCTAGTGCTGTTTCATCTTCAAAAGGCCGGGCGACGATCTGCACGCCAATCGGCAGTCCTTCTGGCGAGTGGCCCACGGGAACCACCGCTGCAGGCGCGGCAAGCGTATTGAACCACTGCGTATGGCGCACTGCATCCAGATAGCCCACCGTGCGATCCGCAATCTTCCACTGGCGTTCTCCGTGGCGAAACGCGGGAATGCTGGCGACCGGACACAGGAGCACGGGGTGGGTCTGGAGTTCTTCAAGCGCCTTTGCGCGCAGCAGATCCAGTTCCGCCCAGGCTTCCAGCAGCTGTTCTGGGGTGAAGGGCTTCTCCGCAGACGCAATGTCGAGAAACTCACGGAAAATGGGGCTGAGCTGCGCCTCCTTGCCACGGATTGCCGGAGCGTAAAACATCGCTCCACACTGCACAAAGAGTTTCCACCAGAGGCGTCGCAGCGGCTCCAGCATGCGCGGACGAAACGGCTCAACGCGGAATCCTGCGTCGCGCAAGGCATTCGCAGCCGCGTCGACCGCTGCTCTTGTTTCTGGCGTGACCGGAACGAGTCCATCCTCCTCAAAGAAGCCGATGGTGTGATGGCGCAACTCATCGAACGAGACGTTGCGGAATGGGACCGGCGGGCTCGCAGGATCCACGGGATCCTGGCCTCCAAGCGTGCGAAAGAGCAGCGCGACATCTTCGATGGTGCGCGCCATGGGGCCAATGGCGCCCAGCACGGAGAATGGTCCCACGCACGGCGGTAGATGGCCGCGCCCGGGGAAGCGGCCCGGCGTTGGCTTGAGCGAGCAGATGCCAGTGAAGTGAGCAGGAACGCGGACCGACCCGCCGCTATCTGAGCCCAGTCCTGCTGCGGACATGCCCGCCGCAATCGCAGCCGACTCCCCGCCACTCGACCCGCCTGCGGTCCGACCCAGATCCCATGGATTTGCTGTTCGCCCGTACAGCAGATTGTCTGTCTCATAGGCCATCAGGAATTCCGGGCAGTTCGTCGTGCCCAGAATGAGTGCGCCCGCATTGCGGAGTCGCGCGACGGCAACCGCATTCGTACGCGGGATGTCTCCTTTGTGAAGCAGGCTGCCAATTTCGCAGCGATAGCCAGCGGTTGCGATGGAAGATTTAACCGTGACAGGCAGGCCATGAAGAGGACCGCGCGGACCACGCTCTTCATCCATCTGCTGCGCCTGCACGCGCGCGCGATTCGCATCGAAATCGACGAGCGCGTTGAGTTTCGGATTGAGGCGCTCAATCTGGCGGAGATGCGCCTCGGCAAGCTCTACCACAGAGACCGCACCCGTGCGCAACAGGTGCAGTTGCTGGGTCGCCGATTGCAGCACAAGGTCGTTCATGGCTTGTCTGCGGCGCTGGGCGATGCCAGGGTGTCATCCTGCGGAGTGGATGGCAGCGCCTGGTAGTCAAAGCGGTAAGAATGGACTGGCTCGCCGGTGTCGAAGCGGTCGTTCCAGTTCAGCTGATAGTTGAGAGCATCCGCATCGTCAGGGAACGTCTCACTGCCTGGATAGGGATACGACGTCATGCCATGGAACGGCAACTGCGCAACCGTGAAGGGGGACGCATCCCACCAGTCCATGTCCTTGACGTAGCCATTGGCATAGAAGAAGTAGTCGCGCTTCCAGTGTGCGGGCAATACGGGCAGATGGGTGACATCGAACTCAGCGGCAATCTCTTCACCGCTGCCGAAGATGGCGTAGCGATTGTCAATGCCCTTTACCAATTCCGTGACGTCGCCAAGGTGCGTGTAATTCCCGCGCTGGTGTTGGAAAGGTCCGGTCAGGCTGACGCGATTGTAGTCATAGTCGAGATCGCCTGGGCTGGTTCCTTCAAGCTGCTTTGGATAGCCGCGGAACTGCTCGGTTGCGAGTTGCAGGGGAATTTCGGTGGTGTGAAATGCAGCGTCGGAATGGTTGTCAATCAACACCTGGTCCCAGTAAATCTCAAGATTGCTGACCAACCGAATGCGGCGCGCTCCGGCGGGCAACTTGCCGGTGAGATCCACGACAATCGTGCGCTCCAGTCCGGCCGGGAAGCCTGCTTCTCCGGGAATGCGCTGCCAGCTTCCATTGGGTAACTGGGCCTCGACGTACGGCGAGATCGGTTTGATGCCGGCCTGCCAGGCAGCGTAGAGCGACGTCGCGCTGAAGTAATTGACATAGCCGGTCATCAACAGGCGTAGCGGCGCGTCCGTAGCGATGTTTCCCAGCTCCAACGTCAGCGTGTGCGTGTTGGCAAAGCCATCGTAGGGCGTAGGCGTAAAGCCGCTCGCGAACAGATGGTCGCGCCGGCTGAGCGCATCGAGCACATCTCGTCCCTCGCCATCCCACGCCCCCACGGGCAATCGCGCTCCCTGTGACGCAATGACTTTGCCGGATGCGAAGGGCGGATCATCAAGAAACTTCTCATCAGGATTGACGTCGGCATTGTCCGGATGATCGACAGCGACCAGCCGCAACTGATCGATGTAGTTCACCTCTTCCATGGGCTCAATGAAGCGCAGACTGAGCTTGCCGTCCACTGGCACCGCCTGGGCACCATCCACCTTAATCCACTCACTGGGGTTGGGTGTGTTGCGGCGCGTGGGGGTAAACCAGTGGCCGACGACGCCCGCGCCAATCACATCCGTCACGAGCTTGTATTGATGGCCATTCCAGACAAAGAGCACCGGGCACGAGCTTCCCCGTCGATCCGCCTCTTTCATCGCAATCACCTGCTGATGCGGCAGGTCGATCTCATCCTGCAAGATGCCGGTGGGCCAAAGAATGCGCAGGAGATCGATGTGATCGGCAGAGCCAAGGCCCACAAGAATCTGCGGCGCAGCCTGGGTCTGATATCCCGAGGCGCCTGCCAGCTCCCACTTCTGCCATTGGCCGTTGGCAAAGATTTCGACTTTCGCGCCAATCGCGGTCTTGTTATCCGCGTAACCAGCCAGGTCAAGGCGCACAAAGTGATTGCGGTTCGCGCCGATGTTGCGCAACAGCACGGGAGGCGCATCCATTTCCGTCACGATGAGATCTGCAGCACCATCCCCGTCCACATCGGCTGCAATCAGACCCCGTGCATGGTTCAGGCGCAGCTTGTCCAGCCCCAGCATCCCGCTCACATCCTCAAAGCTGCCGTCGCCACGATTGCGGAAGACCCTCAGGTGCATGCCGGTGCTCGTCTGCACAAGGGCTGCCAGATCCATCCAGCCGTCGTTATCGATATCAACCGGCGTCACGCCCCATCCCCGAAGCGCTCCCTTGATGGGCAAGGTGACCTGCTCAAAACGCCGTCCGATATTGTTCGGCCCGGACACATTGCGCCACAGGGAGACACCGGGCGCGCCATCATGCGTCACGGCAATGTCCATCCAGCCGTCTTTATTGAAGTCCAGCACCGCGATGCCTTCGGTCGCAGGCAACCTGGCGTCATACACGGGCTGCGTCGGATACTTGCCCTCGCGCGGATTCACATAGAGGAGCGGTGCTGGGCCATTGCCGGTCACAGCCAGGTCCACGGCACGATCATTATTGAAGTCCGTGAGCATGGCGGCTCTGGTTGGAGCATTGCCCCCCAGTCCCGTCGGGTCCGTCCATTCGGTAAAGGTCTTGTTGCCATTGTTGCGCCAGAGCACATTGGCCACGCCGCCAGCCTGCAACGACGAACCGGTCAGGAAGAGGTCAAGGTCGCCATCGTGGTCGAAGTCGACAAACGTGATGCCGGTGGGGTGGTTCCGCGCAACTAAACCTGCTTCCGCGGTGACATCCTGAAACCTGCCCTTGCCCAGATTTCGGAACAGCCGCACGCCGTCGTCCATGGCCACGGCTAGATCATTCAGATTGTCCGCATCGTAATCGCCCACCGCACAACCCACGGCACGGCCTGAGGCCTTGAGACCCATGGCCGCAGCATCAAGCTTTTCAAAGCTGCCATCCGCGCGACGATGCACAACGGCAATAGCCTGATCGCCGGACTGCATCAGCACCAGATCCATCTGGCCATTCCCCGTTGCGTCGATCATGCATGCCCCGCCCGTGACGCTCGGTGCGTCTTTCTGGGCGAGCATGGCATGAGGCTCCAGATGCACAGGAATCATCGCCTTCTCAATCTGCTGCGGTTCCTCCACCGGCGTCACAGTGGAGTAGTGTCCCTGCTCTCCATAGGCCAGGCCGATGGCCGCTGAGATCTTCGTACTCGTCATGTGCTGGAAGAGTTTGAAGTGCTCCCTGGCCTGCTGGGTGTGACCCGAGCGCTGGAGAGCACGCGCGATGGCGAACTCCGACGACGCATGAAGCGGCTGAATCGCCAGCGCCTGCTGCAGTACGGCGATTGCCTTGTCGAACTGATGCATCTCCTGATAACAGACGCCCATGAAATAGTAGGAGTCCGCGTCGCGCGGATCGGCTTTCACGGCATGTTGAAAGCTCGCCAACGCGGCATCGAGGTCGTTATTGGCATGCTGGGCGAGGCCAAGGTTGTACCAGGCCTGCGCATTATCGGGATCCAGGGCAAGCGCTGCCTTCAGCGCCTTTTCCGCTTCAGGGAGTTTCTGCAGCGTCATCAACGCAATACCGTCATTGACGGCCGCCTGCGCCATGCGCGAATCCTTCTTGAATGCAGCGGCAAAGCTCTGCTCCGCGCGCTCCGTGAACTGCTGGCCCATCAGCGCCACACCACGGTTGTTCAACTGAACGGCTTCCGTGTTGAAACGAGCGTCAGCACGGGCGGCCACCATCGACGCAACACACATCAGGGCCGCGAGCCCATGAATCCTGATCGATCTCTTCCGCAAAATCTCTCTCCAATTTGGCAGGGCCGGTCGGCCCGCTGGACCGTAGAACTAGTCAGTGTATGCGAGTAGACAGTGGCTGCGCATCGCCCCTCGCGGCTCTTTGCTGCCATCAAAAGCGAACCCAAGCAGGAATTTATACTGCAAGGGTGCATCCAGCGCTCGAACGTATCGACTGGCAGCGGTTTCTAGGCCGCCCGCTGCTCAAGCCATTCTCCAACGAACAGGAGGCACGCCTTCACGGTGGCTCGGTTCTCATCACCGGCGCTGGCGGGTCCATTGGTTCCGCGCTGGCTCGCCGGCTGGCCCGCATGGGTGTGGCCCGGCTCGACCTGCTGGACGCCTCCGAAGGCCATCTCCATGCCCTGCAACCGCTCCCTGACCAGGCGCAGCCACATGGGCAGATTGCATTGCATCTTGGCAGCGTGACCGATGCCGCGCTGTTCGAGGAAATCTTCTCTCTCCACAAGCCGGAGCTTGTCTTTCATGCGGCAGCGTTCAAACAGGTTCCGCTGCTGGAGGATCAACCGCTGGCGGCCATTACGAATAACATCTTCGGGACGCAAGCTCTGGTCGATTGCGCCTCCAGGCACGGCGCGCGCGTGGTGCTGCTTTCCACAGACAAGGCCGTCGAGCCTGCTTCCATCATGGGAGCAACCAAGCGCGTTGCCGAGCAGATGGTCCTGGGTACGTGCGGCCTCGTGGTGCGGCTGGGGAACGTCCTCGCATCCCGCGACAGCGTGGCTGAAGTCTTCGCCACGCAGATTGCGCAGGGAGGGCCGATCACGGTCACCGATCCAGCGGCGCGACGTTACTTTCTCACTCTGGAGGAAGCCGTCGATTCGTTGCTTGCGACAGCGCTTGCAGCCAAACGACCCGCACTCTTCGTGCCGGATTTGCGGGAGCCGCACTTCATCGTGGACCTCGCGCGCTTTCTTGCGGCCGAGCTTGCGCCACACCAGACGGCCAAGGTTGAGTTCTCGCATCTGCGCCCCGGCGACAAGGAAACCGAGCGGCTCTGGTCTCCCGGTGAAACAGCGGAACCCGCCGCGATTCCCGGATTCCTCAGGGTCACAACGGAATTGCCAACCATGTCCGTGTTGCAAGGCCATCTGGATGCGATGCACAGGGCGGTGCAAGCACGGAACGCGGGAGCTGCGATGGAAGCAATGGCGAGCATCGTGCCGGATTACACGCCGAGCGAGCGCATCAAGACACCCATGAAGGCGCAGATGGCGAAACATGCGACGGGGACCTCGCAATGAGCAACCCAGCGCCCACAAAGCGAAAGATTGGTGTCGTCACAACATCCCGCGCCGACTACAGCCATCTCTACTGGCCTCTGCGTATCCTGCAGTCGCACCCGGAGGTGGACCTTGGCGTGTTTGTTCTGGGGCCGCACATGGCGCCTGCATTCGGCGAGACAGTCCGGGAAATTGAACGCGACGGCTTTCCCATCCAGGCGCGCATTGAGTGCCTGCTCCACTCGGATACAGATTCGGGGATGGCCAAGACCATCGGCGTAGCGATTCTCGGCCTTGCCGATGCGCTCACCGCGTGGCGGCCTGATCTCCTTCTCCTCATTGCAGACCGCTATGAGATGCTTGCGCCAGCCGTGGTCGCGCTCGCTTTGCGCATCCCCATCGCGCATATTGAAGGCGGCGAGATCTCTCAGGGCGCCATCGACGATCACGTCCGCAATGCGCTGACCAAGCTTGCGAGCATCCACTTTACGTCGACCGAAACAGCACGGCAGCGGGTGATTGCCATGGGCGAGGAGCCCTGGCGCGTGCATCGTGCGGGCGCGCCATCGCTCGATCATCTGCGCCGCTCACAGTTGCTGGCGAGGCCCGCACTCGAAGCGCGTCTCGGCCTCGCGCTGTCCTCGCCCACGTTGCTCGTTGCCTGGCATCCGGTCACTATCCTGCGCGACACGAACGCAGAAGCCGATGCGCTGTTTCGCGCGCTGGCGCAAGCGCCAGGCCAGATGATTTTCGTGTATCCCAACACCGATGCAGGCAGCCTTGCGCTCATCGACCGCACGCGCCAACTGGCGGCAACGCGCACCGACACGCATGTCTTCATCAACCTGGATGCTGTGACCTACTGGAGCCTTCTTGGCCAGGTGGACGCCATGATCGGAAATTCGTCGAGCGGCATCATGGAAGCTGCATCTTTTGCCGTGCCGGTGGTGAATGTGGGCATGCGCCAGCAGGGACGCGAGCGTGCCCGCAACGTCCTGGATGCAGCTGCCGATTCGGAGGCCATTCAAACTGCGATCCGGCGCGCGCTGAGCCCGGAGTTTCGCGCTTCTCTTGCCGGAATGGAGAATCCCTACGGCGATGGCACCGCCTCCGAGACGATTGCGCGCGTGCTGACCGGCGTGCCGCTGGAGGGGTTGCTCATCAAGCAGCCGGCGCCCGTTTCCGAGACAGCGGAGCGGCCATGACCACGCTCATTCCACTTTCCGCGCCAGACATTACGGAAGCTGAGATCAGCGCCGTCGCGCGCGTGTTGCGGACTCCGCAACTGAGCCTTGG
Source organism: Occallatibacter sp. (assembly GCA_049582405.1). Taxonomy (GTDB): domain Bacteria; phylum Acidobacteriota; class Terriglobia; order Terriglobales; family Acidobacteriaceae; genus Telmatobacter. The sequence continues at coordinate 1,605 of JBAUTX010000266.1, read as the reverse complement.
GCCGGAGCTTGAGGCCTTTGAAGGCGCACTGGCGGCCTATCACGGCGTGCCCCACGCAGTTGCGGTCAGCTCCGGGACGGCCGGTCTGCACCTCGCCCTTCTGACCCTCGGCATTGGCCCCGGCGACGAGGTGATTGTGCCATCGTTCACCTTTATCGCGGTCGCCAATGCGGTGCTGCAGGTGGGAGCCTTGCCGGTCTTTGCTGAAATCGATCCTGTGACCCTGAATCTGGCGCCTGCCGCTGTCGAGCAGTCCATCACGGCCCGCACACGTGCGGTGATTGTGGTGCACACTTTCGGCGTGCCAGCAGAGATGGACGACCTTATCGCGATCGCGCGGCGTCACCAGCTCGCCCTGATCGAAGACGCATGTGAGGCCATTGGCGCAACCTACGGCGAGCCGCCCGCCGCCCACCGCGTGGGGAGCTTTGGCGATCTCGCGGTCTTCGGCTTCTATCCCAACAAGCAGATGACCACGGGCGAGGGCGGTGCCGTGCTGGCGCGCGACCCCGTCCATGCAGAGCGGCTCCGTTCGCTGCGCAACCAGGGGCGACTTACTGGCGCGGGCTGGCTCGACCACGCTGAAATCGGCTACAACTATCGCCTCTCCGAGCTGGCCTGCGCGCTGGGCCGGGTCCAACTGAGCCGCATTGAAGACATGCTCACACGCCGTCGCAGCGTTGCGGAGCGTTATCAGGACCTGCTGAGCGACGTGGCGGGGTTGGAATTGCCCCGGCTGGATCTGCCGCGGCGCACCATCAGCTGGTTCGTCTACGTTGTGCGCCTTCCTCTGCAAACGAGCCGGGACCATGTGCAGGCTGCGCTCGGCGCCCGCGGCATTGCGACGGGCCGCTACTTTGCGCCGATTCACCTGCAGCCAGCCTGGCTTGCACGGGGACAAAAGACCGCTCTTTCGCTCCCGGTCACGGAGTCGATTGCGCGGCACGCGCTCGCCTTGCCCTTCTTCAATCGCATCACAGCCAACCAGCAAGAAGCAGTCGCCGCGGCACTGCGAGAGACGCTGCAATCTGCACAATAGTTGCCTATTGCTTCCCTTCTAAGAGGGCTCGTCTCCATCTGAATTTTGTGGGGCGGATAGAAGTTCGACGCTTACCAAACGACCTCAGAACGCATCTAAGAAGGGTGAGGTGGGGGCATCCAGGCCTCCCCGCCCCGTACATGCAGGTGCATGGCCAGGAATTTTTCAACGGCACGACCAGCTAGCTCTTGACACGGTTTCGAAGGCAGCGCACTATCGCACTAGAACAGCGTTCCAGCGGATAATGTTCTGTTCTCATTCCGCTCCGGCCTCCCCTAACCAAGCTAACTGAACTCAATGAAAATCAACTTTGAGAAGCAGGTACGCTATGGTCGTTCGAACGCAATGCAAAGGACGCGGCATCACGGGATTGCACGTAGGCGTGAACAACGTGCGCCGCTATTTTCCTAAGGACATTTCGGTTATTGAGCTTCAACTGGATCACTTGCAGATTCAGTGCGGCCTGAATCCTGAGTTCTGGCATGGACAGCCTGACATCTTCGACCCGAGGCTCTGCGCGTGGCTGGAAGCCCGCCACATGCATGGCAAATGCGACCGTGCTCCGG
>JBAUTX010000265.1:0-3159 GCA_049582405.1 Occallatibacter sp. | reverse complement strand
CGGCGAACACGACCAATCTCTGGTTCGACCAGGTGGAGGGTGAGGCGCTGGTGATTGCGCTGGATCTGAAAGGCGTGGCCGTCTCTGGCGGGTCGGCGTGCCACTCCGGGGCGACCGAGCCGAGCCATGTGCTCCTGGCCATGGGGCTGGACAAGGCGCGCGCCCGGGCGAGCCTGCGCTTCAGCCTGCTGAAAACCGCAACCGAAGCCGATGTGGACCACGTGCTGCGCGTTGTGCCGGAAGCCGTGGAGAAGCTCCGCGCCGTGTCGCCGCTGGCGGCAGGGACGCTGGGCTAGACACACCACGCTCCGGAGGTTGTGCTCGTGGGGTCAGATCGGCAGAGCGGACTCCCCAAAAATCTCGATTCCAAGCTGTTCGACACACCCGTCTGCAAACTCAAGTGATAATCAGTCAATCGTTTGAAAGATTGAGGCTTGATACACGCCCCGAGGCGATTGCGCGGTGAGAACCGGACCGATTTGGTCGTATACTGGAAGGAGTGATGCCTGAGCGCGATACGATTGCCGTTGCCATGTCCGGCGGGGTGGATTCCTCGACGGCGGCAGCGATGCTGGCCCATGCAGGCGAGAGCGTAGTCGGGCTCACGCTGCAGCTCTGGGACCAGACACGGCTGGCCGGCAAGCATGGCATTCCCGATACACCGAAGGCGGGTCGCTGCTGCTCGCTGGACGATGTGTATGACGCGCGGCGGGTGGCGCGGCAGCTTGGTATTCCCTACTACGTAGTCAACCAGGAGGCACGGTTTGAGCACGATGTGGTGCGGCCGTTTGTGGCAGAGTATCTGGCCGGGCGCACGCCGATTCCCTGCTCCCTCTGCAACAATCACCTGAAGTTTGACCAGCTTTTACAGACGGCGCGTTCCATTGGGGCGAGCCGGATTGCGACGGGCCACTATGCCATCAACGAGTACGATCCGATGCGCGGGCGTTGGATCCTGAAGCGTCCTGCCGACCTGGCCAAGGACCAGACGTATTTTCTCTTCGGGTTGACGCAGACGCAGCTGGCGCATACGCTCTTTCCGCTGGGGCGGCTGACCAAGCCGGAGGTACGCGACGAGGCGCGCCGGCATGGGCTGGCCCTGGCGGAGAAGCCGGATTCGCAGGAGATTTGCTTCATTCCCGGCGGCGACTACAAGCAGTTTTTGACGGCGTATCTTGAGGACCAGGGCGAAACGATGCCGGAGACCGCAGGAGAACTGGTCGCGTCGACTGGCGAGGTGTTGGGCTGTCACGAGGGGATTTCGAACTTCACGGTCGGCCAGCGCAAGGGACTCGGGGTGGCATCGCCGACGCCGCTGTATGTGCTGCAGATTGATCCGGCGAGCCATCGTGTGACGGTGGGCGCCGATGCCGAGCTGGCGACGCAGACGCTGCGCGCGAACCGCGTGAATTGGATCGGCATTCCGCAACTCGATCGGCCGATGCGGGTGAAAATCAAGATCCGTCACCGGCATGAGCCTGCCTGGGCGATGCTGGAGCCGGGTTCAAGCACGGACGAGGTGCTCGCAACATTTGACGAGCCGCAGCGCGCCGTCACGCCGGGGCAGTCCGCAGTGTTCTACGACGGGGATGAGGTCGTGGGCGGAGGCTGGATCCTGTAGAGCAGGATGGCGCTGGACAGCGTTCGACTGGCAGGCGTTATACTGGCTCGGCATTTGATTTTGAGGGGGACTGTCCATGCACGAGAAAACGTTTGCCAGAGTGACTGCGCTGGCTGCCTTTGCCCTGTCCGCCACGTTTGCGCTGGCCCAGAATGCGCCGGTCAAGCTGACGCTGCATCCCGACCAGCCGGCAGCTGCCGTCAGCCCGACACTGTATGGCCTGATGACCGAGGAGATCAACTACTCCTACGACGGCGGACTGTATGCGGAGATGGTACGGAACCGCACCTTCCATGCAAGCTGGGATGGCATCCAGGACTGGTACCTGGTGGAACAAGGCAACGCGGAAGCTAAGATCACGCCGGACAAGTCCACCGGGCCGAGCGAAGCGCTCCCGAACAGCATGCAGCTGGATGTGGAGAAGGCCGATCCGACGAATGAGGCGGGCTTGCTGAATGTGGGCTACTGGGGCATGGCCTTGCGGCCCAACACCCTGTACAAAGGCTCGTTCTACGCAAAGACCAGCACGGCCGATCTGGGCCCTGTGATGGTCACGCTCGTTGAGAACAACACCGGCAAAGTGGTAGCCAAGGCGACCGTATCCGGCATCGGAAGCGCATGGAAGGAGTACCACTTTACCCTGACGACCGTCGGCGACATGAAGCCCTCTGCCACGAACCACCTCAGGATCACGGTAGGCCACCCCGGAACGCTGTGGCTGAATCTGGTTTCGCTGTTCCCGCCGACCTATCACAACCGGACGAACGGCAACCGAATGGACCTCATGGAGAAGATGGCGGCGATGCACCCGCAGTTCTTGCGCTTCCCCGGTGGCAATTACCTGGAGGGCGACACCATCAAGGAGCGCTTCGAGTGGAAGAAGACTCTTGGGCCGCTGGTCGATCGGCCAACGCATCCGAGCCCGTGGAATTATCACTCGTCAGATGGCATGGGACTGCTGGAGTTCCTGGAGTGGTGCGAGGATCTGCACATGCAGCCCCTGCTGGCTGTGTATGCCGGCTACTCGCTGAAGGGCGAGCATGTGGAGCCAGGGGCGGACCTCGAACCGTATGTGCAGGACGCGCTGGACGAGATCGAGTATGTGACCGGCGGAACGGACACCAAGTGGGGAGCCGCACGCGCCAAGGGCGGTCATCCGGCGCCGTTCGCGCTGAAGTATGTGGAGATTGGCAACGAGGACTGGTTTGACAAGTCGGGCAGTTACGACGGGCGCTACGCGCAGTTCTACAAGGCAATCAAGGCGAAGTATCCCAACCTGCAGTTGATCGCCACCACACCGGTGAAGGGCGCCACGCCTGACGTCATCGATGACCACTTCTATGTGCGCGCGACGCAGAACTTCCACGATGCGGCGCACTATGACAAGACCGACCGCAACGGTCCGAAGATCTTTGTGGGTGAGTGGGCAACTCGCGAGGGCACGCCCACGCCAAACATGGGTGCGGCACTGGGCGACGCGGCCTGGATGACGGGGCTGGAACGGAACAGCGACATTGTCATCATGGCGAGCTACGCAC
>JBAUTX010000264.1:0-18083 GCA_049582405.1 Occallatibacter sp. | reverse complement strand
CCTACCATCCAAAGTGATATAGTCGCCAAGTTTGACCTGGGAATACGATGGCTGAGCAGCTAAGACCTGAGAACAAACTGGAGTCAAGACTGGATGGGAACGCCCCACGCTTCACCGCAAACCGCTCGGCGCTCCTAAATCTTCTGAAGAGCCTGAGAGCAGAAGAGGAAGCCATTCGAGGCGGGGGCGGCGCCAAAGCAGCGCAAGCGCAGCGTGCCAAAGGGCGGCTGACAGTCCGTGAACGGCTCAAGCTCCTGCTCGATGAGGATGCTGACTTTCTCGAGTTGGGTCTGTGGGCTGCATACGGGATGTATGGCGAGTACGGTGGCGCGCCCGGTGCAGGTGTGGTCACCGGAATCGGCCGCGTATGTGGGCGAATCTGTATGGTCATCGCCAATGACGCCACCGTCAAGGCGGGCGCATTCTTCCCGATGACCGCCAAGAAGGTGCTCCGCGCGCAGAATATTGCGCTCGGCAACCGTATTCCTACGCTGTATCTGGTTGACTCATCAGGCGTTTTCCTGCCCTTGCAGGAAGATGTCTTTCCCGACACAGACGATTTTGGTCGAGTCTTTCGGAACAACGCCGTCATGAGTTCGTTGGGGATTCCCCAGATTACTGCCATCATGGGCATGTGCGTCGCCGGAGGCGCTTATCTGCCCGTGATGACCGACACCGTTCTCATGACGGAAGGATCTGGCTTGTTTCTCGCCGGCCCATCCCTGGTTCAGGCCGCAATCGGCCAGAAAACCGATCCGGAAGAGTTGGGTGGCGCCACCATGCATGCGGAGATCTCAGGAACCGTCGATTTCAAAGAGCCTGACGACGCTCACTGCATCGCGCGGATGCGATCCCTGGTCGACAAACTCGGTTCGCGTCACGGTCTCCCTGGCCAGGCAACCGCGTTTTCGCGCAATCCATTTGATCCGGCAGCGGACGCACCAAGATATGCGCCAGAGGACCTGTACGGCTTGCTGAGTCCTGAGCCCGGCGCCAGCAACACCTACGAAATGCGCGAGGTCATTGCACGACTGGTAGACCGCAGCGAGTTTGATGAATACAGGGAGGATTTCGGCCGCACCGTTCTCTGCGGTTACGCCCGAATCGGCGGCTTTGCTGTTGGCATCGTAGCGAACCAGAAGACCAACCAGATGCAGACGGTTTCCATGGGGCCCTCTGCAGGCGCAAAGCGCATTGAAGTGGGTGGCGTCATCTACACCGAGGGTGCGCAGAAAGCAGCGCGCTTCATCATGGACTGCAACCAGAACCTTGTCCCATTGATCTTCCTCCATGATGTAAACGGCTTTATGGTCGGCAAGGACGCCGAGTGGTCCGGAATCATCCGCGCAGGCGCAAAGATGGTGTCCGCAGTCAGCACAAGCGTCGTGCCGAAGATTTCCGTCATCCTTGGCGGAAGTTTTGGCGCAGGCCACTATGCCATGTGCGGAAAAGCCTACGACCCGCGGTTTATTTTCGCCTGGCCCACTGCCCGTTACGCAGTCATGAGCGGCGCCTCTGCAGCAAACACCCTGGCCGAGGTGCGCGCAAAGCAGATGGAGCGCGGCGGACGAGTGCTTACCGAGGCGGAAAAGCAGGCTCTGCACAACGAAATTCTGGCCAGCTATGATGCGCAGGCCGACCCCCGCTATGCGGCAGCGCGACTCTGGATCGATGCGATTCTTGATCCTGCCTCAACGCGAGACGTCCTCATCACCGCTCTTGAAGCCTGCGCTTTGAATCCTGAAGTCGCGCGTTTCAATCCAGGGGTACTGCAAACGTAAGGATGTGCACAGTCAATAACGCCATGCCGTATCTTGGCCTCAACCGCCGTTGTACAGATCGTCTGTTCGCAATCATGCTTTGAAGGAGCACCAACATGTCAGTGGCTGCAGAACCGGCACAGAGTCTTTACCCTTTCGTTCTCACTGGGGAGCAGGAGCAACTTCGCAAAGAAATCAGGGACTTCGCCGCACGAGAAATTGCTCCCAACATCATGAAGTGGGATGAAGCAAGCGAGTTCCCTCTTGCGACCATCAAATCTCTCGGTGACATGGGACTTCTTGGCATCATCTTCCCGCCCGAATACGGGGGTGCGGGGCTGGGCTATGTGGACTATGTATTGGCCATCGAGGAACTCTCCGCGGTAGACGCCTCCATTGGCATCACGGTAGCCGCTCATAATTCGCTCGGGACCAACCACATCTTTCTTGCCGGGAATGAAGAGCAGCGGCGCAAGTATATTCCCCGTCTTGCAACAGGCGAGTGGCTGGCCGCCTGGGGACTCACAGAGCCCGGCTCCGGATCGGATGCAAGCGGCGCTCGTACCACCGCAGTCAGGAGGGGCGACCGTTATGTGCTCAACGGCAGCAAGACCTTTATCACCAATGGCCACTACGCCGACGTGGCCGTGGTGATTGCCGTTACGGACAAGAGCAAAGGCACACACGGCCTCTCCGCGTTTGTTATCGAAAAGGGCACAAAAGGCTTTCGGCCCGGGAAGAAAGAAAACAAGCTCGGCCTCCGCTCAAGTGACACCAGCGAACTTCTCTTTGAAGATTGCGAAATCCCTGCCGAAAATCTCCTGGGCGTTGAGGGCGAAGGCTTCGTCGATGCCATGCGAGTCCTCGACGGGGGACGCATCTCGATCGCAGCGCTTTCACTTGGCATGGCACGTGGCGCTCTGGATGCCGCAGTCAAAGATGTCAAAGAGCGGCGTCAGTTTGGGAAAGCCATCGCTGAATTCCAGGGAATTCAATGGAAACTCGCCGATATGGCGACGGAACTCGACGCGGCACGCCTTCTCACGCAACGCGCCGCGGTGCTCAAGGATGCGGGGCGCAAGGTCACACGCGAGTCCGCGATGGCGAAACTGTTCGCGAGCGAGGTCGCGGTGAGCATCTGCAACAACGCAGTGCAACTCTTCGGGGGATATGGATTCATCAAGGACTATCCCGTTGAGAAGTTCTATCGCGACGTAAAGCTATGCACCATCGGCGAAGGCACCAGCGAAATTCAACGCATGGTCATCGGCCGCGAGATTTTGAAAGTCTATCCCTCTCGCGGCTAGACTCCGAGTCTCGCTGTGCGCAGTCGCTAAGGAAGCCTCTATGCGAGAACAGATCAAGTTGATCGAGTGTCCACGAGATGCCTGGCAGGGCATGACCGCGCAGATTCCAACGGCGGTGAAGGCTGCCTACCTGCGTCGCCTCATCGATGCCGGCTTCCGCCATATTGACGCCGTAAGCTTTGTCTCACCCCGTGCGGTTCCGCAAATGGCGGACTCCGAGAAGGTGCTCGAACTCCTTGCTCCACCTGACGATGTGGAGATCATCGGAATCGTAGTAAATGAAAGGGGCGCGGAACGGGCCATCGCAACCCGTGCCGTGCAGACGCTTGGCTTTCCCTACTCAATCTCTGCAGAGTTCCTGCATCGCAATCAGAATCAGACCATGGAGGAATGCGTCGAAGCGCTGGAAGCCGTCGTCACCCGAGCGGATGAAGCCGAGCGAAAGGTCGTCGCATATATCTCGATGGCCTTCGGCAATCCATACGGCGAGGCATGGAGCGTTGAAGAAGTGGTAGACGCATGCGATCTCCTCACAGAAAGCGGTGTACACCAGATTTCCCTGGCTGACACGGTGGCACTTGCTTCGCCGGAGCGGATCACAGAAACTGTACGCGCGGTCCTCGCGGCGTTTCCGAGGCTGGAGATTGGCGTGCACTTACATGCAAGGCGAGCCGATGCTCCTGCGCAGATCCGGGCTGCCTACGATGCTGGATGCCGCCGCTTTGACGGTGCTCTGGGTGGGCTGGGCGGGTGCCCGTTTGCGCAAGATGCGATGATCGGCAACATACCTACGGAGGTGCTCATTGAGACACTTCACGAAAAAGGTGCGTTTCTTCCCTCCATTGTTGGGATGGAAGCACTCTTGCGTGAGAGTCATGCCATCGCCGTTGCACATGCTGCAAAGACCGGCCAGGAATCCCTACCCAAACCGTAACAGCGACACTTAAAGCAAACTGGAGATCTGTGAATTACGCGACCATACAAGTTCAGGATGCGGCCAGCGTCCGCACGGTCCTGCTCAACCGGCCCGAGCGCCGCAATGCGATGACACCGGAAATGCAACGGGAACTCATTGCAGCCTTCGAGGACGCGGATCGCTCAGGCGTTCGCGTCCTCGTTCTTCGCGGCGCAGGAAAGGCCTTCTGCTCCGGCCTCGACCTCACGGTGCTGCAGTCCATGCACAGCAAGTCCCCCATCGAGCATCGAGAAGATGCCGAGCGGATTGCGCACCTGTTTCGCACTCTCTATGAGTTGCCTCTGCCAACGATCGCTGCTGTCCACGGGCCCGCGATTGCAGGTGGCACCGGCCTTGCTATGATCTGCGATTTCACCCTTGCGACCCAAGACGCAAAATTTGGCTTCACAGAAGCACGCATCGGCTTTGTTCCTGCACTCGTCTCCGCATATCTCGCGATTCAGTTAGGCGACAAGCGCAGCCGGGACCTCCTCCTCACGGCCCGCTTCTTTGATGCCGAAGAAGCGAATCGCCTTGGCCTGGTCACCGAGGTTGTCTTGCAGGATCAACTTGAGACCCGCATCCGAGAACTCACCAAAACGCTCGTGGCGAACAGTCCCCAGTCTCTGGCTGCCACCAAGCGTCTCATGGCCGCTCAGCATCAGGCGTGGCTTGACCATGCAACCGAGCTGGCGATGAATGCGAATGCGCAGGTGCGCGAAACTGCGGACTTTCGCGAAGGGATCGCTGCATTCCTTGAGAAACGCAGCCCCAGATGGGCAGATTGACGCCTTCGATGGCCCTTCCCTCAATGAAAGTGAAGTTCAGATGCAGTGCGCTCTTGAACCTGCTCCCGCGTCACAGCGTCTGCGAGCTCGATGACCTCAAATCCAGAGGGCGTCACATCCACCACGCAAAGATCTGTAATGACTCGATGCACGACCCGCGCTCCGGTCAAGGGGAGAGTGCATTGGGGCAGGAGCTTTGGGCCGCCATCCGGCGTATTGTGCTCCATCACGACGATGACGCGTTGGACTCCCGACACCAGATCCATTGCGCCGCCCATTCCTTTGACGCGCTTGCCCGGAATCATCCAGTTTGCAAGGTCGCCCCGCTCTGATACCTGCATGGCGCCAAGAATGGCGAGATCGACATGTCCACCACGGATCATCGCAAAGGAATCTGCACTGGAGAACGTGGAGGCTCCAGCCACAAACGTCACGGTCTCCTTGCCGGCATTAATCAAGTCAGCATCCACCTCATGCTCGCGCGGATACGGGCCCATCCCGAGCAGTCCATTTTCCGACTGCAAGATCACCGTCATGCCTTTAGGAATATGGTTTGCTACCAGTGTCGGAATTCCGATGCCGAGGTTCACGTAGTAGCCGTTCTGCAGCTCCTGCGCGGCTCGCGCTGCCATTTGTTCCCGAGTCCATCCCACGGTGCTTAGTCCTTTCGAACCGTTCTGCGCTCAATGCGCTTTTCGGGGTGCGGATTGTGGACGACGCGCTGCACAAAAATGCCGGGCGTATGAATCTCATCCGGATCCAACTCGCCGGCCTGCACAATGATCTCCGCCTCCGCGACGGTCACCCTGCCGCAGGTCGCAACTTGAGGGTTAAAGTTGCGCGCCGTGCGCCGGTAAAGCAAGTTCCCGAGCGTATCGGCCTTCCACGCTTTTACGAGGGAGACATCCGCTCGAATGCCTCGCTCAAGAATGTATGTCGTCCCATCAAATTCCTTATGCTCTTTCCCTTCGGCAATCACAGTACCGACCCCGGTCCGGGTATAGAAACCGGGAATACCCGCGCCCCCGGCTCGCATCCGTTCCGCCAGGGTCCCTTGCGGACAGAACTCCACCTCCAGCTCCCTGGCCAGAAACTGCCGCTCGAACTCCGCATTCTCACCGACGTAGCTCGAAATCATCTTCTTGATCTGCCGCGTCTGCAGCAGCAATCCAAGGCCCCAATCGTCGATGCCTGCGTTGTTGCTTGCGATCGTCAGATTCCTTGCCCCTGTTTCGCGCAACGCAAGAATCAACGCCTCGGGAATGCCGCACAATCCGAATCCACCAATCGCCAGCAGCATGTCATCCCGAACAAGCCCGTCCAGCGCACTCCGCGCGTCTGGCCAGACCTTATTCATGCCCGACTCGCTCCCATTGCCCCCATGCATACGTCACTCCACTCCAACTCACCTCGATGCGTTGCACCGCCACCGATGCTACAGGTATTTGCGAAAGGCTTCAATCTGGCGCAGCACGTACTCATTGCGCTCCACGGGCAACGATAGCACCGTTGATGTAGACGTAGCGCCATACGCGGAAAGCCGATCGATCAAATACTCCAGATGTCGCACGGAAACGACATGCGCTTCGAGAATGAATGACTCGTCCCCCGTGATCCGGTGGCAGCGATTGATTTCAGGCAGTTCCTTGAGCGCCGTCACCGCCCGGCTCACCTGCAATTCGCCACCGGGAATTGTCAGTCGGATCAATACATGGATCGGCATGCCAAGACGTGCAGGGTCCACCGTCGCATGATAGCCGGTGATTACGCCGGCCTCCTCGAGCCGGTGGACACGCTCCGCAACGGCGGGTGTCGACAAGCCTACCTTCCTGCCCAACTCGGCAAACGACAACCGCGCATTCTGTTGGAGGCTCTCGAGAATCTTCCATGCAATCGAGTCCAGCTCGACATGGGTTGGATCAGTCTTATGCGTCATCTACCTTCGTTCCTTAAGCAACCACCCTATTATCCCTAATCTCGTTAAGTCATGCTGTCCATTTTTCTTCTAACCGGCATTCTCGCGGGCTGGGCAGCCACCTATGCTTGCAGTGTCGCCAATCGGTAGCCGGGCGTGCAGCGTGAATCCCCTTTTCAAGCGCTCCCGGCAGAGGAGGAATTGGCATGGGCACAGCACACGCGACCGTCACGGTCGATCCTGCCATTGAAGCACTCAAGTCTCTCAGCGCGGACTTCCTTCCACTCCAGGGAACAGATCATGTCGAGTTCTACGTCGGCAATGCGCGCCAGGCGGCTCACTTTTACCGCACCGCCATGGGCATGTCGCTGGTAGCTTATGCCGGTCCCGAGACAGGCCAGCGCGATCGTGCGTCCTATGTCCTGGCGCAGGGAAAAGTTCGCTTTGTCCTCACCACGGCCCTGCGCAACAATAGCCCTCTCGCATGGCATGTACATCGCCATGGCGATGGTGTGCATGCCATCGGGCTCCTCGTCGCGGATGCAAACAGCGCCTGGCGTGAAACCACTCGCCGCGGCGCCAGAAGCATCGCTGAACCCTCCGTGCTGTCGGATCAACACGGCACAGTCGTCCTCTCCAGCATTGCGACCTATGGGGACACGATTCACACCTTCGTGGAGCGCAAGGACTATTCCGGGCCGTTCCTTCCGGGCTTCCGCGTCATCGAGCATGATCCTCTCGCCCGGCCCGTCGGCTTGTTACACATCGACCATATGGTCGGGAATGTCGGCTGGCATGAGATGGACAGGTGGGTCGATTTTTACTCCAGCGTCATGGGGTTTTCGCTCTATCAACACTTTGATGAAAAGGACATTTCCACGGAGTACTCCGCCCTCATGTCGAAGGTGATGGCAAATGGGAATGGCTTTGTCAAATTCCCGATTAATGAACCCGCCGAAGGCCGTAAGAAATCCCAGATCGAGGAATACTTGGATTTCTACAACGGACCGGGAGTGCAGCACATCGCGCTCGCCACGCAAGACATTCTTCACACCGTCCAATCCATGCGGGACCAGGGCATTGAGTTCCTCCATGTTCCTCATGCGTACTACACGGAACTGCAGGCCCGCGTCGGAAAGATCGATGAGCCCCTTGACCAGCTGGAGGATTTGGGAATCCTTGTCGATCGCGACAATGAGGGCTACATGCTGCAGATCTTCACGCGCCCCGTTGAAGATCGGCCGACTCTCTTCTTCGAGATCATCCAGCGCAAGGGGAGCCGCAGCTTTGGCAAGGGAAATTTCAAGGCGCTCTTTGAGGCCATCGAACGGGAACAGATGGCTCGCGGCAATCTGTGAGCGCATCGAGAGGCAACATGACGATTGCGATGGATTCCCTCGCCTCGGCGTACTTGATCGAGCAGGACTATCAGGCTTATACGCCCGAACAACATGCTGTGTGGGCCGAACTGGCCGACCGCGTCCTGCCCGAGCTCGAACACCATGCGGCACGCGAATATCTCGAGGGATTTGAAATTATTGGGCTGCAGCGCGACCGGCTCCCCGATCTTGCCGCCGTCAGTGCACGCCTTGCACCTCGCACTCGCTGGAGTTCCACGCCCGTCAGCGGCTTTCTTCCTGCCCCGGCGTTCTTTGAAATGCTGGCGACGCGCCGGTTTCCCACCACCACCTGGCTCCGAAGCCGCGACTCACTCGAATACACGCCGGAGCCCGATATCTTTCACGATGTCTTTGGACATGTTCCGATGCATGCGCACCCGGTGTTTGCAGACTTCCTCGAACACTATGGACGGGTTTGTGCCTCCATCACGGACCTTGACGTACTGGAGAAGCTTGGCCGCCTCTTCTGGTACACCGTCGAGTTTGGCGTCATCCGGCAGCATGGCCGCATCAAGGTCTATGGCAGCGGACTCATCAGTTCTCACGGCGAATGCATGCATGTCATCGGTGGCAAGTGTGCAATCCATGATTTTTCACTGGACGAGGTACTGGAGACGCCGGTAAAAGTGGATGAACTGCACAAGCTGCTGTTCGCAGTGACCAGCTTTGAGCAGATCTACGACGCGATGCACGAGGCCGAGAGGCGCGCACGTTCTGGACAACTGTGAGAGGCCCCATCCATGCCCAGCAATCGTCAGTATCAGTCAGGATTTGGCAATGAGTTCGCCACGGAGGCAGTCGACGGCGGTCTTCCCGTCGGACAGAATGCGCCGCAGAAGCATCCTCTCGGCCTCTACACGGAACAGATGAGCGGCTCGCCGTTCACGGCCCCGCGTGCAGTCAATCGTCGCACCTGGACCTACCGGATTCGCCCTTCTGTCACGCACAAGCCGTACGAGCCTCTTCCCGCCCTTCACATGCGTAGCGGCCCCTTTCACGAGACAGCCGCCACTCCCAACCAACTCCGCTGGGATCCACTCCCAATCCCCGAGCAGCCCGCCGACTTTGTCGAAGGCATCGTCACATATGGCGGCAATGGCGACCCTGCACTGCAGACGGGCGTTGCCATCCATCTCTATGCGGCCAACAGATCCATGGAAGATCGCTTCTTTTACTGCGCGGATGGGGAACTGCTGATCGTTCCGCAACTCGGCAGACTCATCTTCCATACGGAGATGGGAATTCTGGAGGCAGGTCCGGGCGAGATCTGCGTCATACCCCGCGGTATCAAGTTTCGCGTTGTCCTGGAAGAAGGTCAGGCGCGCGGATACATCTGCGAGAACTATGGGCAACCGTTCCGTCTTCCTGAACTGGGCCCCATCGGCGCCAATGGCCTGGCCAACCCGCGTGACTTCCTCTATCCCGTAGCTTCGTTTGAAGAGCGCGATGGAGACTTCCGCATCACTGCCAAGTTCATGGGCAAGCTCTGGAATGCCTCGATTGACCACTCCCCGCTCGACATCGTCGCCTGGCACGGCAACTACGCGCCGTATAAATACGACCTCGCACGCTTCAATTGCATCAACACGGTTTCGTTCGATCACCCCGACCCGTCCATCTACACCGTGCTCACTGCACCATCGACAATCCCAGGGACGGCAAACTGCGACTTCGCAATCTTTCCTCCGCGTTGGATGGTCGCCGAGCATACCTTTCGCCCGCCGTGGTTCCACCGTAATCTGATGAATGAGTTCATGGGGCTCGTTTTTGGCGCCTATGATGCAAAAGCCGAAGGATTTCTCCCCGGTGGAGCGAGTCTCCACAACTGCATGGCGGGCCACGGACCTGATGCGGAAACGTTTGAACGCGCGACCAGCGCCGAACTGAAGCCGCAGTATCTCAGCAATACGCTGGCCTTCATGTTTGAAACGCAACTGGTGGTACACCCGACGGCGTTTGCTATGCAGACCCGCATCCTCCAACACGAGTACTTCGAATGCTGGCAAGGACTCAAGAAGCGCTTCATCAAACCCGAGACAGCGAAGCCTCGCAAAAAGTAACCGCGCTTCGTCGCCTGCTGTCAGGTCTCTTTGACTACGCCGGATTGTTTCCGCCGGCGAGTCTTCCCCTGCCCACAGCAATCGAGGATTACCGGCACTACTTAGTGGGACCGCGCGCGGATGCACTCGGCTGTCTTGTCATCGGCCTTGCGCACGTCCCCACCCTTTCTGCAATCTCGCCGGCGGACCTCGGCATGATTCCACTCAGTGCCTCAGGGGCCTTTTCAGATCCATGGGCAAAGATCAGTGACCTGTTGAATGCGGGCTTTTGCGTGCGCATGGTCGAAGTGAAAATAGATGAAGTTTCCCAGGTCCATGCACTCGGTAAGATCATGCCGCCGAACGTCACAATGTACTTTGAGATTCCTTTCCATCGCGTGATGGAAGATTTCCTCTCCGCGATCGCTTCCGTCGGCGGCAGAGTCAAGTTGCGCATGGGCGGAGTCAGTCCCGAAGCGTTCCCCGATGTTGATACTGTTGCCGCAACTCTGCAATGCCTCGCAGCCCACCACCTTCGCTTCAAAGCCACGGCTGGCCTGCATCATCCCATTCGATCGTCCCACCCGGTGACAAGCGCTCCGGATGCGCCGGCGGTTTGGATGCATGGCTTTCTCAACTTTTGCTGTGCCGCCGCTTTGCTTCACCAACGTGGAAGCCTTCACAATGCAGCAGCGTTGCTTGCCGAGCAGGATCCCTCCGCTTGGACCGTTGCTCAGGATTTCGTTCAATGGAGATCGCATCGGTGGAGCATCCGGCATCTTGCCGAGCTGAGAGACAACTTCCTCATGTCCATTGGATCCTGCTCTTTTACAGAACCCTTCGAGGACCTGGAGGCTCTGGGATGGCTCTAAGTCAACGAAGCTGGATCGACAGCGCAAACGATCCATCCTCTGATTTTCCCCTGCAGAACCTTCCCTACGGCGCATTCAAACATGCAGGTGAACCGCATCTCTGCATCGCAATTGGCGATCAGGTTCTTGATTTGCACACCTGCGTGCAGGCCGGCATCTTTGCGGCGTTGCCTGAGCCACTCATCGCTGCGTGTTCCGATGACCGCCTCAATCCGCTGCTGGCTCTCGGTCCGGCTGCGTGGACCCATCTGCGGCATCATCTGACATCCCTTCTCAGTGCGGACACGACCGATGCAGCCCTCCGAAAGCGCATCAGCCAACACCTCACTCCGCAGCGCGACGCAGAAATGGTGTTGCCAGTCGCCGTCGGCGATTACACAGACTTCTACGCATCCATCCATCACGCCATGCGTGTCGGAAGCCTCTTTCGCCCCGAGAATCCGCTTCTACCCAACTACAAGCACATTCCCATTGGCTACCACGGACGCAGCTCTTCCATCGTTGTCAGCGGCCATTCGGTTCGCAGACCCTGCGGACAGATCAAGGCCGCTTCAAGCGGACCCGTCTTTGGTCCAACACGGTCCCTCGATTTCGAATTGGAACTAGGCGCCCTCATCGGCCCTGGCAATCCCCTTGGTCAGCCCATACCCATCGCCGAAGCGGATCAGCACATGTTCGGCTTGTGCCTCGTGAATGACTGGTCGGCCCGCGACATCCAGGCGTGGGAGTATCAACCTCTCGGGCCTTTCCTCGGGAAGAGCTTCGCGACAAGCATCTCGCCGTGGATCGTACCTATGGATGCGCTCGCTCCCTATCGCGTCCCTGTGCCAGATCGACCTGCGGGCGATCCCGCGCCTCTGCCCTATCTCCAGTCTCCGTCGGCCGCAACAGACGCCATGGACCTGCGGCTGGAGGTTTATCTTCAGTCGGAACGCATGCATCAGATGCAGCTCGCGCCGCTCCTCCTGACCACATCCAACGCTTCCAGCCTCTATTGGAGCCTGAAGCAGATGACCGCGCACCATACGAGCAACGGCTGTAATCTTCGTCCCGGCGACCTGATTGCGACCGGAACCATCTCCGGCCCGTTGCCCGGCAGCGAAGGTTGCCTCCTGGAGAAGTCGGCAAATCATCAACCCATCCAGCTTCCAAGCGGAGAGACACGTACATATCTTGAGGACGGGGATACAGTCATTTTCCGTGCGTTTGCCCAGAAGGAAGGCTGTCCCCGCATTGGCTTTGGAGAATGTCGCGGAACGATCCATCCAGCATCTTGACGATTCCTGCGCGGGGGACAAGAAGCATCCACATCGTGCCAAAAGGCCGAATCAAAAACGCAGCAAATAGGACAGCTTGACATAGATCGTCTTGCCATCATTCATCATCGAGGAGTTGTCCAGGGGAAGGATCGGATCGCTGAGATTGCATTGGCCCGTGCTCGTGCGCGTGCATAGGGCTCGATCAAGATTTGCAAAATTCCCGATATACCCCACATACAGCGCCGTCCCCGGATGAGGCATATACGTGAACAATGCATCTGCAAAAAGAGTCTTCGATTCCGGCAAGTCCGTCAGCTGCGAATCCGGCAACGTCGAGATATATTGCCCAATCAAATTGAATGAGGCTGCTTTCGTCAGCTGATAGTTCCACCGCGAGATGAGCTCGTGGTTGTCGTACACCAGGGCGCCGGTATTTAGATCCGTGAAATGTGTAAACACATAATCATTCTGCAGATCGATGGCATGAAAGGGCTTGATCTCAAAATTCAGATTCGGTGATGCAACATTGACTGGCCCCGGGCCCTGATTGTTCGGCGGTGCATAGTTGACCACCGTCCCCTGATAATAGCCACCCCCAACCGCCAGATACGAAACCGGAGAGCTGTAAAAATTGAAGCCCGCAGTCTCGCTGTGGTATTCCACATCCTGCGTCAGCGCGGAGTAGTCCACGGGCCGCAGCCGGTCCTGGCCAAGTTCCAGAAATGCGGACGCTGAAGTGCGCGCCTTGAAGTTCACGCTGTACGAGGGGTTGAAATAGAAATCGAGCGGTACGCCATGATGGTCCCAGATCCGTTCGGCATATGCGCCCGGACCGTGCGCCAGAACAAAGCCATGCGCAGGGCGAAACGTATAGCCCACATAGCCGTTCGGCTCGCGAACATCGGGCCTTCTGAAGAACCCTGTGTCGGTCACATATCCGGCGGCTGTATCGTTATAGCCAAGCCATGCAAAGCGATGCAGGTCGGTATAACTCATCCGCTGCACATACGCCTGCCCGCTGCATCTCAGCGTGTGCAATGCGCACGGTTGTTCCCCTGGGGTCGAGTTACTCAGGTTGCGCGTCTCTGTAGTGACCGCTTGCCCAGTGAACGTCCAGCGCTCTCGCACCCGCGCCCGATAGTCGAGTCCTCCCGCGCGATTAAAGGAACCTTGGTATTCCCGATCGGCAAAGATCAATCCAACATTCGACAGTGGACCGACGTCGCGGTTCAATCGGGCCACGTAGTTCCCCGCGCGAGTGTTGGACAAGGGACTTCCCTCCGGCACTGCCTGCCCTGGGCTCCTGTCATCCACTCCCAGAACACCAATTGCCCACGGACCCAATTTGCCCGTAAGCCTTGCGCCGAACTGAGGGGTAAGAATGTTATTGGTGTAATAAAGATTTACCGGCGTCATGAAGTAGCTGCTGTTCTCAATAAAGAACGGCCGCACTTCTGCAAAATAGGGCGGGAACCGTTGATTCGGTGTTGCCGGATTATCAATCCCCACCTGGCTGAAGTCCGGATTGATCGTCGTATCCAGCACCAGGCTGTTGTGGAGAATGAATTTCGCATCCAGTCCTGCATAGCCTTGCAGGTGCTTGTCCTCAAAGAACGGGTTGTCCTGATTGACGGTGTTCAACTGACGCAGACTGCGTGCCAGCGTATAGGGCTCAAACTGCAAGTTCTGTCCGTGCTCCACATCGCGGAAGCCCTCCACCTCCATATCCTGGGTCAATCGCCCGGCAATATTGTGATTACTCCGGGGCCAGTAGTCATATTCATTTGCATGGGAGACCACGCGTTCGAGAATGATGCCCCAGGTCCGCATCTGCCCCAGGTCGGCGTTCGCAAAATAAAGGCTCGCAAAGGGAATGCGCATCATCACCACATAGCCTGTCGGGGTTCGCTTGCCCCAGGTGTCCCACACAGTGTCAAACGAGTAGTCGTACCCGGTCTGTTCACTGTAGAGCGCGTCCGCCTGAATCCCCAGAGCATTCGTTTGGAAGACAAACGCACGGCGCTGGTCGTGAAACGTGTCCAGCATGACTTCCACATTGTCGTCATCGCCCAGCGTATCCCGGGCCAGAAGATGCGCTCGCACCAGATTTGGATCTTTGTCTTTGCAGACAAATGTAATGAACAGGTATTCGTGGGTATAGCCCAGATAAGCCATCGTCGGAGCGGTCGCCCGATCTCCATCATTGGGGAAGCGCTGGATAAAGTTCGACACGCGCAGCATCTTTTTCGCGACCGGCGAACGAAGAGAAGAGCCGAGAAAGTCGCTGAGTCGTGGCTCGGCATCAAGCCGGGGAATCACGAAATGGGTCCCCTGCGGAACGACCATAACGCCCGATGGAGTGGGAGGGTCAGCTGCATCCGAGCCCCCTGTCGCGGTTGCGACCGGAGGTGCACTTGTCGTCGTATGGACATCGGGCGGAGACAACGCGAACGCGCTTGACATGCCACACACCAGGAGGCCAAGTGCCCAAATGAAACTTTTTCTGGATGCACTCAGGTCCATGAGCCTTTTGCGCGTCTCTTATCTCTTGTTGAAGGAACGATCCATGACTTCGAGGTCTGCAGCGGCAACCCCGGTGAATGAACTACCCCAATTCTAACACCCGCCGTTCAGGCCGGCTTAGACCACGTAACTAATTTAGTATGAATAAATTAGAGTAAAATACACCCAGATTCAAACACCCTCGCACGCCCCGGCTGGAGCGTTTGATGCATGCAGTCTTGGCGCTGCCGTTCCAAGGTCCAAGCGGGGCGTAAACGTTCGCTTGCACGTTTTCAGGCCGCCTTCACAAACATCCCGCGCTTGACCGCGACGACACGATTACACACTGGGCAAGTCGCTTCATGGGTACTCTCAAGATTGCTCAGTGAGGCTCCACAGTAGGGGCAATGCCCTGCATGCGCTCGCATTCCGATCAGCGGCCCGATCAGTGGAGCCAGAATTCCCGTCAGAATCATCGGGATCCCCAGGATCGCGCCCAGACCCGTCAGGCAAAGCAGCGTCCCCACAATCAGCAGCATTGGCACTGCAATGACGCCGAAAAGCAGCCCACTGAAAGCGCCCTCTGCCGGCGACTTTTCAACCTCTCCCGCGTGTGGTTCTACGTGCTCGACTTCGATGTTCGGCGCGCCGCACATCGGACAGAACTTCCAGGGGGAACTGAGCGGTGTTTTGCACTTTCGACAGTGTCCATCCATACCGCGACCGCTCCTCATCGGTCAGACGCAGGCGGCTCCGCAAACGGCAGGTTGTGCGGACTCTCCTTCCCAACCATTCCGGATCGTCTGCAGCCTTGCATGTTAGCGCCACCAAAGCTTCAAGCCGGTGATTCCCATCACACGTCAGCCGCGCTTGCATGCATCAGGGGCAACAATAGCGCACACCGCCATCGTGCTAACCTCACATCACCGCATGAGCCTCCTTCCCGAACCACCCAACCAGGCCCCTGCAGACCTTCCCCGCGTCCTCGGGGCCAGTCAGGCCACCGCGATCGTCGTCGGGACCATCATCGGCAGCGGTATCTTTCTGGTTCCTCGCGAGATGATGCAGGATGCGGGTTCATCGACTCTCGTCTACCTGGCCTGGATCGTCGGCGGCCTGCTCTCGCTTTTCGGCGCCATGACCTATGCGGAGCTCGGGGCCATGTTGCCCTACGCCGGGGGCGAATACGTCTATCTCCGGGGCGCCTACGGCGACACAACCGCCTTTCTTTACATGTGGACGTGGTTCGCAGTCGCCAAGCCCGCCTCCATTGCGGCCGTCACCATGGGCCTGGCGCGTACGCTGGAGTTCTTCCCCGCTTTTGCCTGGCTTGGATCAAGACCCATCAACGGGCATCTGCCCCTGCTTGGGTCGCAGATCTTCGCGATCGTTGTGACCTGGCTCATCACGGGTTTGAACTATCTGGGCATCAAGAAAGCCGGAGACTTTCAGCTCGTGTTCACGATATTGAAGGCTGTTCTCATTCTGATCGTGGCGGGTCTCTGCTTCGGGTCCATCGCCGGTTCATGGTCGAACTTTGGCACCACCCTGCCCCACGCAGCCGGGGGCTTCAGCGGCTTCATGCTGGCCCTCATCGCAACCCTCTGGGCCTATGACGGCTGGAACGACCTGACCATGGTCGCCGGAGAAGTGCGGAACCCGGAACGTAACCTCCCATTTGCGCTCATCGGAGGCCTGGTTGCTGTTGGCGTACTCTTCATGGCAACCAATGCTGCAATCCAGTACATTCTTCCAGCCCAGCAGATTGCTGCCAGCGAGCGGCCTGCGGTCGCGGCGCTTTCTGTAGTCGCTGGCGCCCGCGGCGCTGGATTTGTCGCGGCGGCGATGGCACTTTCCATCTTCGTCACGTTGAATGGAACAATCATGTCCGGCGCTCGCGTCCCCTTTGCGGCGGCACGCGACGGACTCTTCTTTCCGGACTTCGCACAGATCCACCCACGCTTCCAGTCCCCGTCCGTTTCGCTCGTCGTTCAGGGGCTCCTCGCGACCATCCTCTTGCTCTTCCTCAGCCAGTTCCAGCAACACTTCGAACTCGCAGTCTTTGCGGAGTGGCTGTTCTACATGCTCACGGCCACCACCGTATTCATCTACCGGAAGCGGCTTCCTGCCATCAAGCGCCCGTACCGCGTCTGGGGCTACCCGGCCTTGCCGGCAATCTTTGTCCTCTGCGCCGCAGTCGTGCTCATCTGGAGCTTTGCCGGCAACCTCGAGGGTTCTTTCATCGGCTCAGCCCTCATCCTGCTTGGGCTGCCCGTGCTCAGGATTGTGCAGACCAGGCGATAGTCAGGCATTCGACCTGCAACACACCCCACGCCAGGCCTGATCGCCACCGCAAGGCGGTCCCGAACCGACCCCTTTGCGATGGCCTCATCAAAACGACGGCCTGCCAGCCGGAAGCAAGTCCACCACAGTCACGACGGCAAGGCGCCCAATCGTGTATTGTTGTGAGTTTGAGGTGAGCCCAGATGCACTTCACTCTGGCTGAACCGGCACCGTTTCCTGAGATCGAGCGGTTCATTTTTGCCGGACTTGCCATCGTCTCCGCCGCGCTCTTCTGGAGCAGGTTTGGTCCAATCCTTCACCGCATCCTCGATTCAAAAAAGGATGCCGATTTTCGCATCTTTCCTCTCGGCCGCCGCATTTGGGATTTCGTCTCCGAGGTCCTGTTCCAGTCCAAGGTCATCCGCCAACGCCCTCTCCCTGGCCTGGCCCATGCCTTTGTCTTCTGGGGATTCTGCGCCTTTGCTCTCGTCACCCTGAACCACTGCGCCGTGGGCCTGGGTGTCGGGTTCCTTTCCCCGGATGGATTCTTCGGCCGGTTCTACTTCTACTTGGCAGCCGCCTTTGCCGCCGCCTGCGCCGCAGGGATTCTAGGATTGTTTCTCCGTCGCTTTCTCGTGCGCCCGCGCTGGCTCGGCGCAAAGCTCTCCTGGGAATCCGGCTTCATCGCCTTTCTCATCTTCTTTCTCATGGTCACCTATCTCGCCGAGTTCTTTGTCGCGGATGGTGGACCTGCCGCGACGATGCTCTGGTGGCTGCACACCCTCAGCCTCCTCATCTTCCTGCCCATCATTCCCCACACCAAGCATCTGCATCTGGTGCTCAGCCCGGCCACCGTATTTCTGTCGCGCGGGAGCTTCAGCCACATCCCGCCCCTCGCTGGCGACGAAGACTTCGGCCTGGTCGCGGGCACCGACCTCACCCGACTCGTCAGCCTGCAAGCCTACTCCTGCGTCGAGTGTGGCCGCTGCACGGAGCACTGCCC
>JBAUTX010000263.1:0-6434 GCA_049582405.1 Occallatibacter sp. | reverse complement strand
CATCAGTGCCATCAGGATGGTGGCCAGCAGCAGCGTGGAGAATTTCCCGGTGTCCGTAGCGGCGCTGATCTGTGCGCCCAGTCCCAGCGTCTCCAGAGTCTGGTCACCGATGTGGAAGTATTCGGCGACAATCGAGGCATTCCATGCGCCGCCAGAGGCTGTGACCAGGCCCGTAATGAGATACGGAAAGATGCCGGGCAGGATAAGTGTGCGCCAGCGCTGCCACCGCGTGAAGCGGTAAAGCTGCGCGGCTTCTTTCAGGTCTGAAGGAATGGCCATTGCGCCCGCAATCACATTGAAGAGGATGTACCACTGCGTGCCGAGCAGCATCAGCGCAATGGAGCCCACCCCGAGTCCGCCACCCAGCCGGATGAGGCCGACGAGGAGAACAGGGAACAGCGCCGTGGCCGGTACCGACGCTACGACCTGCGTGACCGGCTGCAGAATGCGCGCCAGCCGCGGATTGAAGCCGATCAGTACGCCCACCGGAATCGTCCATGCAGCGGCCAGCGCCAGCGCTGCATTCACGCGCAGAAAGGTTGCCGCGGCTCCAAGGAACAGCAACCGCACGTCCATCCAGGTGACGTGGCGAATGAGGTGCAGTGCTTCCGTCCCACCCCACACCGCGAGGAGTCCGCCGAAGACTGCCAGCCCCACCTGCAGCATTCTGCCGCCGGGAATGCCTTCGCCATCCATCGGCAAGATGGCGCTTTGGTGGTGTCGCGCGGCCAGCCGCTGATAGATCCGCTCATCCAGCGTGCCCCACAAGCGCGCCGGGAGCCGCACCAGAAAGCTGGAGCGATGAAAAAGCGCGAGGAGCGGCGATGTCACGCGTGTCGATGACTCCACCTGCTCGAACTTGAATTTGTCGCTCCAGGCAATCAGCGGCCGCCAGAGCAGTTGATCGGTAGCCACAATAATCAACACCAGCACCACAAGTCCCCAGATCAGCGCATGCAGGTCCACCGGATTGGCAGAAGCCGCCGTCTGCAGATAGCTGCCGAGGCCAGGCAGCCGAAAGAAGCGATTGCCGAGCGGGAACATCTCACACGCGATGAGGAAGAACCAGCCACCTGCAACCGAGACAATGGAATTCCAGATGAGCCCGATCGCCGCGAACGGCATTTCCAGTTGCCAGAAGCGCTGCCACGCGGAAAAGCGATAGATGCGCGATGCCTCCATCATTTCGCGCGGGATGCTCTTGAGCGATGAGTAGAAGCTGAACGCCATGTTCCACACCTGCCCGGTGAAGATCAGCAGGATGGAGCCCATCTCGATGCCGAGTTGATGGCCCGGCACCAGCGCCATCATGGCCAGCATCACACCGGGCAGAAAGCTGAGTACAGGGATGGATTGCAGAATGTCGAGCACCGCAATCATCCAGGCTTCCACGCGCGGGTTATAGGCGGCGATATAGCCATACGCCACAGCGAAGACAAGGCTCAGCAGATAGGCAATGCCGATGCGCACGATGGAGTAGAAGGCATAGAGCGGCAGCGCGCCCACAGAGTGCGAGATGGGCGCATCTGGCATGGGACTCGCCAGCCAGTAGGTTCCCATGCGGATCATGCCGAAGAAGATCGCCAGTCCGCATGCACCGATGACCAGGTCCGTGACAAAGGGCCAGCTGCGCACGGCCACCAGCGACCGGCCAAAGGTGTTCTGCACTCTCACTCGGCATCCTCTTGGGCCGCAGCCTCTTCTTCCTGCCCGTCTGGCAGAACAAACCGCCGCCTGCTCGCGTCAAAGTCAAACAGCTCGGCGTAGCGGCCCCAGGTAATCGCCGTCTCCATCTGGCGCTGACATTCGTCCTCGCTGAACTGCTCGTCCAGCATGTCGAGGAAGAAATCTTCGGGGACCGTGTGATCGCTCTTCGCCTCGAGCGCACGGCGAATCTGGCGCAGCAAGAGCACGTTCATTTCCGCCGCTTCGCGAAAGATTTCCTTCTGGCGAAGGATCTCGGAATTGGCGAACTCCGCGCCGGTCTCCGTCAGAGCCACATCGCCCTCCTCGACCTGGAGGAAGCTGAGCAACTGGGCCGCGTCGACAATGGGCAGCAGGTCATCGATTTCAAAAGCAAGATCGTCGGCGAGGCGGTAGATATCCTCACGGCCGCCTTTGTCCACCAGCAGTTCCAGCAGGCCCGCCACGCCCCCCGGCCGCGCATGAGGCAGCATCTGGTAGCGCATCTGACGCTGGTCGCGCACGCGGGGACCAGGCTGTTGGTCCGGAGCTTCAGCGGGTGCAATATCAGGCCGGGTCAGTACTTTGTAGATGTAATCCACAAGCTGCGTGAAGGCCTCCGACTTGCGGTCACGCGGCTGGGTCAGTTGCACTTTGAAGTCCGTGCGGATATGCCCCGGATTGCGCCCCAGAACGATGATGCGGTCGGCCAGCAGCACGGCTTCCTCGATGTTGTGCGTGACAAGAAAGACGGCCTGCGTGGGCATGGTCTTCTTGGTCCACAGCTCAAGCAGCTCGCTGCGCAGGTTTTCGGCCGTCAGCACATCCAGCGCGGAGAATGGCTCGTCCATGAAGAGCACTTCGGGTTCTACAACGAGTGCCCGTGCAAAGCCCACCCTCTGCCGCATCCCGCCGGAGAGCTCCTTGGGATACGCAGCTTCGAATCCGTCCAGTCCCACCGTGTCCAGCATCTTCAGGCTGCGCTCGCGGCGCTGCGGGCCCGGAACACCGCGCGCCTGCAGCGGCGCTTCCACGTTTTCAAGCACGGTGAGCCACGGGAACAGGGCAAAGCTCTGGAAGACGATCGAGACATTGATCGCGCTGGTGGAGATGGGCTGCTCATGCCAGTACACCTGGCCCGCGGTCGGTCGCGAAAGCCCGCTCAGCATCCGCAGCATCGTGGATTTGCCGGAGCCGGACGGACCAAGCAGTGCGACAATCTCTCCCGGCACAATGCTCAGGTCCGTGGGCGCAATCACCTGGATTCGATTCTGGCTCGGCTGGGCGTAATACTTCTCAATCCGTTCGGCGCGGATAATGGTCCCGGTGCCCGCCTGGTGTGTGTGCGTCACGGTTTCCGTCTGCTGCATGACAAGGTTCTCCCGGTGCGGGCAGCCCCCGTGGGGCTGTCTGTTGCCCAAGTGTCGGTTTGCCGGATGACTCCGGCGGGGACGAGGTTTGCGGCTTGGGTGCCGTCAGAAGTGGAAATTGACAAGCGTTCGCCCGCGGGCAAAGCGTATCATGCTCTTATTGCAACACGTGCTCGCGAGTTTGGCCTGCCAGGCTTGGCCGCTCGCATTGCCGCAAGACTCACAGAAAGACAAACCGCGTCTACAGGACCAGCTTTAGGAGAGTATGCCCGAAAATCACGCCAAGCCCAAGGTTCTTGTCGTCGATGATGAGCAAGTAATTGCCAACACCCTGGCCATGATTCTGAATCAGAGCGGGTTCGACGCGCACCCCGTTTACTCAGGCGAGAAGGCTGTCGAGATGGCTGCCACTCTTCAGCCGGACATGCTGATCACCGACGTCATCATGGCCGACCTGAACGGCATTGATGCCGCCATTCGCATCCGGGCCCTGCTCCCTAAGATTAAGATTCTCCTCTTCTCCGGCCAGGCTGCCACCGCCGACCTGCTGGAAAAGGCGCGCGCGCAGGGATACGAATTTGAAATCCTCGCCAAGCCGGTCCATCCGCAGGATCTGTTGAGCAAGCTGCGCGGCTAGCGCGGCCCTCTTCGTGCGGCACTTCAGGGCTTGACTTCGCGGCGCCCTTCGAGCGCTCGCGCCATCGTCACTTCATCGGCATATTCAATATCACTGCCGGCCGGCACGCCAGTCGCAATGCGGGTGATGCGCACCGGCTGGCCGCGCAGCGCTCCCGCAAGCCAGTTGGCGGTGGCCTCGCCTTCCAGCGTGGGACTGGTAGCCAGAATCACTTCATCCACCTCGCCACGCTCCACGCGCGCCAACAGCGTTTGCGTCCGCAACTGGTCCGGTCCCACGCCATGCAGGGGAGAGAGCGTTCCGTGCAGCACGTGATACACGCCGTTGAAGCCTTGCGTGCGCTCGACGGCTGCGATGTTCGTGGGCTCTTCCACGACGCAGATCAGTCGATGATTCCGCGCGGGATTCGCGCAATAGGCGCAGGGGTCCACGTCTGTCACGTTGTTACACACCGAGCAAAGACGCAGGCTGGCCTTGAGCCCGCGCACGGCTTCGGCCAGAGACGCGGCATCTTCGTCGCTGCCGCGCAGGATGTGAAACGCATAGCGCTGCGCCGTTTTGGTGCCCACGCCGGGCAACTTCTTCAGTTCTTCCATGAGCCTCGCCATCGGCTCGGCATAGCGTGACACGGCTTGATCCTCCCTTGCTCGCCGCCGCGCTTAGACGGTCCGGTACACAATGCCGGCAAACACATCCGGCGCCATGAATCCCTTGCCCCACTTGGCGTCGAACTCCGCGGTGGGCTTCCTGGCCAGGGCCTCCTGCTCGCTCAGGCCCTGCTTCTTGAGCCCTGCAATCTTTTCACGCACCGCGGAGAGCATCTCATGGTACGCCGCAAGCTCATCCTTTGTGCCCAGGGGCCCGTGGCCGGGGATAATCTTCGTCGCGCCATCCGCAAGCTCAAGGCCCTGCTTGCTGCCCGCAATCATGCCGTCAATGTTGCCGGCCGTGCCTTCATCGATGAACGGATACATGCCGTTGAACCAGATATCGCCGAGGTGCAGCACGTTTGCGTTCTTGAAGTGGATGTAGATATCGCTGTCCGTATGGGCAGGGGCGAAGTGCACCAGATCGAGCGTGTCGCCGTTGCGGAAGATGGTCATCGTGTTGTCAAAGATCTGCGTGGGCAGCGCGCCCGCAGGGGAAGGGTTAACGGTGCTATGAAAAAGCTTCATCACCTGTGTATGGCTGAGCCGGTCACGCGTCTGGCGATGCGCCAGAATCGAGAAGCCCGCAGCGTGCATGCCCTCATTGCCGCCGGTATGGTCGCCGTGCCAGTGCGTGTTGATGAGCTGGCTTGGAGCGGAAGGCGCCGCGGGCACAAGCGCGGCGATGGCTTCGCGAATGCGCGGGACCGCTGGAGCAAAACTTGCGTCAATCAACAGCAGCCCGTCTGATCCCGTCTGGAGCGCCATGTTGCCGCCCACGCCCTGCAGCAGATACACATTGTCGGCGAGCCTGGTTGACTTGACCGGAACCGTGCCCGGATCATCCTGCGCCGCGGCGTTCTGCTGCGCATTCGTTGCCTGTGCCAGCACCCACCGTGGAGCGAGTGCGGCTCCGGCGGCACTCAGCCCGAATTGCAGGAAGCTCCTGCGACTCGCATGTGTCATCCTCATGACCTCCTCCCCAAATTTCAGCCTAATCCCGGCAGTTTCAACCCACCCAGCATGCCCTGCACGCTTGTCTGCAGGGCGTCATCCGCCTTCCGTCCGGCCTCATTGACGGCCGCCACAATCAGGTCTTCCAGCATCTCCACGTCCGCCTGATTGCCGCTCAGGCTGGTCACCGCTGCAGGATCGATGTGCAGCTTCAGCAGTTGCTTTCTGCCATTCATCGTGACCAGCACCGCGCCGCCGCCGCTCGCCCCCTCGACGATGGTCTGCTCCAGCTTCTTCTTCATTTCCTCTTGCATCTGGTTGGCCTGCGAGAGCATTTCACCGAGTTTGAGCGGATTGATCATCGTGTCTCCTTTATCGGAGCTATTTGGACCGCAGGTCGACTACGCTGCGAACTTCAGCCTTGAAGATTTCCTTCGCCTTCTGGACAAGGGGATTGGCCAGCGCGGCTTCCTGCACGCTTCCAGCCATGGGAGCCGTCTCAGCCCGCGGCGCAGGCGCTCCGCCTGCTCCCGGCACCACGAGGAACCGTGCCGGCGCGCCGAGCTTCTGCAGTTCCTGACGGATCATCTTCTCCGCCGCGGCATTCACCGTAAGGCTCAGCATCTTTTTGCCCATGGGTGCGGTTTCGATCCGCACGCTCGCGCCATCTACACTCCACACGGCTGCTCCCAACAGTTGCGCCGCGGAGGCGTGGCCGCCGCCTTCAAGCGCCTGCACTACGGCTTGGCGCAGGTTCTCCGTGTCCACCAATATGCCGGAAGCGGCCGCAGTTTCCGGCGCCTTGGCCAACGAGCCTTCCGTAAGTGAATGCGAAAATCCCTGCGCAGGTTCACTGGCCACCGGCTGAGCGCTTTCTACCTGAGGCGCCTGCATCGCCTGAGCAGCTTCTGCCACAGGGGACGGCACAGGCCGCGGCATCTCTGTCACGTTGGACGCAGGGGCCACAGTGCTCACTGTTGATGCCATCTTCGGTCCCGCACTCCAACTGCCGGCTTGCGAGCCAAACGGCGAGACGGGCGCAGGCCGCGATGCCGCAGCAGAAGGCGCCGTGGATGCGGTCGCCCGCGGGGGAGTCGACGGCGGCCTTGATGCGGGCGCGTTCACGTTGCCCGCGGTCTTACC
>JBAUTX010000262.1:0-3121 GCA_049582405.1 Occallatibacter sp. | reverse complement strand
CTTCGTGGGTCGGCAGTCAGGCAGGGTTGCGGAGATGCAAACGGTATTGGATTTGAGGAGAGAAATGGTCGGGACGGGCAGATTCGAACTGCCGCATGGCTCGACCCCGCTTCGCGGAGTCTCGCCCCCTCGCAGGCCTTGACTCGGCGGCTTTCGCTCTGCTGCAGCCGCAGGTTGGGGTGCTTCGTGGGTCGGCAGTCAGGCAGGGTTGCGGAGATGCAAACGGTATTGGATTTGAGGAGAGAAATGGTCGGGACGGGCAGATTCGAACTGCCGACCCCTCGCACCCCAAGCGAGTGCTCTACCAGGCTGAGCCACGTCCCGACACAATGGAGCCGGCTCGGGTGAGCCGGCCTCCGGGGTCTGATTCAGTTTACACCAGCGGGGCGTTGCGTGCCCGGCGCGGCGCGGGCGCTACTGCGCGGGCGGAACGTACTCCTGGGGCAGCGCGGAGCCTTCGCCGAAGAAGAACTGTTCCATCTGCTCGACGAGGAACTGCTGGGCCTGCGGGGTCCAGGGCTGGAGGCGGTACTCATTCAAGAGCATCTTCTGTCGCTCGGCCCACTCGGACCAGGCGGCCTTGGAGACGTTCTTGTAGATCTTCTGGCCGAATTCGGAATCGAAGGGCGGCTCGTCGAGGCCCTCCATCTCTTTTTTGTAGCGAACGCAAAAAACCATATGCGCCATGCAATCTGCTCCTGAAACCATTGTATGGGATGGGCGGGAGGCGCGGCGGCACTTGACAATCCTGCGTTTTGCCGGTTTCTATGGTGGCAAATCCCCATGAGCGGCCAACCGCGCTGCAGGCCTTCTGGCCGGTTGCGGAGATGCATGGCAGCGGGGCGAATCTGCAACGCAGGTTGTGAGGAGGAGCCATGAGCGCGCACGTTGCCCCCAGGAAGAACCGGCAAGCTGCCTCTGACCGAGTGGCGGCAGGGTTTGCCTATGTGACAGGAATCCCGGCGGTGTTCTTCCTGCTGAGCGAGCGCTACAAGGAGAGGCCTTATCTACGCTTTCATGCGTGGCAGGCCATCTACTTTACGCTTGCCAGCCTCCTGGTTGTGGTTGCGCTGGGTGTTGTGACGAATGCCGTGCCCGCACTGAGCTTTCTGCAGTGGGACCACTTTCCTCTGGTCTCGCTGCTCCTGGTGATTGTCTGGGTCGCGATGCTGCTGAAGGCCTTGAATGGCGAGTGGTACAAGCTGCCGGTGATTGGCGCGATGGCTGAGAGACGCGCGCGGCCTCCGCAGGGCTGAGCGGAAGGCGCGCTCAGCGGCGGCGCTTTTTCGTAGACTTCTTTTTCCGGACCGGGCCGGCGGCGTGCTCGCGCTTCTTTTTGCTCTTGGCGGGCGGACGCGCAGGTGGCTGCTTCTTGCCGGTGAGCGGGATGCCTTCTTCAACCAGTGAGAATTGCAGCCTGCGCTCCTGCACGAGGATGCGATCGAGAATGACCTGGACGCGGTCGCCGGCGCGGAAGCGGCGACCCCAGCGCTCTCCGGCAATTTCGTGGGTGTGTTCGCGCCAGACGTAGCGGTCGTCGCGCAGCGAGTCGATGGGGATGAGGCCTTCGACGAAGAGGTCAGTGAGCTCGACGAAGAGGCCGAATTTGGCGGGGTTGAGGACGAGCGCGGCGAACTCTTCGCCGACGCGGTCCTGCATGAAGCGCACCTTCTTCCACTCGACGAGCTCGCGCTCGGCGTCGGCGGCGCGGCGCTCGGTCTGGCTGGTTTCGTCGGCGATTTGCGCGAGCTCGTATTCGGGGATGGGCGGCTCGCCGGCGTGGGATCCGGTTTTGCGGGAGAGTTGGTCGTCGAGGCTTTCCTGCTCCGCTGTGTTCTCTCCCACCTTAGGCGCGATGATACCGCGCCGAAGGTGGGGCACCCGACCAGGCGCAGGATGGGGCACCCGGCGGCTGACGACGATGCCGGCGAGGCCTTCACTGGGGTGCGTCCACGGCGATGCGTGGCGGCCTTCGGGCACTTCGCCGTGGCCGGCGACACCGGCGTGGAGCAGGGCCTTGGTGATGCGGTGCACGATGAGGTCGGGGTAGCGGCGGATGGGCGAGGTGAAATGGGTGTAGGTGGGTGCGGCGAGGGCGAAGTGGCCTTCGTGAATTTCGGAGTAGCGGGCCTGCTTGAGCGAGCGCAGCATTAAGTAGCTCAGGATGCGCTCTTCGGGTTTGCCCTCGATGCGCGCGGCGAGCTTCTGATACATCTTTGGCGTGACAGCGATGTCTTCGGCGACTTCATGGGTGCGCGCAGGACGGCCGCTGCGCTGGGCATCGCGGCGGTCGCCGCGGGTTTGCACGCGTTTCACAGGCAAGGGTCCAAGGCCGAGCGAGTAACCGAAGCTGGCGGCGAGCTCTTCAAACTGCACGACGCGGCGCGGGTCTGGCTTCTCGTGAATGCGATAGAGCGAGGGCACGCCGAGGTCTTCGAGCCAGGTGGCGACGCACTCGTTGGCGGCGAGCATGAATTCTTCGATGAGGCGGTTGGCCCAGGTGCGCTCGGCGCGGGTGACGCCGCGCATCTGGCCGTTCTCGTCAAACTCGATGACGGGCTCGGGGAGATCGAAGTCGATGCTGCCGCGTTCTTCGCGGCGCTTGTTCATCTTGATGGCGAGCTGGTGCATGCGCTCAAAGCCGGGAACGAGTTCGGCGTAGCGCGCGCGGAGTTCGGAATCGCCCTGGAGGATGGCGTGGACTTCGGTGTAGGTCATGCGCGCGGCGGAGCGGATGACGCCTTCGACAATCTTGAAGCTCAGGATGCGTGCGTTGTGGTCGAGCTGCATGAGGCAGCTGAGGACGAGGCGATCTTCACCGGGGCGCAGGCTGCAGATGTTGGTGGAGAGCTCCTGCGGGAGCATGGGGATGGCGCGATCGGGGAAGTAGACGCTGGTGCCGCGCAGGCGCGCTTCGAGATCGAGATCGCTGGCGGGACGGACGTAGTGGGCGACGTCGGCGATGTGGACCTGGAGCTCGTAGCCGTGAGCCGATTCGCGGACGAGGACAGCGTCATCGAAATCCTTGGCGGTTTCGCCGTCGATGGTGACGATGGGGAGCTCGCGGAAGTCGTGGCGGCGGGCGACTTCGGCGGGGTCGAGATGCGCGACGCGGCGGGCC
>JBAUTX010000261.1:0-8574 GCA_049582405.1 Occallatibacter sp. | reverse complement strand
GGAACTGGTGCCAGCCCGCATCGGTTTCGCAATGCAAGTGCATGCACTCCGGCAAATCCCGGCGAAGCTGCCCTAGCCGCTCCGCCAGTTCCTGCGCGCTCGGCAATGCCCCTTGTCCTTCCTCTTCGCGCAGCTGCTGCCGGATCAGTGCGCGGCTGATGAGACGCTGCAGCGCATCGGCCTCTGTCTCTTTCGCGCGCGCCGTTGAGCTCGGCTCAAGAACCGAAAGGTGGATCTCATTTTCAAGATCACTTGCCAGGATGGCCTCATCATTCACTACGGCCACCACGTGATCCAGCTCCACTGGTCCAGCCGGGGAGGTCCCCGCCTGCGCCATCAGGGGCAGGGAAGCAATGACGCAGAAGCCCGTGCAGAGCCAGTGCATCAGCCTGGCAATCCGGATCCTTCCGCGTTGTTTGCTTTCGCTCATCAGAACGATTGCCCCAGGCTGAAGATGAAATTGAAGTGCCGAGCCTCCCCCACATGCGGCTCGGAAGCCGGCACCGCGAGCGAATAATCGAGGTTCACCGGATAAATCGGTGGGTTCAGGTTATAGCTGAAGTCCAGCCGTATCGGTCCAACTGGCGTATGGTATCGCAATCCAAGGCCCGGTTGATGCGAGAAGTAGTTGAAGCTGCACTGCCCCTGGGTGCCCGTTGATGTCGATGGCCCGTTCGGAATCGGATTGGACATATCCGGCGTATTGCTGGGGTTGTTCAGCACCTCACAGGTCGAGCGATTCGGCTGACGAATTCGCAATACGCTTTCCCATGCTTCGCCAGCGTTGGTAAACACATTGCCCATGTCATGGAAAATCACAAAACTCAACGAGTTCCCCATCCACGGCAGATTGGGTGGCGGCAGCCGCAACTCCGTTGTGTTCATCAGTGCGCCCGCGCCGCCAATCGGAAACCCCGTCTCCGGATCGCGTGGTCCCGCCGCATTCACTGAGAAGCCGCGCAGCGAGATGGGGCCACCGGCATAAACACGCTCCGGCAATGGAATCAATCTGGCGGAGTCCGGCCCGTAAGAGCGCTGCTGCGCATATCGGGTGTTGCGTGCGATGACGATCCGCCCGCGGTCCAGCCCATAATAGTTCGACTGCGAAACATCCAGCCGGTTGAACTGCGCTTCGGCTCCAAATACGTGGTCCGACAGGAACTCCTGAAAGCTCAGATACGTTCCCCGGTGCGCATCCAGCGGAGAATCGCGCGAGTCGCGAATCCACGCGAAACCCGGCCCGGCTACCCGCACCGCCGCGGCCAGTTGTGGAATCGCCGCCGGATATACCTGCAGGCTGTCCGAGGCCACCTTCACGCGACGGAAGTCATATTCATACACAAACGTGTTGGCGCGCGAGATTGCCGAACCCGGTGAGTTGAAGTGCTCCGTGACGCGCAGGCCCGCATCCAGTCTTGAAGCGACATAGGTGGTCACGTCCTGGCTGTTGGCATACCCTCCAGTAAAGGTAAACCCGAAATTGCGATTCCCACGCAGGTGCGGGCTCTCGAATACAAACTTGACGTTCTGCTCCAGCAGCCCGTACGTTCCCTCAATCGAAGCAGACTGCTCCCGCCCAAGCAGATTGTTCCGCGTCACGCTGCCCAGCACGCGAGGGCTGATGCCTGTCTTTCCATTCGGATTGCAGGGCGTGCCTGTCACCTCGAAGCCAGCACAGTTGTTCTGCGGCTGCCCCGTCTGCGTCTCAAAGCCGAAGCCGTAGGTCAGCGCCCAGCGCCGTGCCTCGCTTGTCTGCACCAGAATCGTCTTGAAAGTCTCCGCACCCCGTGGATTTTGAATCGCGGTCCGAACTTCGTTGAACACCGCAAAGTTATAAAGGCTGCTCTGCATCTCAGCCAGCGCGGACTGGTTCAGTGGATCGCCCGGATGCAGCGTGATCGCCCGCGCCACCGTCGACGGCCGCGTGAAGTGCAGCCCGGTCAGCAGAACATTCCGCACAAAGGTCTGCTCACCCTCTTGGATGCGGAATGTGATATCCATCAGCTTGTCATCCTGCGGGTTTGCCGCCTGTGTCACCGTCACTTCCGCCTGGCCAAAGCCCCGGCTCAGATAGTTCGTCAGCAGCGCGTCACGGTCGCCAGCAAGGTTCTGCGGAGAGAGCAGCTGGCCAGGCGCCGTGTTCATCAGGGGCAGCAGTTCGCTTGCTGCAACATGGTCATTGCCCTCCAGTTGCACCGTCCCCACACGCTGTTGCTGCCCTTCCACAATGTTGTAGACGATGGAGAGCCCCGGCGGTTTGCTGCTCGCCTTCCCTCGCGATGCCGTCACCTCGCTTACCACCGGATTCACCGTCACTTTTGAAAATCCGTTGTTCTGATACACGCTCTGTAATGCGCCTAGATCGGTAGACACCAGCGCCTGACTGTAGCTTCCGTGATGGTCCAGATAATCCGCGACCCTCACGCTCAACAGGTCCTTCAGCGTCGCCGCATCAAAGTAGTGATTGCCCGCAACTCCCACGCGCACCACGCGCCGCTTTTGGCCCAGGTCCACTTTGTAGACCAGATCGACCTCGTTCGGTTGTGGTGTTTCCCGCCGGTGCGTCACCTTCACGTCAAAGTAGCCCTGACGCTGAAAGTAGTCCCGCAGTCTCCGGTTTCCCTCATTCAGCAGGTCCTCGTCCACCGTGCCTTCCTCATACACGGGAACCGCCCGCTTTATGCGATCCGGATCGATGCTCGCTCCCTCCACCCGCACCGTCACCACCGGTCCCCGTGCCGCGGAGAATTGAAAATTTGACAGATCCGCCGTCGGCACGTACTCCTGCGCCGTGAGCTTGATCTCCGCCTCCAGGTGGTTCTGTTTCTGGTAGCGCTTCAGCACTCCAGACAACGCACGATTGGTCGTCTCGTGATCCACGCGCGTCCCCGCGCGCAGCCGTGCAACCTTGCGAAACTCCTCCACGCCCATGCCGGGATCGCCCGTGACCTGCACATCGCCCACCCGCGCCTGGGAACCTTGAACCACATGAAAGGAAATATCCACCAGTTGGTCTTCCGGATGCTCCGTCAGCTTTTCCGTAATCGCAGGTTCGTAGAACCCGTTGTCCGCAAGCGCCTGCTTCATCTGCTCAAGCCCCTGCTCGAGCCGCGCCTTCGTGAATCGCGTGCCCGCCGTGAGCCGGCTCGCATACTCCAGTTGCGTATTCAGCGTCGCGCCCTTTGCCCCATCCACGGACACGCGCCCGATAAACCGGCTTGGCAGGCCTTTGAAGGTCAGCGCAATGCCATCGCCCTCGCGCGTGCCTTCGACTTCCACGGTCTCATACAGGCCAGTCGCGTAAAGCTGTCGCAGGCTCTCCGCAAGCTGTTCCTCATTGAGCGGATGGCCCGTTCCTTGCGCGAGATGCTGCGGCAGAGGATCCAGTCGCCCTCCCGGAACTCCTTCAAACGAAATACTCCGCACCGGGAGTCCGGCCCATTTTTCCGCCATACCATTGGGATCATCCGCCGCGGTAGCGCCAGCTCCTGCTCCCGGCGAATCCACTCTCATCTGGCCATCGGCAGGGGCCTGAGCCTCGCTCGGTCCTGCGCCGAATCCCAAACTGCCCAACACCGCCAGCAGCACGCCGAGCCAACACAGACCGCCCCATCGTACCGCCGGCTTTTTCCTCAAGATCATCTCTCCTGCAGCCGCATCCGGACTCGCGCCGTCCGGCACCTCACTGCGCAGTTCGCACCGTCATCTCAATAGACGCAATACTGCCTGCGCGGTCAGTTTCTCCTCTGTCCGCTCTGCCCTTTATACTAACGAGGATAGAAGCCAAGCGCAGCATCACGCTCTTTGATGTGCCGCGTTCACAAACAAAGGATGTGCATGCCTAGAACTGCCCCCCTCAAGCGCGCAGACGGCTCCCAGGCGCCGCCGCCAGAGAAGACCGCAGCCAGCCAGCCAGAACCCGCTTCCGCCGCTCCTCTGGCCCCCGTCCGGCAGCCTGATGAAATCCTCGCCCGTGCCCAGGCCGGCGATCATCAGGCATTCGCTCAGTTGTACGCGCTCCACAAGCGGCGTATCTACTCCCTGTGCCTGCGCATGGTCAACAACGTCGCAGAGGCCGAAGACCTCACACAGGAAGCCTTCTTGCAGTTGCATCGCAAGATTGCCACCTTCCGCGGCGACTCTGCTTTCTCCACCTGGCTCCATCGCCTCGCCATCAATGTCGTCCTCATGCACCTTCGCAAGAAGGGCCTCCAACTCACCTCGCTCGATGAGGCCATGGAGCCCACGCAGGATGACGGCCCAGGCCGCAGCTTCGGCGCGCCTGACCTCGCCCTCACCGGCTCCATCGACCGGCTCGCCCTCGAGCGCGCCGTCGCCGACCTGCCCGCCGGCTACCGCCTCATCTTCGTTTTGCACGATATTGAAGGCTACGAGCACAATGAAATCGCCACCATGCTCGAGTGCTCCATCGGCAACAGCAAATCGCAGTTGCATAAGGCAAGGCTCAAATTGCGTGATGCGCTTCGTACCGCCAGCCGAAAGGAAGGCCAGAAATGACCAATAAGCCCGGTGACATGAGTTGTGAAGAATTCCAGGCTCAACTGGCCGACCTGATTGGCTCTGGGGAAGATCTCAGCCAGCACCCGCACCTGAAGCAGTGCCCCAGATGCCGCGCGCTTCTTGCGGACCTGCAAACCATCGCCGAGGCTGCCCGCCAGCTGCTCCCCGTCGAGCCCCCGGAAGATGACCTCTGGGAACGCATCGAATCCGCAATTCAAAAGGAGGAGAGCTCAAGCAGCAAGTCCTGAGTCTCTCACCTTTTGTTTGCAGGATGGTTCAGTAGCCCTGCGCGACCAGCCACGCTTCCGTCAACTCCATCGTGGGCTTCTTCGCTGCCTGCATCTGCGCATACGCCAGCTTCACCAGCACATCCGCTTCCACGTTCACCGGTGCACCTGGCTTGAGCGTGTGCAGATTCGTTCTCCAGTAGGTCAGCGGCAGGATCGCCACCGTCACCGTCTCGCCGTCAAAATCGGCAATCGTCAGGCTAATCCCCTCAATCGCCACCGACCCCTTCGGCACCATCCACTGCCGCACACCCTCCGGTACCCGCACCTTCAGCGTCCAGTCCGTCGACTCGCGATCAAACTGCGGGCTCGACTCGGGGATCACCGGCTCCAGCGCCGTCATCACCCCGCATCCGTCCACATGCCCCTGCACCACATGCCCGCCCAGCGGACTCCCTGCCGCCGTTGGCAATTCAAGGTTCACCTTCGCGCCCGCGGCCAGCGCACCCAGCGAGGTCCGCTCGAGCGTCTCCCGCGCCAGATCCGCATGAAAATACGTGGGGTTCACATCCAGCGCCGTCAGGCACACGCCGCTTACCGCCAGCGAATCGCCCTCCCGCAGCCGCCCCGCAATCCCCGGTGCCTCCACCGTAATCCGCCGCACGCCACCGCGTTCCGCCAGCCCTGCCAGCGTCCCGGTCTGCTCAATAATCCCCGTAAACATGCTTTCATTCTAAGGGAACTGCCACTCCATCCCGTCCGGCTTCACCCCACGCAGGCAAACGCAGAGACAATCCCACTCCACCTCGTTCCAAAGGCCCTGGAAAGATATATCGTGAAATATATTGACATGTCCTCTATAAAGATATATCGTGAGATAGTGCGAAAGGAGAAACAAATGTACGAACAAATCTTTACAAAACAATCCGGCCATGCCTGCCGACGCCGTGGCTGGGGTGGTCCAGCCGGCGAGGCCCCCGAGAGAGCGGGCCACGGCTGTGCCCGCCACGGAGAAAAGGGCTTCGCGCGCGGCTTTGGTTTTGGTGGTCACGGCGGCTTCGGTCGCGGCTTTGGCGGGGGCAGGGAACGCCTCTTTGACGCCGGTGACGTCAAGCTCGCCATCCTCAAGCTGCTCTCCGAGCAGCCCAGCTACGGCTACCAGCTCATCAAGACCATGGAGCATAGCCTCGGCGGCGGATACACCCCCAGCGCCGGCGTCATCTACCCCACGCTGACCATGCTGGAAGAGGAGGGTCTCGTTGCCGTCTCCGCCACCGAAGGCAGCAAAAAGATCTACGCGCTCACGCCGGAAGGAGTCCAGCATCTCGATGCGAACAGCGAGCGGGTCAACGAGCTCTTCCAGCGCCTCGAGCACACCGGCGAGCAGTTTCGCCGCGGCCGATCGCCCGAACTGATGAAGGCCTTCATGAACCTTCGCAGCGCCGTCATGGCCCGCGTTGCACGTCAAAGCGCCAGCCCCGAGCTGATCCAAAAAATCGCCGAGGCTCTCAACCAGGCCGCCAAGTCGATCGACGAACTCTAACAGCAAGGCCCCGGATTCCGCTCCGGGGCCCTCGGCCTTCCCACTATCTTCTCGCGCTTGCTGCTGCTCAGTCCGCCGCTTCTTCCGCCGCCGCGCCCAGAGGCATCTCCGGCCGCGTCAGCTTCATATAAAGCGATAGCAGCTTCAGCCGCCACCGCAGAATCATCCCGAAGGCCAGGATGAAGAACAGCCCGCCCGTCTGCTCCAGCGTCAGATACTTGTCAAAATATTCGCGGGCAAAATACCGCACCGCCGCCAGCACAATCACCACCGCAAAAAACGCACTCGACCGCTTCATCATGATCGTGTCGCCATCCCGCCGCAGGCTCGACGTCAGCAGCAGGGGATAGGCCAGCACAATCGCTCCAATCAGAAACGCAGCCAGCGCCCAGCTCCACGGCACGCGAAACATCGGCACCACAAACATCGAGAAGCCCGTCGCCATCCCCACCGGCGGCATCACCAGCTTCTTGATTGTCACCGCCGAGCGACCTTCGCGCACGCGCCACGCCAGCACGCCGGCCAAACCCGCCAGCGACACCACGGCAGTGACGACAGGAGACACAACCATCTTCCACACCTCTTGAGTTCAGAATTGCCAAGCGACGGGGGCAAGCCGTACTTCTTCTATTAGACGCCAAAACGCGTCCGCGCGCATCAAGCCGTCTCAGCCGGCGCAGGCCACGGGTCGCGCAGCAGGGAACACAGCCCCAGGTCGTTCCCGTAGCGCTCCACCTCCACCGGACCCATCTGCACGAAGTGCGGCATCCCGCGAAAGGCCGGCACCGCATCCGATCCCATAATCTGCGGCGCAACAAACAGATGCACCCGGTCCACCAGCCCCGCCGCCAGCATCGCGGTGTTCAGCCGCGACCCTGTCTCGGTCAGCAGCGTCAGAATCCCTTCCGCGCCCAGCATCTCCAGCACCCGGTCCAGCGGCACCCTCCCGCCTTCAGCCGGCAGCACTTCCACCCGCACGCCCCGCGTCCGCAGTTCGGCTGCCCGCGCCTCATCGTTTGACACCGTGAAAACGACCACATCGTCCTGCGCGCCCCGCACCATCTTTGAGTCCAGCGGCATCCGCAGCGCCGAGTCCAGCACCACTCGCAGCAGCGGTCGCCGCCTCCGCAGCCCGCTCCGGTCCGTCAGCATGGGATCATCCGCCAGCACCGTATCTACGCCCGTCAGTGCTGCATCGGCCTGCCACCGCAGCGGCTGCACCGCCGCCCGTGCCTCTTCGCAGGTAATCCAGTAGGGCTCACGCTTGGCGTGCATCCCGGCCGGAGGCGCAATCCGCGCGTCCAGCGTCATCGCCACCTTCATCAGCACAAACGGCCGCTGGTGCTGGCTCCATCGCGCAAAGCCTTCGTTGAGCCGTCGCGCCTCAGCCTCGCACACCCCGACCGCCGTCTCCAGGCCCGCCCCACGCAAGTGGTCCATGCCATGCCCCGCCACATTCGGATTCGGATCGATCGTCGCCGCCACCACGCGCCCCAGCCCCGCTGCAATCAGCGCCTCGGTGCACGGCCCCGTCCGTCCCGTGTGGTTGCACGGCTCCAGCGTCACATACGCCGTCCCGCCCTTCAGCCGCTCGCCCGCATGCTGCTGCGCCTCGCGCAACGCCACAATCTCGGCGTGGTCGCGCAGGTCATATTCGTGCCATCCCTCGCCCACCACCTGCCCGGAGCGGTCCAGAATCACGCACCCCACCGCCGGGTTCGGGGACGCCACCCCGATACCGCGCCGCGCCAACTCCAGCGCCCGCCGCATCCAGGTGCGATCTTGTTCGCGTATGTCCATCCGCAATCCCGCTCGCCCGGCAGTGGCCAGCTACCCTACCAGCGCATCCACAAACGCCCCCGCGTCAAACTCCAGCAGGTCTTCCATCTTTTCGCCCACGCCCACATAGCGCACCGGCAGGCTCAGCTCCCGCGCGATCGCCACCGCAATCCCGCCCTTCGCCGTCCCATCCAGCTTCGTCACCACAATCCCCGTCACGCCCGCCGCCTGCGTAAACAGCCGTGCCTGCTGCAGCCCGTTCTGGCCTGTCGTCGCGTCCATCACCAGCAGCACCTCGTGCGGAGCACCCGGAACCAGCTTCGCAGCCGTCCGCCGCATCTTGTCCAGCTCATCCATCAGGCCCGTCTTTGTGTGCAGCCGTCCTGCTGTGTCCACAATCAGCTCGTCGATCTTCCGCGCCTTCGCCGCGCTCGCCGCGTCATACAGCACCGCCGCCGGATCGCCGCCCTGCCGCGTCTTGATCATCTCCACGCCGCTGCGCCC
>JBAUTX010000260.1:0-12501 GCA_049582405.1 Occallatibacter sp. | reverse complement strand
GCCCGGAACCGGTGTGACAGGAATGCGCAATGCAGAATTCATTCGGGAAAAGAACTCAAAGGCAGCGGCTACGGCCGTAAGTTCAAGGATCTCCTGGGTATTAAATTGGGCGCTCACCGCGCTGTACGCGGCGTCGTCAATGGCGTGGCCGGACTGATGAAGCAAGCAGGCATAGCGTAACCCGGCCTTGTCCCTCTCCGTGAACGGGCCAGACTCGAAGTTCTCCAGGGTCTCAATCTGCTGGTGCGTCGCCCCGCGCTGGCGGGCCAGAAGACGATGCGCACTGGTGCAGTATTCGCAACGGTTGAGCATCGCCACCCGCGTCGCCACTAGCTCCTTGTACCAGCCGGGAAGCGAGCCCTCACCCATCAGGGGCTTCAGAAATGCCGTAGTTCCCAATGCCAGGGCAGGAACACTCGCCAATGTCTTGAACATGTTCGGCACCACACCGCGATCGCGCAAGAGTTGGTCATAGAGAGCTGCAATCTCCGGCTCCACCTCGTCACGTTCCAGCATCGGCAGGCGTCTTGTTCCCCCGGCTTCCGCGTTCATCCGCACCATCCAGAAAGGGATCCCCGCCAGTGTAATTGGCGGCCTTCCAGTTTCCCAAAAGTAAACGCTCGGGCGAAATGGGAAACTCGAGCGGAAAGCGCTTGCTTCGCATCTCCTTTCCGGTTGAGCCGCTGCCGTCTCCGACATAGCGTGAGACCAGTTTCGCTCGTGGACGAACACCGCGAACAGGAGTCGCCAGGGGCATGATGCACCGCGAAGCCAAGGTTGGAGAAGGGCTCACAGGCAATCTCACCGAGGTCGCTCTCGGCTACCAGCGCATGCTGCAGGCGAATCCTTCCCAGACCGACGCTCTCATTGGCATGAGCCTGGTGGCGCTCGCCAGCCGCCAGCACGCCGCCGCAGTGACAATGGCCCGGGCAGCGGTCGCCTCCGCACCGCAGATAGGCCTCACCTGGGTCACGATGGGGCAGGTCCTGCAGGCCGAGGGGCGCATCGGAGAGGCAGAGATTGCCTACGAGAAAGCCATCCGCATGGATGGGATGGACGTGCTGGCAAGGATGGGCCTGGGCGAACTGCGCATTGCAATGGGGCGCCCGGAAGACGCACTCGAACACTACGATCTGGCCTTGCGGCGTCAGCCCGCGATGGTCGCTGCACAAATGGGCATGGGCCACGCGCTTACATGTATGGGCCGCAACGAGGAGGCCCTTGCGCGTTACCAGCAGGTGCTGGATCTGGCTCCAACCATGGCCGAATGCGAGTTTGCGATCGCATTTGTGCGCGTCAGGATAGGGCAGACAGCAGAAGCGGAGACACACTATCGGCGTGCGATTCAATTGCGACCTGATTTTGCAGCGGCCTGGATGAACCTGGGCTGCCTGCTGCGCGAGCAGGGCAAGTCACTCCATGCAGAGGCCGCCCTGGCACGTGCCGTTGCTCTGCGCGCCGGGAATGTGGAGGGCTGGCTGAACCTGGCGCTCCTCATGCGCGAGCAACGAAGGAGCGACGAGGCCGAGCGGTATCTTAGCAGGGCTTTTGCGCTCGAACCGGAGAACGTGAATGTTCTATTAGCGTGGTGTCAGTTTCGTGCGGCTGAGCAGGACCTGGCCGGAGCATGGGGATGGCTGCGCTGGGCCCAGGGTCGCGGGCCGTCGAACGCGGAGGTCGTCAATCTGCATGGCATCCTGCTCCACACCGAGCGCCGCTTGGCGGAAGCGGTCGAGGTGTTCCGGCAGGCTGAAGAACTCGGAAGTTGCGCCGCCGCATCGAATCGCGGCAATACCCTGATGGACATGGGGCGCATGGAAGAGGCTCTGCATGCCCATGAGCTAGCGGTGCAACGTGACCCTCAAAGCGCGGGCGCCCGCTATAACCTTGCCCTGACCCAGCTGCGGCTGGGCAACTGGGCACAAGGCTGGGCGGGCTATGAAGCGCGCTGGCATTTCCGGGAAGTGCATTCGACTGCTCCAGTCTTCCGCTGTCCACGCTGGCAGGGCGAGCCGCTCGCGGGACGCCGCATTCTGCTCTATGCCGAACAAGGCCTCGGCGACGCGATCCAGTTCTGCCGCTATGCCGCCATGGTGGCCACGCGGGGCGGCGAGGTCATCTTGCAGGTCCATGAGCCCCTTCAGCGGCTGATGCATTCGTTGGCCATCGTGCGCACTGGACAGGCCACGGTGGCTCGGCTGGGTGAGGAGCCTCCGCCATTCGACCTTGAATGCCCGTTGATGAGCCTGCCTGCCATCTTCGGAACCACTGTGGAAACCGTTCCCTGGCCAGGCCCGTATCTGGGGGCCGATGCGGCACTTGCTACAGGGAAATGGGCTCAGACTTCGGATGGTACGAGTGACCTGCGCGTGGGTCTGGCGTGGGCCGGAAATCCGAGATACAAAGCCGACACATTTCGCTCCATGCAGCTGCGTACGCTGGTTCCCCTTTTGCGCGTACCCGGCGTGCAGTGGATCTCTCTACAGAAGGGTAACGCCGCTCTGCAACTTCGCGAACTGCCGGAAGACCTGCGCGTATGGGACGCTTCAAGCCTTGACCGCGATCTGGCGGATGCAGCCGCACTGATCGCAACCCTGGATCTGGTGATCACCACCGACACCTCCATCGCCCACCTGGCCGGTGCGATGGGCAGGCCTGTCTGGATTCTGCTGCCACACCTGAGCGACTGGCGGTGGATGCAGGATGTCGAAACGACTCCCTGGTATCCCACCGCCCGGCTCTTTCGCCAAACTGCCCCCCTCGACTGGGCCGGAGTCGTTCACCGCGTTTCTGCTGCCCTGACCTGCTCGGATCTCTGAACTTCCCGCAGAACCGGCCCACTCGAAGATTTCCCTTGACAAAGTAAACTCTATTTTATAGAGTTCTCTGTGATGACGGTTTCCGCTCGGCCCGCCGAGGGTTCCTGGGCATCGAGAAGCGCTGAGAGGAGGCTCCACATGCCATCCGCTTCGATTTCTCTGACGTTGCCGCGCATTCTTCTGGACGGTCTCTTCGCCACCGCAATGCTGGGCACAATGTGTGCCGTGGCATCCGGACAAGCTGCTTCTTCCGGCGGCGCGGCGACACAAGTGGAGGCCATGCAGAAGCTAGCCTTTCTCGCCGGCCACTGGTCCGGCCCGGTCACCATTGCCCGCGGGCCCGGAGAGCCACTGCACCTTACGCAAACCGAAAACGT
Source organism: Occallatibacter sp. (assembly GCA_049582405.1). Taxonomy (GTDB): domain Bacteria; phylum Acidobacteriota; class Terriglobia; order Terriglobales; family Acidobacteriaceae; genus Telmatobacter. Next base: position 9,305 of record JBAUTX010000260.1, on the reverse strand, counting down.
GGAATACAAACTCGATGGGCAGGTCATGCTCATCGAGGGCAAGAGTACCGGCGCGGACGGCAAGGTCCAGTTCCAGGCCCTGGCCACGATTGCATATGACGAATCGTCGCACTCATACCGGTTCCGCGCGTATCACGACGGGCACTACGTGGATGCTGAGTTGACGGTGCTGGCCGACGGCTTTCGCTGGGGATTCGACGCTGGCCCAGCACACATCACCAACACCATGCACCTGACCAAGAACGGGGAGTGGCAGGAGACGTCCGAAGTCGCGTTTGGGAATCACCCTGCCGTGCGCAGCGTGGACATGCTGCTGCACCACGAACCCTGAGGATCTGAAACCCCGGACGGCCGCAACGGGCGCTGCGAGCCCGAACACAAAAGGAGAATCACAATGCAGGAAGAAACGAATCCACGAGATCTGAAGGACAGGCTGGAACTGATTGAGAGCATGATTGCCGAAGGACGGCGCTCCACGGAGAGCTGGGGTTGGATCTTCGTCCTGTGGGGCGTGGCCTACTATGTGGCCATTGCGTGGGCCCCGCACGCGGGCAGCGGAGTTGCCTGGCCGGTGACGATGATTGCCGCTTCTGTCGTATCGGGATTCATTGCGAGCCGCAAGGCGCGTCATCGGCCGGAGACCACGATCGGCCGGGCCCTTGGCTCCGTCTGGTTGGCGATGAGCATATCGCTGTTTGCTGTCCTCGTCGCACTCGGCTGGAGCGGGCGGCTCACGGACGGACGCCTGTATATTGCCGTGGCCACAGCGATGCTGGGCGCAGCCAATATTGCGTCGAGCATGATCCTTCGCTGGAAGCTGCAGTTCGGCTGCGCTGTGGTGTGGCTGGCCACAGCAGTGGCCGTCTGCTTTGTCGCAGACGCAGAGGTGATGCCTCTGTTCGTAGGCGCCATCTTCCTCTGCCAGATCGTCTTTGGCTTCTACGGCATGCTCTGCGAGGCGCGGGCGCGGAAACTCCGCGGAGCAAGCCATGCCTGAGCTGCCGGACCTCAATCCCGTCATTCACGGCAAACTGCGGCTCTCCGTGCTCTCCCTGCTGGCAGGCGTGGAAGAGGCGGACTTCACCTGGCTCCGCACCAGGACCGGCTCAACAGACGGCAACCTCGGCGCTCAGCTGCTGAAATTGGAAGAAGCCGGCTACGTCAGTGCGGAGAAGCGCTTCGTGCAGCGCAAGCCGCAGACGCTCTACCGCATGACCGAGGCCGGAAGAAATGCGCTCACGGAGTACGTGCAGGCGCTCCGTCAACTGCTGGGCAATGCGATCTGAAGCACGCTCCGCGCTCAGGCACTCCGCATGGGCGGCGGCGCAGAAAACTCCGACAGCTCTGCACGCACCCGCTGCATGATCCCGAGATAATAGGCAAGGTTGTGGATGGTGTTCAGCGTGGCCGAGAGCGGCTCGCCGGCCTGCATCAGGTGGCGCAGATAGGCCCGCGAATAGCGTCTGCAGACCATGCACGCACAGGCCGGATCCGGCGGGTTCTGATCTTCCGCATATTGCTTGTTCTTGATGTTCAGCCTGCCTTCGCTCGTGAAGAGCAGGCCGTGGCGAGCGGCTCGCGTCGGTAGAACGCAATCCATCATGTCCACGCCGAGCTTTGCGTAGAGTTCAATCTCATCCGGGTAGCCCACGCCCATCACATAGCGCGGTTTGTCCCTGGGCAGCAGGGGCAGCACCTCGGAGATGACCTCGAGCGTCAGGTGTCGCGGCTCGCCCACGCTGAGTCCCCCAATCGCATAGCCGTCAAAGTCCATCTCAACCAGACGCTCGGCGCTCTCGCGGCGAAGGTCCGTGTACGTGCCGCCCTGCACAATGCCGAACAGGCTCTGCGTGAGGCCATTGAACTCCCCGTGCCACGGAACCTCATGCTGGTGCGCGCGGAAATGGTCCAGCGAGCGGCGCGCCCAGCTCATCGTCAGGCGCAGGCTCTCGCGGGCCCGATCGCGCTCGGCGGGATACTCCGTGCACTCATCAAAGGCCATCGCGATATCCGCGCCCAGCGCAATCTGCACGTCCATCGAATGCTCCGGCGTGAAGAAGTGGCTGCTGCCGTCGAGATGCGAGCGGAAGCGCACGCCTTCATCGGTCACCTTGCGCAGCTGCGCGAGACTGTAGACCTGAAAGCCTCCTGAGTCCGTCAGCATGGCGCGCGGCCAGCTGATGAAGCGATGCAGTCCGCCCATCCGCCGGATTGCCTCATGGCCGGGCCGCAGATAGAGATGGTACGTGTTGCCAAGAATGATCTCTGCGTCCAGGGACTCGAGCACGTCCTGCGGCACAGCCTTTACGGTGCCGGCAGTGCCCACCGGCATGAACACAGGCGTCTCCACCGCTTGATGCGGCAGAACCATCTCCGCACGCCGCCCGCCAGACTGGGCGCTCCGTAAGACGTGGAATTCGAGAGCCATTCTTTCGATTCTACCGGGCAACGGACCAGTCTCGGCCTGCAAGTCGGACCACGGCGTCCGTGGCAACGGGGAGTTCGTTCTTCAGCGCATTGAGCAGTTCCTCAATCGTGGACCGGCTCCGTGGTTCGATAAGCCGAGGCGCAATCTCATGCAGTGGCACCAGCACAAAGGCCCTCTCGGCCAATCGGGGATGCGGGAGATCCAGGCCCGCCTCATGCAGCACCAGGTCGCCAACGATCAGGAGGTCCAGATCGAGCGTCCGCGGCCCATTGGGCAGACTACTGAAGCGGTCGCGGCCAAATTCGCCCTCAATCTCCAGTAGCCGACGAAGCAGAGGGCGCGGGGCAAGCCCCGTCTCAAGCCCCAGCACCGCGTTCACAAAGCGAGGTTGTTCTTTAAACCCCTCCGGCGCCGTTGAGTACAACGAGGAGCACATCACAAGCTTGCCAATCGCGCTCAGCCGCTCTACAGCAGCTTTCAGCGTTGCCTCGGGCGCACCGGCCCGACTGGCCATGTTGGCTCCCATCCCGATGTAGGCTGTGTGCATCTGCTCTAGAGTATCGCGATGATCGCATCGAAGCCGCATCTTCATGCGGGTGGAGGGAGGAGCCAGACTAGCCGCTGCACTTCTGCGACAGGGCCACCGTCCATCCAGATGCTCAATGGCAGAGCCTTCAAACAGATGCGTTTCCTTTTGAGGCACTCCCAGAAATACAGATGCAAACATCTGGCAACGGGAGATTAAAATACACAAGAGTAACGTGCCTGAGTCGTCCGTTTGAACTAGGATCGAAGTGCAGACCATGCGGCGCACGCGACCTGTGCGTGACAACCCGCAGTAAGATCTTTTTGGACCGTTTTGTTTGGCCCCTGCCTTGGCAAACCAGTCCGACCAGGACAGAAAAGGAACCCCCTTGAGCGCTATGTGGAAACCCACCCAATCCGGCCCCGCAACTCCGACACCAACCCCCGAGCCCGCCCGTCCCGCAGCCCCGGCTCCAACCTTTGAACCTGCGCGCCCCGCCGCGCCCGCCAGTGAGCAAGCCTCCATTGGGAAAGGTCTATTCATCAAGGGCGAAATTACAGGATCGGAATCGCTTTTTATCGACGGCAAGGTTGAGGGCAGCGTAAATCTTCCTGGGAACCGCGTCACCGTCGGCAGAAATGGTCAGGTCTCCGCCAGCATCAACGCCCGCGAAATTGTCGTCCTGGGCAAGGTTCGCGGCAACGTCAATGCAACTGACCGTGTCGATATCCGTGCAGAGGGGTCCCTGACCGGAGACGTAGCGGCAGCTCGCATCAGCATCGAAGATGGCGCCTTCTTCAAAGGCGGTATCGACATTAAAAAGGCTGAAGCCAAGCCGGCCAACGCGCCTGCACCTGCGCCTGCACCTGCCGCAGAGACCGCAAAGACAGCCTGAGCCGGTTTTGCGTTCCTCCCGCTCCGAGCGCAAAAGCTCCTGCATGTGCAGGAGCTTTTGTCCTTCCAGAATTACGTGTGGCGAATCCCCTACACAAGCCGCAGCCGGTTACGCACGACCCGTGGCAACGCGGAACCTGTCGCGTCCAGCAAGCGGTCTGACGCAATCAGCCAGACTGCTCCTCCGATCAGTAACACCACTAGATCCGAGATGCGACCGTGCACGGGAAGCGCTGTTCCTAAGGCATGGATGAGCTTTCCGCCAATCCAGGTAAAAATGAGCCAGACAGCGCCACCGCTGACCACGGCAGCGGCGAGGCACCGCCCGATCTCAGGGTAGTCGAGACCGGCAAGGGACACCATACGTCTGCGATGCAGGAGCATCGCGATCGTGAGGGTTTGCATCGCAATGCCTACATCGGAGGCAGCTGCAAGACCGATCGCGCCGTAGCCATGAAAAAGGGATGCATACACAGGCAACGAAATGAGAGTGACCGCCGTACTCGCCACCATGGGCACAAAGGTGTTTCCCGCCGCGTAAAACGCGCGCGAATAGATTGCCTGGGCGGACCAGAAAAAGAGCGAGATCGAAAATACCGAGAAATAGGCGGCGCACAGATGCACGTCGGCGGCAGAGAAGCGCCCACCCCTGAAAACCAGGTCGATCATCGGCTCACCCAGGGCAATCATGCCGGACGCTGCCAGCAGGCCAAGGCACACCACACGCGACACCGAATCGGCGACCCCCGTCGCAAATTCGTAATGGCTTTCTTTGGCCCACAGGCTGGCGAAGAAGGGCATGGAGGCCGCGCCCGCCGCCTGCGCCAGCACCGCCATGGGGGTCGTGAAGAATTGCTTGGCGTAATTGAACAGGGACACCGCTCCGCCAATCCGCGAGGCAAAGTGCGCGATGATCCAGCTATCCGCCGTCACCAGCGAAACGCCCGCCATCAGCGGCAGAGAGAGACGGACCCACTCCCGCAATCCTTCATCCTTCCAATCCAGGATCGGCCGGTAGCGCGTCCCATTCCGATGCGCAAAAAACCAGTTCAAGAAAAATGGGCCAAAGAGCGCGCCTGCAACCGTGCCGATGGCCAGCGAAGCCACGCCCAGACTCTTCACCAGCAGAATGCCGCCCACAATCGTGCCCATGTTGTAAATCAGCGGCGTAACGGCCTGCACGCTGAATTGCTTGCGCACGAGCAACACCGCACCGAAGACCCCGCCCGCAAAGAAGCAAAGCTGGGCTGGCAACAGGATGCGCGTCAACCGCACGCAGAGGGCGGCCTTCTCGGCGTCATACCCTGGGAACATCTTTGCCACATAGAGCGGCGCCAGAATCTCCGCAAGAACGATTGCACTGCCCAGCACCAGGTACATCGTGCTCAGGATGACGGAGAGAGAACGCTCACCCTCGGCCTCGCGCCCGGTCTCGCGATAATGCGTGAGGATCGTAACGAACGTGATGGATGCCGCACCGCCGACAAGAAAGTAAGAAATCATATCGGGCAGCACGAAGGCCGCATTCAGCGCATCAGCCGCCGTCCCGCTGCCGAAGAGCCACATGATGTACTTCACCCGCACAAGCCCGATGATCTTGGAAAGAAACGTGGAAACCATCAGGACGACCGTGGCGCTGAATGCCGAGTGGGCATGCGAGGGATGCAGCACGCCCAGCACACGCTTCCAGCGCGGTGCCGGAGCCTGCCTCGGTCTTGTTTGGGATGCGTCGGTCACTGGAGTTGATTCTACCGGGCCAACAGAGCCGTGCTCTCGAGCGAATCACAAATCTCCGCATTTCGACGCTTGCCTCCAATTGGGCGCCATGTATCCTTGGTGGCAAGCCGGTGCGCAATTCACACGGCAATGAGCCACCACCTTAAAGGCGAAGCTGAGGAATCGGTGCATGAAACTCGCATACATTTTCATGGGTGCAATCCTGTTGACCATCGGGGCAACGGCACAGTCGATCCATGGCCGCGACGGCATTACCCTGCCAGCTCCCCCCAGAGTCCAGGCCAATCCAATCGACGACACCTACTTCGGGACACGAATTACGGATTCCTATCGTTGGCTCGAGGATGCCAGGAGCCCGGAAACTCGTGACTTTATCAATGCCGAGAATGAGTACACGGCGCGCTACTTCAAGCAGGTTCGCATCCGGGCCCAGGTTGAAGACGAGCTGGGTGCTCTTGAGCACGTGCCGGCGTGGAGCCTCCCCATCCAGCGCATGGGCAACTATTACTTTCTCAAGCGCGAAGCAGGAGAGGATCAGGCGTCAATCTATATCCGGCGCGGTTGGACCGGCAAGGATGAGCGGCTGCTGGATCCCGCCGCACTGAGCCGTGATCGTGATACGTCCTTCACGCTGGACGATGTTTCCCGCGACGGAAATTTGATTGCCTATGGTGTGCGCCAGGGTGGGGCGGATGAAACGGCCCTGCACATCTTCAATATCAAGACCGGCAAGACGCTTGAAGACACAGTGCCCGCGGGCCTCTACTGGTCCGTTCTGTTCACGCCCGACGGGACGGGCCTTTATTACACGCGCACCACGATGCAAGGTTCCCTGCTTTACCTGCACACGCTTGGCACGCGGGTCGTGCGGGACGAACTCATCTTCGGCCGCGAGTTCCGCGGGGAGCCGCTTGGCCCGAATGATTTGATTCAGGCGTCGATCACCGATGATGGACGTTACCTCGTCGTCACAATTCAGCGTGGAGTGCCAGCCAGGCGGGTTGACATCGTCTTTCGCGATCTGGCCAAACCCGAATCGCCATTCGACGTCCTTGTCTGGTCCCTGAACGCTCGGTTCTCGGCCAACTATGCCAAAGGCGCCTGGTATGTGAAGACCGATTATCAAGCCCCGAATGGGCGCATCCTCCGCGCAGATCCCGGCGTGGCGCCCGAGGCCTGGACGACCATTGTGCCGGAATCCCCTGATGCCATAGAGGAAACCTCCATTGTCGGCGGAAAGATCTATGTCACACGCCTGAAAGACGTGAAGACCGAAACATCCGTTTACAGCCTTGATGGCAAGCAGACCGGCACCGTTCCATACGAAGGAATGGGCACGGGATCGACGGTTTATGGGCGAGCAATCGACCGCTATGGCTTTTTCAACTATCAGTCGCTGATCCAGCCCCCCACGATCTACCGGATCGATACCTTCACGGGCAAGCGGGAGATGTTTGCGCAGCCCAGAGTGCCATTTGACTCCAGCAAGTTCGAGATCAAACAGGTCTTCTACACCTCCAAAGACGGAACGCGCGTGCCGATGTTCATTGCCGGGAAGAAGGGGCTGAAGCAGGATGGCGCCTCGCGCCTGTTGATGACCGGCTATGGCGGATTTGACGTCAGCATGACGTCCAATTGGAATCCCGCGTGGGCCTGGTGGATGCAGCAAGGCGGCTGGTTTGCCCTGCCCAATCTGCGCGGCGGCGGCGAGTACGGCGAGCACTGGCACGAGCAGGCAATGTTCGAGAAGAAGCAGAATGTCTTCGACGACTGGTTTGCCGCGGCACAGTACCTGATTGCCGAAAAGTACACCTCGCCGGAGCACTTCGCCATCATGGGCAGGTCGAACGGCGGCTTGCTGATGGGTGCCTCCATGACGCAGCACCCAGAACTGTTCTCCGCGATTGACTGCGGCTATCCACTGCTGGACATGCTCCGTTACCAGCACTTTCTGCAGGGCTCACACTGGACGACAGAGTATGGCTCCTCCGACCATCCAGACCAGTTCCGCTATTTGCTGAAATACTCGCCCTATCAGAACGTGAAAGCCGGCACTGCGTACCCCGCAATTCTCTTCTTCACAGGGGACAGCGACACACGAGTCGATCCGCTCCATGCCCGGAAGATGACAGCTCTGATGCAGGCAGCTTCTTCCAGCGGCCGGCCCATTCTGCTGCACTACAGCACAACCGGCGGCCATTCCGCCGGAGTCAGCGTGCAGCAGCGCGTCGAGGACGACGCCGATCAACTTTCCTTTCTCTGGACGGAAACAGGGCCACTGCCCGTCGCCAGGTAGCCGGAACTCCCGCTTGCCCGGACTGGCCAGACCTTCAGCAAACCCGCAGACCTGATCGCGGGTTGCACATTCAGGGCAGTTCTTCGCTCCGTCGTCGACGGGCAAGTTGTGGTCGCATTTGATTGAGACCACATCATTCTCACGCCCATTTCGGGCCTGAGCTTGCCACTTTCCCACGGCCGGAAAGCCGTGGGAAAGTGCAACTCGAAATACTCTCAAGCTGCGGAGCAACCGCGTAAGCTCGGTGCCATGCTGACAACCGCTGACACCCAAGAGACTCACTCCGCTTCAAGCTTTGCCTCTTTCCTGGCTGCGCTCCCGTTGCCCTCCACAAAGCAAGGGTCTGGATGGAGCGATGCGGAACTGGCCGACGACGTAGCCACGCTCAGTTACGAGCAGGCGCTGCAGACGCATGCGCGCACCCGATCCAGCTCGCCATCCCCAGCGTCCGTTACGGCAGAGCGCTCCCAGCCCGCACGTGCGGCTCGTGCGGCATCGCATGCGGTCCCGCAAAGGCAAGGACAGCACGGAAGACGTGTTACGGAACCAGCAGACAGGAAATCTGCCAGCATCACAATCCGGCTTGGAGCAGCAGAGAGCGCCCAGATAAGCGCGCGCGCCGCCGAAGCGGGACTCACCGTCTCTGCCTACCTGCGCTCCTGTGTCTTCGAGGTTGAAGATCTCCGCGCCCAGGTCAAGCAGACTCTCGCCGAAATGCGCTGCGCTGCACCCTTGGAAGAGTCAAGAAAGCCCGTTCCGGTTGTTGCACCCTCTACAGGCTGGCGTGATCGCATCCTGCCGCGCTGGGTGCTACATCGTGCAACGGATCATGCCTAATCCGCCTGCAGCACCAGACACTTCAGGTATTCGGTCTCAGGCAGATTGAGTAAGACGGGATGATCCAGCGCCGCGCCGCGCCGCTCCAGCACGCGCACGCGCCGGTGCACGTCCGCAGCGGCGGCCGCGACAGCACCCTGCAAGTCCTCCCAGCCGACATGGTGACTGCACGAACAAGTGACAAGAAGTCCTCCCGGCTGCAGCATCTGCAATGCTCGCAGATTGAGTTCCTTGTAGCCGCGCAGAGCTCCTTCCACCGCCCGCTTCGTTTTCGCAAAGGCGGGCGGATCCAGCACAATCGTGTCGAAGCGCTCGCCTGCATCGGACCAGCCGCGCAGCAGCTCAAACGCATCCGCCTCAACCCAGTCCAGAGTTCCCGCCAGTTTGGCGCGGTTTGCCTCAAGATTGCGCTCCGCCACCTCAAGCGAAGCGCGCGACGCATCAACCCCAGTCACCTGGCTGCACACCTCGGCCAGATGGAGCGCAAACCCGCCTTGATAGCAGCAGACGTCTAGTGCGCGTGCGGTTGTGCCCAGGCGCCGCGCCCAGGCGAGCGTGGCGGCGTAGTTGGCACGCTGGTCCAGAAA
>JBAUTX010000259.1:0-4713 GCA_049582405.1 Occallatibacter sp. | reverse complement strand
TTCGATGCAGCAGGGAGATATTCGTTGCAACAACTATTTTACCGGACGTGCAATGCAAGGGGATGGTTGGCGGGCCGCGGAAGGGGATGGTTCGTCGCGGGCGGGCTACGCGGCCCCGGGGAAGGCGGCCTCAAAGTGCTCAAACTGCGGATCCTGGCCGGAGATCAGGTAGACGCTGAGGACGTCGAATCGCACGGATGGGGGCGCGGGCTGCGGCAGCTGGCGGATGTAGCGGCGGGCGAGGCGGCGGAGGGTCTGGCGCTTGGAGGCGTCGACGGCGGCGTGGGCAGGGGTGGTGTCGCGCGCCGTGCGGGTTTTGATTTCGAAGAAGCAGAGCAGGCTGCCCTGCCAGGCAATCAGGTCAATGTCGCCGGGGATTTCACCGGAGCTCCAGCGGCGGGCGACGACGGTGTAGCCTTTGTGCCGCAGGTAGAAGAAGGCGGCTTCTTCCCCGGCGAAACCGGTGACGAGATGCTCGGGCAGCTGAGGAGCGCGACCGCGCCAACTCGCGAGCCGGTCGAGGCGGTCGAGCGTATGTTCGAGGGCTGCCAAGCGGAGCCGGTTCATCCACGTCATTGCACATCATTCTCTCGGGTGGGGCGGAAGGATGCCAAGCGCAAATCCAAAAAACAAAGGGCAGGCGCAGAAAGAGACTCTGCAGCCTGCCCGGATGGCTTGACGCCGAGGGTTATGCTGTGGCGCCGGCAAGTTCGCCTGCGCGCGCGTGTTCCTTCTCTGCCTCCGTGAGCGCGTCTTCGAGGATGTCGAGGGCGACGGTGGCCTCGTTCTCGCTCAGGACGAGCGGGGGGCAGAGGCGCAACGAAGTTTCGCCGCAGCCCAGGATCATAAGGCCGCGCTCGAAGGCAAGCATCTCCACGCGATTGCGCACAGAGGGTGCGGGTTCGCGCGTCTGCTTATCCTTGACGAGCTCGATGCCGATCATGAGGCCGCGCCCACGTACATCGCCGACCATGGGGTGCGTCTTCTTCCAGCCGTTGAGGCGCTCGATCATCATGCCGCCGACGCGGGCTGCATTGGCGATGGCTTCACGATCGAGGATGTCGATGGTGGCGAGGGCGGCGGCGATGGAGACGGGGTTGCCGCCGAAGGTGGAGGCATGCGAGCCGGGGACCCAGTCCATGATGTCGGCGCGGCTCATGCAGACGCCGAGCGGCATGCCGCTGGCGATGCCTTTGGCCATGCAGACGATGTCGGGCTGGACGCCGGAGTGCTCGATGGCCCACCACTTGCCGGTGCGACCGGCGCCGGACTGCACCTCATCGACGACGAGCAAGATGCCGTGGCGGTCGCAGAGGGTGCGAAGCTCGCGCAGGAAGTTGTCGGGAGCGACGACGTAGCCGCCTTCGCCCTGGATCGGTTCGACGAAGATCGCGGCGACTTCCTCAGGTGGGAGGATGGTCTTGAAGAGCTTCTCTTCGATGTAGCGTGCGCAGCCGAGGCTGAAGGCTTCTTCTTCCTGGGGGCCGCCGGTGCAGCCGCGATAGGCGTAGGGATAACGAACGTGGGTCACGCCGGGGACGAGCGGCGAGAAGCGGCGCTTCTGCTGCGGCTTGGAGGCGGTGAGCGAGAGAGCGCCCATGGTGCGGCCGTGGAAGGCGCCGAGGAAGGCGATGATGTGCTGGCGGCCGGTGTGGTAGCGGGCGAGCTTCATGGCGCACTCGATGGCCTCGGCGCCGGAGTTGCCATAGAAAACCTTGTGCGGGCCGGGCATGGGCGCGATGGCGGAAAGACGAGCGGCGAGATCGGTGAGCGGCTCGTTGTAGAAATCGGTGCCAGAGATGTGAATCAGCTCGGCTGCCTGCTTCTGAATGGCGGCGACGACCTCGGGGTGGCAGTGGCCCGTAGAGGTCACGGCGATGCCGGCTGCGAAGTCGAGGAATTCATTGCCGTCCACGTCTTCCACGCGGATGCCGCGGCCACGACGCGCGACGAGCGGATAGGAGCGGGTATAGCTGGGCGAGATGTAGCGCGTGTCGGCTTCAACGGCGGCAACGGCCCGGGGGCCTGGTAAAGAGCAGACCAGTTTGGGTCCGAATTGAGCGTGCATTTCTTGCTTGGTCATGGTCCTGTGTCCTCGGCAGATTCGGTTGTGTGGCGATGCGGCGCCTTCTGAGCAGGTGCGCGGCCACGGGCCCCTGCTGTTGCGGGGCCGTCCATTTCTGCTCGCCGCGACGGGCGAGTGCAAAAAGTGGGCGAGGATCTTCGGCGGTCCTGTACTAATCGCCGCCGAAGAGACTAGGTCGCGTGCGGATGGGCAGCACGCGAAGATGCTTGCGCGGGCAGATGATGCGGGCACGTGCACGGGACCAGCGCCAGGTGGCCGGTGCGAGCGATGTTGCATGAATGGTGCACGTGTGCATGGAAGTCCCGTTGGCCTGAGCATAGCACGGGCGCGGGCAGCGTGGCCAAAGGCGAAGGACGCGCGAAAGCCGTACCGGATGCTAGGAAGTGGGCTTCTTGTCGAAGGCGGTGGGCGGAACAAGCGCAACAGGCGTTTCGCCATCGAGAGAGACTTTACCGTGTTCGAAGGTCTGGAGGGCGGCTTCGTCGGCAGCGGCAGCCATCCAGCAGACTGCGCCGAGCTTCAGAACGCTGCAGGCGATTTCGATGGTGTATTGGGCCTCGGGGTGACCCATGACGGAGCCCTTAGCGCGCTCAATCCAGAGGGTGTGCGTGCCGAGGCCATACGAGCCGTATTGAGGCGGAGCGAGATCGAAGCTCTGCTTGAGCTGTTCCGACGCGCCCTCAGCAAAGCCGGGTAGTTCAGCGTCAGTCAGCTTCTGGCCGAAGCAGCCGAAGGGGAGCTGCAACACGGAGATGACAGATGGGGGAGTGCCTCGCCGTGCAGTCAGCTCGAGCTGGACGCATTGGATTCCCTTCCGCTCCTCTTCGCTGCCGGCGGATTGCGACTGCTGCTCCTTGAGCACGGGCAGAGAAGGGTTCTCATTCACGATTTGCCAATCGGTTGGAATGCTGTAACTGAATCCGAGGCTGCTGTGATGGGCCTGCGACGGTGTCTGCCCAGATGCGATGGCGCTGGCGGCGAGAAGGATGGCGGGAAGAAAAACTGCTTTCATAGCGGGGTCAGTCTATCACTCGGCCGCTGCGCTCGACGGTGATGCACCGAGCGCGGTCCGGTTATTGGAGCAGGAAGACCGAGAGCGACGAAGCAATGCCCGCAAGCGCGAAGACGATGCCGAAGTACCAATACAAGCGGCTGCGCGTGAGCAGCGTAACCGAGGTGACGACGAGACCGATTTCGAGGAGTGCCTCACCGAGGTCAAAGCGATTGGCGCGCGCTTCGGCCTGCTCGACCTTCTTTTCAAGAGCCTCTGCCTTTTCCTGCTCGTCTTTCAGGTCGGCGGTCCACTTGGCCTGGTGATCGGCGTAGGCCTTGGCGATCTTCTCAGCGTTTTGCTTGTCGTTGACGTCGGCGACGCTGAGCAGATCCTGGATGAGGGCCGTGTTGTTGGAGCGAATCTTCTTGGCCTGGTAGAGATTCCACTGGTCGGTGGCCTTGTTCTGGTCGAGCACAGCCTCAGTGTGCGTGCGGTGGCCGAGCACGGTGGTGATGGCGACCAGCACAGCCAGCACGCTCATGGTGAAGGCGACGGGGCGCATGGCGGACTCATGCGATCCGTGCTCCGCGTGTTCCTGCAATTCCTGGGCCTCGTTGGCTTCCATTGGGATTCGCTCTTCAACTCCTAAAGGTCTTCCGGCTTTAACCCCGTTTGCTTCGCAATCCGCGCAAGCATTTTGGGTCCAATCTCTTCACTCTCGTGAAACGCCCAGGTAAATTCGTAGGGATAGTCAGGATGCTCAAGCTGCTTGTGCGAGCCGCTCTTGCTGATGCGCGCCTTTTCCCGCCAGCCGATACGCAGCAGCGCACGGTACACCTTTCTTGCGCTTGTCTACGGGAATTTGTTCATGGGATGGCGGATCGATTGTCTCGTGTCAGGCGAAGTGAGCGATGAGCAGGGTCACGCGGCCTGGAAACGCACAAGGCCCGCCGTGGACTTTTCCTTTTCAATGCGGTCGGCAACGACCCGAAGCGCCAAGGCTTCCACTTTCGATTGCGCTTCTGTCTTGGTAGCGCCGTACGCAACAACGCCGGGGAGCGCCTCGATCTCAGCGATCCAGCGGCCGTCCTCTTCGCGGTCAAATACGATCTCGAATTCCATCGATCACCCTCCGGGAGATCCGGGTTCTAGCCTACCATTTTCCCGCTATTTCCGCTTCCAGCGCACGCCGTCTTTGGAGTCTTCGAGGAGGACGCCCTTTTCGGCGAGCTCGTTGCGAATCTGATCGGCACGGGCGAAGTTGCGCTGCTTTTTTGCGAGCGTGCGCTCGGCGACGAGCTTCTCGACAGCTTCGTCGGTGAGGGACTGGCGGGCAAGCAACTCGGGTGCAATGTCGGCAGTGCGGCCAGCCTGCTGCGCCCAGGCGATTGCGCGGCGGGTGGGCTCGGCGTCGTTGTCTTCGATCACGTCGAAGACGGCGTCGAAATCCTTGAGCACCGCGAGAACCGCATCCCGATCCGAGACATGAAACAGTCCCCTGTCCATGACCGTATTGGCAGAGCGAACCATTTCAAAAATGGCCGCGCGGGCCTCGGCTGTATTCAGGTCATTGGCCAGCGCATCCCTATAGTCGGTTTGTGCCTTCTTCGCCGCGCCCTGTACTGCTTGGTTC
>JBAUTX010000258.1:0-5084 GCA_049582405.1 Occallatibacter sp. | reverse complement strand
ATTCAGGAGTTTGAGATGGAGTTTCGGGTGGGAGGAAGCGAACGGTTCCGGTACCGCTTCAAAGAAGGCCACCCGCTGGCTGGCTCTGAGATTGCGAATGAGACGGCCTATCACGACATCGTGTCGGGCAGCCGGATTGTGTGGACCTCGAAGATGTCGCTGAACGGCAAGCCCCTCATGGTGATGGTGGCAACGGCTGAGTTCCGGTCCGAGGGAGCGGGGACGCAACTGGTTTTCACGCATCAGGGGACCTTCATCGAGTGGCCGGACGGGGCGCAGATGCTCGAAGCGGGGTGGCGAGCGCTCTTCGACCGCCTGCAGAAGTATCTGGCATCCTGAGAGGTCCTCGATGAAGCAATCGTCCACCGACATCGACCGCATATTTCACGCCTTGGGCGAACCGACACGGCGCGCGATTCTCGACCGGCTTTGCGAATCGCCCCAGTCCGTTTCTGCGCTCGCCGCGCCGCTTGGCATCACCCTCACGGCCGTCGCCCAGCATCTTCAGATCCTGGAGGAGTGTGCTCTGGTGCGCACGGAGAAGCTCGGGCGCGTGCGCACCTGCAGGATTGAGCCGGCAGGCTTTGACGCCCTGGAACGCTGGATTCGCGACCACCGGACGGTATGGGAAAAGCGGCTGGACAGGCTAGGCGCCCTGCTGGCTGAAGAGGACGCGTCCGGCTGATCTCAGCTCACCGAGAGCAAAGCCTATGGCGCAAAGGACTTGCTATCCGCGATGGTCACTTCTGCGTGCACAGGGAGCTTGTCGCTGGAGCCGCCGGCCAGTACGCGCACTTGTTCCTTTTCCACGCGCCACACATGGTTGGGTGTGTCCCAGTAGGCCAGGTCGCGGGCCCTCAGGTTCATGGTCACTTCTTTTTCGGCGCCTGCGGCGATGTGAACCCGCTGGAAACCTTCCAGCTCCAACTGAGGCCGCGTCACGGCTGAGCCGAGGTGCTGCACGTACATCTCAATGACTTCATCGCTGTCGCGGTTGCCGGTGTTCTTGACTTTGACGGTGACCTGCACCTCGCCGCCCCCTGCCATCGACGGCGCGCTCAGCGTGAGGTCCTGGTAGGCAAAGGTCGTGTAGCTGAGGCCGAAGCCGAAGGGATAGAGCGGCTTCTGTTTGCTGTACAGATACGTGCTCCCATGGAGGAGGTTGTAGTCCATAATGGGGAGCAGTTGCTCGTCGCCTGTGGGCCAGGTCTGCGTGAGGCGGCCCGCGGGTGAGTAATCGCCGAACAACACGTCGGCGAGTCCGTGACCTTCCTCCTGACTGTTGTGCACCATGTGCACGATGGCCGGCACATTCTGCTGGCTCCACAGGATGGCGTAGGGGAAGCTGGACCGGAGGACCTCGATAGTGTGGGGATTCGCGGCAACCACCTGCTTGACCAGCGATTCCTGTTCGAGTGCGATGGTCTTGCGGTCCACATCCTCCTTGCCGTTGGAAGGCGTGGGGCATTTGTCCCAGCCGGCGTTGCATTCGGGATGATTGCCCACGACCACGATGGCCACGTCGGCTTTGCGCGCGAGCTCGGCGGCCGCGGCGGGGTCGGAGCCATCCGCGGAAAGAAGCCGGACCTTGTCGCCGACGGCCTCGCGCAGGCCTTCGAGGATCGTGACGGCATAGGGCGGCGTGCCGCTATACCAGTCGAGCAGCACCTGGTCGGTCCATGGGCCGATGAGGGCAATAGACCGGAGACGGGTCTTGTCGAGCGGGAGCGTGCGGTTTTCGTTCTTGAGGAGCACGATGGACTCGTCGGTCGCCTTGCGCGCCAGGGCATGGCTCGATGCGCGCGCCCATGGCGCGGGTTCCCCGTCCGTCTTACTTCCGATTTCCGCGTAGGGATCGACGCCGGTTGGGTCCATTTCACCCAGGCGCAGATAGACGCGGAGCAGATTCTTCAACACGGCGTTCATGTCCGCTTCCGTGACGTAGCCATCCTTGAGAGCCTTGGCGAGGTCGTCCTTGTACGTGTCAAGGAAGTGATTGATGCCGGCTTTGATGGCGGCCGCAGAGCCCTGCTCTTTGTTTGGAAAGCTCTTGTGCGAGGTGATGAGCAGCCCTAATGCGCCTCCATCGGTGCAGATAAGGCCGTCGTTGCCCCATTCCTTGATCATCACACTCTTCAGCACGGGATTGATCATCATAGGAATGCCGTTCCAGGCGTTGTAAGCCGCCATCACGGCACGCGAGCCGCCCTGTTCAAAACCCATGCGGAATGGCACGGAGTAGTACTCGCGGAAGAGGCGCTCGTCGAAGTCAGAGGATGAGTGCGTTCGGCCATCTTCGTTTTCATTGGCGAGGAAGTGCTTCATCAGCGAGGCCGCCTGCCAGTGCTGAGGGTCGGGCCCTTGCAGCCCATGCGCGAAGGCAACCGTGAGCGTACCAACGAGGTATGGGTCTTCTCCATACGACTCTTCAGTACGCCCCCAGCGCGGATCGCGGCTCAAATCGGCATTGGGCGCACGAACCACCACGCCACCGCGGGCGATGATCGAGTTCTGGTAGTCATAGCGGGCTTCATACCCCTCAAGCGCCGCAATCTGCTGGATGAGGGCCGGATCCCACGTGGCGCCAAGGCCTTTTTCCTGGGGGAATGTCGTCGTCGGCACGGGCAGCAGGCCGCGCCCACCCCAGCCCGCCGGGCCGCCAAGAGCCAATCCATGCAGCCCCTCGACCTGCCCTGAGAAGACCAGCCCAAGGCGCGGAAAGCTGGGATGGTCCGACATGAGATCAATTTTTTCCTGGAGCGTGAGCCGGCTCAACAGGTCGGCGATGCGCTGGTCATCGCTCAGCTTTGGGTTGCGAAAAGGGTAGTCGGTCTGTGCGTTGGTCATTTCCACGCAAAAGACCACCAGAATCAGTGCTGCCAGAGACACATATCTCCGTACCCGCATGAGAAATCCCCCGCCTGAACGAACAACGCAGGGTACCACAGCGGGTGGCAGTTCCAGCAGCGCTCAATCGATTGAGACGAGGGCACCATACAAGTGAGAAGGCGAGACGCATGGATTGCGTCTCGCCCGAAGCGGTACTGCCGCGCATTCACTAGTAGAGCCGGAAGTTCACCTCGATGGAGATCATGACGGGGACGGGCGTTTTGCCATCTTTCATGGCTGGCTTGAACTTATATTTGCGGACCGCTTCAAGGGCCTTTTCGTCCAGGCCCATGCCAAGCGGCCGAACCACGTGCACATTCTGCGGATTGCCCTGCGCGTCAACGATGAGCGAGACAATGCAGACACCCTGATACTTGGCGCGGCGCGCTTCGTCGCTGAACTCTGCTTCAGGCTGATAGATCGGAACCGGCGCTGAAACGCCGCCGCCAATGCGGAAGAGGCCGCCACCGGTATTGCCGCCTGTGCCTGGCCCGAAGCCATTGCCCGTCCCGGAACCGAGTCCGCCACCGTAGCCCGTGCCCATGCCGGCTCCGCCGCCCTGCCCGTTTGAAGCTAAGGCGACGTTGGGCGACTTTGTCACGCCGATGTTGGGCAGTGCGGGGTTGTCTGGCAGAGTAATGTCCTTCTGCACCGCGATCGCAGATTCGATGGGGATCTTCGGCTTATCCAGGACAGGGATCTGCGGCGGAGTGATGGGTTGGTCTGTAATCTTGGGCAGCTTGCCCTTGATTGGGTCCACGATGTCGTGTGAGCCGCCACCACCGCCACCACCCGCGGCAGTCCCCACCTTCGGCGCTTTCAACTCAAAGGTTCCCACGTCCACGGTGGTCGCCGTCATGGGCGGCTTGACGGCTTGAATAATCTTTCTTCCCACGAAGAAAAGCAGGACCGCGAGGATAGCAATATTGACGCCCGTCGAGATTCCAATCGCCCAGGGATTGGGCTTCACGGCCATCCTGTCAGGCACGGGAATCGGCTTGGACGTCAATTCCAGCGGGGGAAGCTTGCGGGGGAAGAATACATCGCAGACGTTGTCGTACAGCGTCTTCCAGATCGGGGTCTCTTCAAACGCCTTCCCCAGAAACGCATCGAGCTCATGCCCGCTCGACAGGGCTGCGACGGCTTCAGTCTCAGAATCGGACTGTATGAGAAGGTCGTTTGCCATAGTTGCAGCAGGTCCTGTGGCGGCGGATTGCCCTACGTGGGAATCTTCAGCTTGCAGGTCCATCTCTCCATTATGCTTGACAGCGTCCACCCTTGTCTCCGGTTCGTCCGCCTCGCTGCCTCTGCTATCCAGAGTCTCATATTTTCGGGGAGTAGAGACTCCTACAAATAGTAGACGCTCAAAGCGGGTTGTGGTTACCGAAAAACTTGTCCGCCATTTACACTAGCCTGTGAGCAACTTAGCACCAGATCAGGGAGTGACGATGTCCTCAGCGCCGGAGTTGAAGGCGACCCTTACCTTGCCCCAAACCGCCTTCCCGATGAAAGCCAACCTGCCCCAGAATGAACCACTTCGGCTGGCTCGCTGGACCTCTCTGCGTCTTTACGAGGAATTGCGAAAGGCAGGCAAGGGACGGCCGGCCTATCTGCTGCATGACGGCCCGCCTTACGCGAATGGCCCCATTCATCTGGGTCACGCGCTGAACAAGGGCCTGAAGGATTTTGTCGTCAAGTCCAAGACCATGGCCGGCTACGACGCCGCCTACGTGCCGGGTTATGACTGCCATGGCCTCCCGATTGAGATCAAAGTTGACGAGCATCTGGGCCGCAAAAAGCTGGAGATGCCCGTTCCAGAGGTCCTGGAAGCCTGCCGTGCCTACGCACAGAAGTATGTCGACCTGCAAACCGCACAGTTCCAGCGGATTGGCTGTTTTGGGCGGTGGGACCAGCCGTACAGGACCATGTCGCGCGACTACGAGGCACGCACGCTGGAAGCTTTTTACGGCTTCCTGGAGAAGGGCTTTGTCTATCGCGGATTGAAACCGGTGTACTGGTGCATCCACGACCGCACGGCATTGGCCGAGGCAGAAGTGGAGTACGAGATGCACACCAGCCCGTCGGTCTACGTGCGCTACCGGCTCACTTCGCAGCCCGAAGCACTGGATGCGGGGCTCGCCGGGCGCGAGGTGTACACGGTCATCTGGACCACCACCCCGTGGACGCTGCCTGCG
>JBAUTX010000257.1:0-6896 GCA_049582405.1 Occallatibacter sp. | reverse complement strand
CATCGAACGCGGCCTGCTGTGGAACCAGGAGAACGCTGTCAATCGGGGCATCCAGGTGAATCAAACGCTGGGTAAGTCCTTCACCGCGTCGCTGAGCTGGAACGATGGCTACTATTCCAACCGCTATTCGTGGCTGAGCGGTTCATTGGCCTATGCCAAAGGACCACATAGCTTGATTTTCGAAGGGATGGGGAACACTGGCCAGACGGCATATCAAACGGCAGCTACCCCGGTTCAAAACAACAGCACCATGTACGCTGTGATCTATACGTACACAAAGGGCGCATGGATCATTCAGCCGTACTATCAGTACAGCAATGTGCCTACCAATCCTGCGGTGGGAGTTTTCGATGGCGCTTCGACAAACGGTGGTGCGCTGTTGCTTAGCCGTACATTCAAACATGGCTTCTCGCTTCCCGGGCGCGTGGAGTACATCACGACTTCGGGGAGCAATGCAAGGGGATCCGTGAACCTGCTGTACGGGCCTGGGAGCGCGGCGACAAGCGTCACCCTTACGCCAACGATCCAGAAGGCCGGTTTCTATTTCCGCAGCGATCTCTCCTGGGTGCACGCAAACAGCTACACGCCGGGAAATGTTTTCGGGACGACCGGATCGAGCCCGAACCAGGCGCGAGCCGTGGC
This sequence comes from Occallatibacter sp., assembly GCA_049582405.1. Lineage (GTDB taxonomy): Bacteria > Acidobacteriota > Terriglobia > Terriglobales > Acidobacteriaceae > Telmatobacter. The sequence continues at coordinate 6,254 of JBAUTX010000257.1, read as the reverse complement.
TGAAATCGGCTTCATCATCGGCAACAACATAGAAAAGTAATCCGTTCCCAGCACGACTCCGCTCCCCGCGACCGATTGGCCGCGGGGACGGGAGAAGTGTTTCCAATCGAAGACTGGTGGACGAGCGGGGCGCGCAAAGAACATTCGCGGCATCTTCATTGCATCTTTATCTTTCGATTCCTAGCATTTGAAGCAATCCAAGCGTCACCTGCTTCGACCCTGCAGAGGAGTGGCGATCGGGCAAGCCGACTACGATTCCGAAGCGCAAGCTCCGGACGAAAACGTAAGGATTTCAATTCCAGGAGAATCCACATGGCAGAACAGAAAGCACCTCAGATGCAGGCCACACTCGGGCTCACCGGGTTGACCAGCAACGCAATGGCGCTCATCGCTCCGGGCGCCTTTCTGTGGCTCACCTTCTTCATTCAGGCGACCACGGGTACTCCAACCACCGCACCGGACATGTGGTGGGGCATTCTCTTTGCCTTGCTGCTCTGCCTGGCGACGGCCGTCTCCTACGCTGAGATCTCGAAGCTCTATCCGGGCACAGGATCGAGCTACTACTACGCCGAGCAGGCGCTGCTTTCGAAAGACAAGGCGTTCAAGTACGCACGCATTTCGAAGTTTGTGGTCGGCTGGGGCTCCCACCTCTACTACTGGGTTTATCCGGGCGTGATGGTGGCGACGACAGGCATCTTTGTCGGGTACGTCGTCGGCTTCCTGTATCCGAGCTTCCTCAGCGGTTCAAACCCAGGGCCCGTGTTTATGGCGCTGGTTGCCATCGCGTTCTCGTTCTTCGTGGCATGGATCGCGCAGAAAGGCGCTGGCGCGTCGACGGCAGTGAACATTGCCATCAACATTGTTCAGATCTCCGCGCTGATCGTGTTCAGCGTGCTGGCGCTTGGCTACCGCGTGAATCATCCTGCGGGATCGACAGGCTTCCAATACGACTCGCAGTCTCTTTCGACCTATACGTATCAGTTTGCGACCAACCCGAAAGATGGCTCCACGATGCGCGATGCGAGTGGGGTGCCGCTTCCGCTGCTGGATAAGTCCGGCCAGCCAGTCCCGTTCGTGATCAGCTATCCCGAAAAGGATGCGAGCGGCAACTTCCTGACGCACACCAAAGCTTCTTCTGTGGTTACTCCACACAAGATGAGCTGGGTGTTCATTCAGGCAACGGTCGCTATTCTCATTCTGGTCGGCTTCGAATCGGTGACAGCCATGGGCGGTGAAGCCAAAAACCCAACCAAACACATTCCGATTGCGGTGATTGGATCGCTGTTAATCCAGGGGTTGATTTGCTACCTGATTGAGTACTTTGCAGCCAACTACTTCCTCAATTCCGGGTACACGATGCAAAGTGCGGCAGGATCGGCGGCGCCAATCGGCGACATGATGATCATCGTGGGCGATGCGCTGCTTGGTCAGGGACATGGCAAGTACTTCATGCTGGCGGAAGCGGTGACGGTGTTCCTTGCCCTGATTGGAACGACGCTGAGCTGCATGAACACGGGAGCCCGCGTGACCTATGCGATGGGCAAGGACGACGAAGCACCGGAGCACTTCGGATTGCTCCACGCCGAGTCTCTTACCCCGCGGCGTGCCATCTGGACGCTTGCCCTCATCTCGGCGGTGCTGGGAACGCTGGCCGTATCGCTGGTCTTTGCCGATGGCAGCGCACCGACAGACGCGACGATTGCGGCGCTGCCGCACGGGATCCTCTCCAGCTTTGGCTACTCCACGCATGACAAGCTGGCGGCGCTGCCCAACTCCCTGCTGACCATCACGCTCACATCCAACTTCGGCACCTTTATCCTCTATGCTCTGAGCTGCTTCCTGTGCATCGTGGCCTTCCACAAGCGGCCGGATTTCAGCTTTGTCCGGCACATGTTGATCCCAGTCTTTGGCCTCGTTGCCAACCTGGTCTGCATGGCCTTCTACCTGATCGGTCCCTTCATGGGCTACGGCACATCGAAGGAACCACTGCTGGCCCTGGGCATCAGCGCCATCTGGGGCATGTACGGAGCCATCTACTTCTTACGCACATCAAGGGTCAAGGGCAAGGCGGTTCTTCTGGAATCGCGTTCCTAGCCCTTGTCTGACATCGAATCGTTTGGCGGATGCCATCGCGCAACGTCTTCAACCGGCAGTGCAGGCGGAAGACAGGCAACGATGGCATCCGCATCTTGCTCTACATTGGAAAATATGCGGGGCGTAACCGTTCGCCGCAAGAGAACCCGCAGAGACCAGGGCCATGCTCGATGTCATTTTCGGTCAGGCGACTGACCCAGGCAAAATTCGGACGAACAACGAAGACTCGATGGGGTCCTTCATCCCGGCTTCGAGGAGTCAGGCTCGTTCGCATGGCTATCTCTTCGTCGTCGCAGATGGCGTGGGGGGCATGGACCTTGGCGAAGTTGCTTCCTCAACCGCCGTTGGCGTGGTTACCGACGAGTTTGCCAAGGCACAGCCCGGTGCGATGCTCATCAGCCTGATGCCGCGACTCCTGCAATCTGCGAATGCCGCCGTCCATGACCGCACGCTTGCTCCCGAATTTCGTGGCAAGAAAATGGCAACGACGATGGTGGCTTGCGCATTGCGCCATGACCAGGCCATTGTTTCGCACGTGGGCGACTCGCGCTGCTATCTGGTGCGAAATGGACAGGCTCGGCAAGTGACACAAGACCATACGCTCGTGAATGAACAGCGGAAGCTGGGCCTCATTTCTGCGGCTGAAATTGCCGAGTCTGATTCGCGTCATGTCTTGATTCGGTCGCTGGGGCCCGAGCTGTTTATTTCGGCCGATACTACAGCGGTCACGGTGCAGCCGGGCGATCATCTCATCCTGTGCTCAGATGGGCTGCACGATGAGATGCGGCCCGAAGAGATGGCCGCAATTGTGACCCAGCACAAGAACATCGAGGACGTTGCCCAGGAACTTGTCGCGCGCGCAGTGGAAATTGATGGGAATGACAATACGACTGCGCAGGTCATCCGCGTCCGTTCTGTGGAGCAGGTGGGCATGTACCGGGGAAGGCCCTATCGGTTGCCTGCATAGGAAAGCATGAAGCCTTAAGAAAAGTCTTATGAAACCTTTGTGGAATTCACGCGGTTTGCCGCTAGAGTAGGAATAGTTGAGCCCCTGGAGTCTGCCCATCGATGGGTTTTCTTGACAGCATTGAGCCTGGAACACAGATTGATTCCTACCGGATTGAGGCGCCAGTCGCCCGAAGCGGCATGGCAACCATCTTCCGTGCCGTGGACACGCGCGATCAGCGCGTGGTGGCGCTCAAGATTCCGCATCCGGACATGGAGGCAGATCCGATCCTCTTCGACCGGTTTCAGCGCGAGGCAAGGATCGGCGAAAGGCTGCAGCATCCGAATGTGATGCGCGTGTTTGGCGGTGAGAAGCGCTCGCGCGTGTACATGGTGATGGAGTGGTGCGAGGGGAGGCTGCTGCGACAGATCCTGAGCGAGGAGCGCATCTCGCAAGACCGGGCAATCCGGATCACCCTGGCCGTTCTCGATGCGCTGGAGTACATCCACGAGCAAGGCGTGATTCATCGCGACCTGAAGCCGGAAAATATCATGGTCGATGCGCAGGACAACATCAAGCTCATCGACTTTGGAATTGCCGGGGACACTGCGGCGCGGCGTCTGACCTATGCGAATTTCACGGCGACCCTGGGGACGGCTGATTACATTGCGCCTGAGCAGATCAAGGGGAAGCGCGGCGACGGGCGCACAGACATTTATGCGATGGGCGTAATCCTCTACGAGATGCTGACGGGGAAGCAGCCTTTCACCGGCTCTTCGCCCATGGAAGTGATGAATGACCGATTGCTGAACTATCCGACGCCTCCTTCCGTGCTGGAGCCATCGATCTCGCCCCAGTTGCAGGAGGTTTTATACCGAGCGCTTGAACGCGACCCGAAGAATCGCTACGCGAGGGCGCATGATTTTGCACATGATTTGCAGCATCTGGATGAGGTTGGTGTTGAGGACCGGCCCGAACTGCACCACTGGCAAAAGCGCAAATCGCAGTTGCCGCGCAACATTCTTTATTATTCTGCCCTTGCCCTCATCCCAGTTGTTATTCTGTTGTTGATGGTGCTGGTGGCCCGTCACAGGTAGCCAGTTCCGCTCACAATCTTCACGGGTTCCTTATGCAAGGGACCTTAAACTTTTCAGGAATATTCCAATCCCTTTTTCGTTACGAAGGAGATCCATGTCGACTGAGTACCGCAACTTTCTGGCTCTTTCCTATGAAGAGCTTGAGGAACTAAACCTGCAAGCGAAGGCTGAGCGCATGAGCCGGGTCTCGCCTGATGAAATCCGTGAGAAGCGGCTCAAGTACCTGACCGACGAGAAGCGGATCAAGGCCGTCACGGTGCTTTTCAGCGACCTGGAAGGCCGCCTTCACCTGCTGGACTACGACAAGAAGTTCCTGCTGGGCGCGTACGAGAACCTCACGTTTGACGGTTCGTCGATCCGCGGCTTTACCGCGCAGAAGGAGAGCGACCTGCGCCTGGGCATTGACTGGAGCGCCTTCTACTGGGTGCCGGCTGATGTCTTCGGAAATGGGAAGGTGCTGGTCTTCGGCAACGTGATCGACAAGGACGGCACGGCCTACTCCGGCGACCTGCGCGGCGTGCTCAAGGCCTACTCCGACAAGCTCTACAAGGAGAAGGGCTACACGCTGAATGCGGCCAATGAGATCGAGGGCTTCCTCTTCGCCGGCCGGGACGCCGAGCGCAAGTTCCATGAGACGGGCAAGTTCGAGTTCATCAACACCGGCGGCTACTACCACGTTCTGCCGCTGGATCCGCTTCGCCAGTTCATTGACACCGCCGCCGAAGTGCAGCGCGCGATGGGCTTCCAGAACGAAAAGGACCACCCGGAAGTGGCGCCCAGCCAGTTCGAGATCAACTACGGCTACGGCGAAGTTGTGGCTGCCGCCGATCAGATCCAGCTCTACAAGCTGCTGACCCGCCAGATTGCCAACAATATGGGCTACACGGCAAGCTTTCTGCCCAAGCCTGTGGTGGGTGTGAACGGCAGCGGCATGCACACGAACCTCTCCATCGCGAAGGGCAAAACGAATCTGTTCTGGGACGAAAAGGGCCAGGAAAAGCTCTCCGCCTTCGGCTGGGACTTTGTGGATCGCGTACTGAGCCATGCGCTGGATATCTGCCTGATTCTGAACCCGAGCGTGAATGCGTATCGCCGTCTGGATCCGCACTTCGAGGCCCCGAACCAGATCAAGGCTTCCGCGACGGATCGTGGATCGATGGTGCGCATTCCGATCGGCAACTCACGGTCGATGCGTGTGGAAGTGCGCTCGGTGGCACCGGACGCGAACCCGTATCTGGCTCTCTACTCCATCTTCAAGACCGGCATCGACGGCAAGAAGGCGGAGATCGATAATCTGCGCCAGGCGCAGCGCTACCTGCCGGATCATATCCAGCAGGCAATCGACGACTTCAAGGTGTCGAGCTGGATTGCGGAGCTTCTTGGCGCCGACGTGCAGGGCCGCTTTGTGGACCTGAAGCAAGCCGCGGCTGACCGCTGCCCGCGCGCTCTGGGTACGTTTGTGAAGGGCTCTGAGGTGCAGTATCACCACGAGGTCTATAACCAGTCGCTCTGGAACCTGTTCTAGAGAAGCGCGGAAGACTTTCCGCTCGTCAACCTGGATCAATCAAGAGGCGTAACCAGCGATGGTTGCGCCTCTTTTTTGTTTGGGGATGGATATGCCTGGCCGCTCGCCAGGCAGCTTATCGCGCTTTTCGTGGACGCAACGGAAGCAGAGCATCTGAGTATCATGGTCACCATCCCTGCGGGGATTTGGGGCTGTTTCGTGCCCATGTATTTACCAATACAGAACTTATTGCAAATGAAACTCCGCGGATGATATACAATAGCGGCTACACAGTCAGGGATATGCGCAGGAGCGAGACCTCGTCGCACAACTGCGCATCCGAGGGAGAAACGATGCTGCAAGGCTTACTACGCAAGGGAATGCTGGCTGCTGCTGGAATTGCTGCGCCCCTGTGGATGCAGGGTCAACAAGCGAAGCCCGACCTCACCATCCAATGGGACAAGACGGAAGTGGTGTCCAAGTCCATACCGACATTGCAGGTGGTCGTGAATCCGCCGCTTCGGCCGGGCCAGCCGCTGGGCATTGCAGCGTATCAGGCGGTGAAGCAATTGGGAGCCGACTACGTGCGCTATGTGCCGTGGCTTCCCTACCC
>JBAUTX010000256.1:0-3710 GCA_049582405.1 Occallatibacter sp. | reverse complement strand
GGCGCGGCTGCACCTCGAGAAGATCGGCGTGAAGCTGACGAAGCTGTCGCAGAAGCAGGCGGACTACATTGGCGTGCCGGTGGATGGGCCGTTCAAGGCGGAGTTCTATCGGTACTAAGAGCAGCCACCAGCTTCTAGCTGCTAGATTCCAGCTTTGAGGATGCCCGGACCTGCGCAGGTGCCGGGCATCTGGCGTATGGGTTTCATGGTGCTGTTGGGAAGAGTGGTGTGTCGAGATGGCGAGCACGTTTTCGTTTGAGTTGTTTCCGCCGCGGACGCCGGAAGGCGTGACGAAGCTGCGCGGCGTGATTGAGCAGCTTGCTGCGGTGAGGCCGCGGTTCTTCTCTGTGACGCATGGTGCGGGCGGGTCGGACCAGAATGGCACGTACGAGACGCTGCTTGCCGTGGCCAAACACAGCGGCGTGGAGGCGGCGCCGCATCTGACGTGCATCGGGTCGAAGCGGGAGAAGATTGCGGCCCTGCTGGAGCAATATCGCACTGCGGGCGTGCGGCGGATTGTGGCGCTGCGCGGCGATTTGCCGGCGACGGCGATGAGTTCCGCGGCGCCGGGCGAGTTCCGCTACGCGAATGAGCTGGTGCAGTTCATTCGCGAACAGCATGGCAGCCACTTTCACGTCGAGGTGGCGGCGTATCCCGAGATGCATCCGCAGGCGCCGAATCCGAGCGTGGATTTTGAGAACTTCCGCCGCAAGGTGGAGGCAGGCGCGGACGGGGCGATCACGCAGCTCTTCTACAACGTGGATGCGTACATGGACTTCATGGAGCGGTGCGCGAAGGCGGGGATCACGATTCCCGTGGTGCCGGGGATCATGCCGATTACAGGCTTCGCGAATACGGTGCGCTTTTGTTCAGGCTGCGGCGCGGATCTGCCGCGCTGGGTGAAGCTGCGCCTCGAAGAGCTGGAAGACGACAAGGAGCGGCTGCTGGAGTTTGGCGAGGGCGTGGTGACGCGGCTGTGCGAGACGCTGCTGCGGAACGGCGTGCCGGGACTGCATTTCTACACGATCAACCAGGCGGGGCCGACGCTGCGGCTGTGCAGGAACCTTGGATTGGGCGCGACGGCGTAAGTGGTGCGAGTGCGGCTGCGGGATCGAGTCGTTTGCTGATTCCCAATCGGGCATGGCCACGGAAGGAAGCTATCGGGGGTCCTGAGCGGCTTTTGCGAAATGGAAGACGCAATTAACCTCGTGGGTAGCAGGGTCGGCCTTAAAGTCATAGGTGGTGATGACTGTTTGCATCCATTTCGATAGAGACTTGTCTCTCTTCTTCGCCAGCGCTTCAAAACTGGAGAGATAGCTCTCGTCAAAGACGTCACCGGGTACCATCTTCCAAACGAGTTTAAGTTTCGCCGCCATCGCCTCGGATGCTCCTTCGAATTTCACGGAAGCTAGCTTGTATTGCCCACCCGGATCGATTTGGAGGCTGTAATTCACGATATGAGCCGCTTCATCAAAAGAAGGATGTAAGACAATTGAGCAATCGAGATATCCATGCGCGTTGTACACGTCATGGACCGCCAGGACGAACAAATCAAGTGGCCGTCCGGAACTGGCCTGGTTTTTGGACAGTATTTTCTCAACCTCAGCGCGCGTGACCAATGCGCCGGCCGGAAGGTCAATTTTTCCGAGTTTATAGATTCCACCCTCTTTGATTGTCACCGCATAGGGAACATCGATGGACTGATCCGAGACCATGAGAGTGCTGAGCTGGACCACATCCACTTGCACGGCCGCATAACCTTGATCCTTGTAGAAATCTTCAAAGATGCGCTGAAGACCGGCTGCCGTGTTCTCTGTGTCGAAGCTGGTTCCGGTTTGCTGGCTGGCCAGCAGGCTGGCCTTCGCTTGCATGGAGGGCGATACGGCGGAGAGCTGAACGCGGCCAATGCGTACGGGTGGAGAAGCTACTGTGAAGTTCACAGCCGTGAGCTTTTGTGGGCCCAGGCCGCTGGTGAGGTTGGCCTTCACCGTTGCCTTGGCGCCTTTGGCTGCCAGCATTTCTTCCAATGTCCGGCAGATTCCTTCGACCATGGAGCCACTTGCCGGCAGAAGTCCTTGATAGAGCGGGAAGCGCTCGTGGAGCCTGGCATCGAGTTCTTTGCCCGGAGCGAGAGGCAAATTTTCCAGGTGGATCGGGAAAAGCTGGGCGGAAGGTGTCAAGGTCATGAGCCAGGTCTTGCGGTCGTATGCGAATTTGACCTCCTTGAACATGCCCGAATCAACGAGCTGCCGGGCATGAGTTTTCACTCCATCAGAGTTCAGACGGACGCCTGGCTTCAAACCGGCAGCCGCGAGGAGTTCCTCCTGGGTGTATTGTGGCGCGCCCTGAAAACGGATTGTCTGGGGTGGGACTCTTTTCTGGGCCAGCAAGGGAAGAAAGCAGCACAGAAGCAGAGCTACACTGACCGCCCTGGATTGTTTCGTCATTTGTGACAAGGTTAACAAATGCAGACATACAGGGCCATGGAAGGCTCTCTGAGAGAGAAGACGCCCGAGCTAAAGCTTAGCCGTACCAGTTTCGCGACGCCATCGTGCCACGAATCGCGCTAGGGACTGGTTGCCCGCCAAACCGGACATTGAGCACCTGCGGAGAGAACGAATGTGACAAAGAACAACCGCAGCTCCCTCCTCGGCGGCAGGGTGTGACAAGTGCATTTGCGGTTGGTGAGGCATCGTCGGCTCGGCGAAAGGTACGACAAGCAGCCGCGGTTCTTTCGACTGCGGTCGCCGCGGCGGCCTCCGCTCAAGATGACACTGCGTTTTTACACGATCAACCAGGCGGGGCCAACGCTGCGGCTGTGCAGGAACCTTGGGTTGGGTGCGACGGCCTGAACTGGTTGGGAGTCGCTGCGGAATGCAGGAGTTTGCGACCCCGCGCGGACTCGGTGTTTCAGGCTGTTCGAACGATGGAGTGGAAACTGCCATCGGCAAAGACCGTGTGGAACCCGTCAATGAGTGCTAAGGCCTGTTGGCGGCAACCGTAATCACGTAAAGGCAGTTTGGCTGACACTTGACGACTCCGGAGTACGAATCGGTGCCTCGATGGGTGACGATCTCCGAGCAACTGTCGGCACAGGCTTCCCCTATGACGACAGTTGCGCCGGACCACGGGTGTTCAGCCCACGGGGCTTCTCAGCGGTCAATCCGAGCTTTATCTCAGCGCGGTCAACTATCGATCAGATCCCGGCATCGCCCCGATCTGTGCAAGGAGACTGACAAGATCGAACTGCGAAACGTGTTCGACGAACCTGCCCTCGACCACCAGATTGAATTCCAGCCCATTGAAACGGACAGGTCGGCCTGTGGGCGCGATGCCCTGAAAGGAAGCACGATGCGTGCCGGCGAGAGTCCAGCGCGAGACGACTGTATCTGCCTCGGAGATGCAGGCCTCAATTGTGATCTGCGCATCGGGGAATGCCGTGCAGAAATGCTGCAAAAAGACGGACCAGGCGGCATTGTCCAACGGCTCCGGTGCTCCCGACAGAATGGCTCGGAAATTGTCGTTGCGCACAGCCCGCTCTGTCTCCCAATCGCGTTCGTTGAATGCCTGGATCCAGCGATGGTTGAGGGCTTTCAGGTCGTCGGTTGAACGGGATGCGCCGCCTGGTGTGAGGCCTTCGGCCCGCTCCTCTGGCAGAGGCCCGAGGATGTCAATGCCAAACCTTGCCGCGGCAGCCATCAGTTTTGCCA
>JBAUTX010000255.1:0-10199 GCA_049582405.1 Occallatibacter sp. | reverse complement strand
CGTTTATTCCTGGCATCCGGCCGGGCAAGCGGACTTCGGACTTCATCAACGACATTCTGACCCGGATTACGCTGGTGGGCGCCATGTACCTGATTCTGGTGCAGATGGTGCCGACGTTCCTGATTTCGGGTATCCGGTTTGACAAGATCTGGCTCATCGGGCGGGCGTTTGAGAGCCTGCCGACGTGGGTTACGCACGGTTTGGGGGTCAATTTCTACTTTGGCGGCACCTCGCTGCTCATCGTGGTGGGTGTAGCCATGGACACCATCAACCAGATCGAATCGCAGCTGATCATGCGTCACTATGACGGCTTTTCCCCTCGTTCCGGTCGCATTCGAGGAAGGAAGACCTGGTAATGTCGGCATCTGCAACTGCTGTGGAAGATGGCCGGGATACGGCTTTGACCTCCGTACCCGGCCCGATTCTTTTGCTGGGCGCGCCGGGCGTGGGCAAGGGCACGCAGGCCAAGGAACTGGTGAAGCTCTGGGGAATTCCGCAGATCTCTACCGGGGACCTGCTGCGCGGGCATGTGGCGCGGGGAACCGCACTGGGCAAGGCCGCCAAGGAGCTGATCGAGCACGGCAACCTGGTGCCGGACTCGATTGTGAACGAGATGGTGGCGGAACGGCTGAAGGAGCCGGACACGGTGCGGGGGTACATTCTGGACGGATTCCCGCGGACGCTGCCGCAGGCGCACTGGCTGGATGGGCGGCTGGCCGCGCATCCGGAGGGGCTTCCGGTGGTTGCCGTGAGCCTGCATGTTGACTATAATCAATTATTGCGCCGTATTACGGGGCGCAGAAACTGTCCTGTCTGTCAGCGCATTTATAACATCTATCTGAATCCGCCCCGGCGGGATGGATTCTGTGATGTGGAAGGCGCCGCGCTGGCCCAGCGAGCCGATGATACCGAAGAGGTTTTTGCGGAGCGCATGCGCGCCTATACCGCACAAACCGCACCGGTTGTAGAGCATTACCGGGCAAACGGTCGGTTTGCGGAAGTGGACGGGGACGGAGCGATTGCCGCAATTGCGGCGGGGATTGTGGCCGCTGTGGAGCGGCTGCGGAAGTAGCGCAGCCGGCAGCGGATTTTGCGCGTGAGCGCGTTGAAAGCGGAGTTTGCCAGGTGGCGGTGGTACTGAAATCAGCTCAGGAGATCGAGAAGATGCGCCGCGCGGGCACGGTGGTTCGCGAGGTGTTGGAGCTGGTGAGGAGCCACGTGAAGCCCGGGGCGACGACGCTCGATCTGGAGAAGGTGGCGGCGAAGCGCATTGCGGAATTGGGCGCGAAACCGGCCTTCAAGGGGTACCACGGGTTTCCGTGCGTGCTCTGTACCTCGATCAACAGCGAGGTGGTCCATGGCATCCCGTCGAAGAAGCGGGTGCTGAAGGAAGGCGACATCGTCTCGGTGGATTGCGGGGCGGTGATCGACGGGTTTTATGGAGACGCGGCCATCACGGTGCCGGTGGGCGAGAAGATCGCGCCCGATACGGCGCGGCTGCTGCAGGTGACCGAGGCCTCGCTGCGCCGGGCGATTGAAGCGGTGAAGCCGGGCGCGACGCTGGGTGACATTGGCGCGGCGGTGCAGGGCGTGGTGGAAGCGGAAGGTTTTTCGGTGGTGCGGGACTTTGTGGGGCACGGGATCGGCGCCCACATGCATGAGGATCCGCAGGTGCCGAACTTTGGTCAGGCCGGGCAGGGCATGAAGCTGCGGGCCGGCATGGTGATCGCGATTGAGCCGATGGTGAATGCCGGCAGGCCGGACGTGAAGGTGCTGAAGGACGGCTGGACGGCAGTGACCAACGACGGGAGTATGAGTGCTCACTTTGAGCATACGGTGGCGGTGACCGACACCGGCGCAAGAATTTTGACCGAGTAGTTCTCGGTCTCACAATGTAGGGGTGCTTTGAGCGCCAGCGGGAGACGGATTGTCGAAGGAAGATGCGATTGAGGTGATGGCAACGGTCATTGAGACGTTGCCGAATGCCATGTTCAAGGTCAAGCTCGAGAATAACCACGAGGTGTTGACCCATGTTTCCGGGAGGATGCGCAAGAACTTCATCCGCATTCTGCCTGGGGATCGCGTGGCCGTGGAGCTGAGCCCCTACGACCTGAATCGCGGTCGCATCGTGTACCGCTACAAATAGAGAGTTTTCAAGACCCGCGACGTCGCGAGATGCGCGGAGAAGGCGAGCAGCAAATGAAGGTCCGTGCATCGGTGAAGAAGATTTGCGTGAAGTGCAAGGTCATCAACCGCCGTGGGGTGGTTCGCGTGATCTGCGAGAACGCAAAGCACAAGCAGCGCCAGGGCTAAGGGAAGCCTGGCACAGGCGGTTGTTCCTGCGCCCAGAGGCAAGGGGCTAGTTAGCTTGAGTGAAGGCTAGCGATGAACCCCGGAGCACCCGCATCAACCCGTGCGAGCCGGTTAAGGCCGGAGGCACACAACGGCAAGCAGCAAAGGAACAGGAATGGCACGTATTGCTGGCGTCGATCTGCCCCGCAACAAGCAGGCCCGGATCGCGCTGACTTATATCTACGGGATCGGCGACCCGCGCGCGCGGAAGATTCTGGACAAGGCGAACGTGGATGCGTTCAAGAAGGTTCAGGACCTGGGCGAGGATGAGGTGAACCGCATCCGCCAGGTGATTGAAGATGAAGGGGATGTCGAGGGCGATCTGCGCAAGGACATCTCGATGCACATCAAGCGCCTGATCGACATCCAGAGCTACCGTGGCAACCGCCACCGGCGCTCACTGCCAGTGCGTGGACAGCGCACCCACACCAATGCCCGCACCCGCAAGGGACCCCGTAAGGGCACGATTGCTGGCAAGAAGAAAGCGAGTGCGAAGACCTAATGGCGAAACAGGAACAGAAGGGCGGAGCCGGCAAGGCTGGCAAGAACAAGAAGTTCAAGAAGCGCGAGCGCAAGAATGTGCCGTTCGGCATTGCGCACATTCAGGCCTCGTTCAACAACACCATCGTGACGATTACCGACCAGATGGGCAACACGCTGAGCTGGAAGAGCTCGGGGTCGCTGGGCTTCCGCGGTTCGCGCAAGGGCACGCCATTTGCGGCGCAGCAGGCTGCGTCGAATGCGGCAGGCATGGCGCGGGATCACGGTCTGCGCGCAGTGGATGTGCGCGTGGCCGGTCCGGGATCGGGTCGCGAGTCGGCGATTCGCGCACTGGCGGCTGCGGGCATCGAGGTCAAGTCGATTCGCGACGTGACGCCGGTGCCGCACAATGGCTGCCGTCCGCCGAAGCGGCGTCGCGTGTAAGAAGCAGCTATCAGCCGTCAGCTTTCAGCTGTCAGCTTCATCCAGCGCTGCGAGATTCCGCAGACTCCTGAGGAAGCCAGACCAACCTGAGAGCTGAAAAGCTGAGAGCGAAGAAGCTAAACCGGGCCGGGAGGAAGTGTCCTCCGGGGGCATGTAAACCGGCCGTCATCCGAAGTCAGGAGAAGAAATGGCACGTTATACCGGAGCAGTTTGCCGCCTTTGCCGTCGCGAAGGCACCAAGCTTTTTTTGAAGGGCACCAAGTGCACCTCGGAGCGTTGCCCGCTGGAGAAGCGCAACTTTGCGCCGGGCCAGCACGGCAAGGACCTCAAGGCCAAGATTGTGGGCTATGGCCTGCAGCTGCATGAGAAGCAGAAGGCCAAGCGCATGTACTTCACGCTCGAGGGCCAGTTCCGCGCCTACTACGAGAAGGCAAGCCGCGCACAGGGCGTGACGGGTGAGCTGCTGATTCAGCAGCTGGAGCGCCGTCTGGACAATGTGGCCTTCCGGCTGGGCTTTGCGATGTCGCGCCGCCAGGCACGCCAGGTAGTGCGTCACGGCCACGTGACCGTGAACGGCAAGAAGGTGAACATCCCTTCGTACCAGGTGAATGCGGGCGACGAGATCGCCATTCGCGAGAGCGCCAAGAAGATGGTCATCGTGGAGCAGGCCGCGCAGTTTGCGGCGGCGAATCCGGTCCCCGCGTGGCTCGAAGTGAGTTTTGAGAATCTGTCCGGCCGAGTGCTGAGCCTGCCCGGACGCAAGGACGTGAACCTGCCCGTCAACGAGCAGCTGATCGTCGAACTGTACTCGAAGTAAGAACAGCTTTCAGCTATCAGCCGTCAGCCTTCAGCCAACCCTGCCCGAATGGAGTGTAGCTGAAAGCTGAGGGCTGAAAGCAGATGGTTGCATTTCAACCGAAGGAGAACTTGCGCGGCCGCCGCAAAATGCATCGCGACGTACCTGCCGCGCGGGAAACGAGACGAAGATATGCTGTGGAGAGGATTCCAGAAACCGAAGCGGCTTGCAGTGGATGCCGAGACGCTGACTGACACCTACGGCAAGTTCAGCGCCCAGCCTTTTGAGCGCGGATTTGGCACAACCATTGGCAACGCCCTGCGCCGCACTCTGCTGAGCTCGATTGAAGGAGCCGCAGTGACCGCGATTCGCATCGAGGGCGTGCTGCACGAGTTCCAGTCCATCCCCGGCGTTGTGGAAGACGCCACCGACATCATCCTGAATCTGAAGCAGGTTCCGTTCAAGCTCGCGGGCGAGGGCCCGAAGGCTCTGTATCTGCGCGCGGATCAGCCCGGCGTGGTAACCAGCGGCATGATTGAAGCCGACGGCGACGTGGAGATTCTGGACAAGAACGTGTACATCGCCACCGTTTCTGAAGGCGGCCGCCTGGAGATGGAGATGCGTCTGAAGCGCGGGCGCGGGTATGTCTCCGCCGACAAGAATTTCGATGCCGACCTGGGCCTGGGCTTCATTCCGGTGGACTCGGTGCACTCGCCGGTGCGCCGCGTGAACTACCTGGTGGAAGCGGCGCGTCTGGGCCAGATTACGGACTATGACAAGCTGACGCTGGAAGTGTGGACCAACGGCGCCGTGGTGCCGGCCGATGCAGTGGGCCTGGCCGCGAAGCTGCTGAAGGATCACATGAACATCTTCATCAACTTCGAGGAAGAGATTGAAGCGGAGACGCGCGGCGAGGAAGGCCGCGTGATGCTGCGCAACGACAATCTGAACCGCTCGGTGGAAGAGCTGGAGTTGAGCGTGCGCAGCTACAACTGCCTGAAGAACGCAAACATCCAGACGATCGGCGAGCTGGTGCAGAAGACTGAAGCAGAGATGCTGAAGACGAAGAACTTTGGCCGCAAGAGCCTGAACGAAATCAAGGAGATTCTTGCGCAGATGGGTCTTTCGCTCGGCATGAAGATTGATGAGAGCGGCAACGCGGTTCCGGGGCCAACGAGCATTCCCCCGGCGACGGCGCTGGCCGCCAGCTACGGCCACTTTGACGACGAGGATGAGCCGCTGGATTCGGTTGATCTCCAGCTGCCCACCGAGACGGAGAATTTTTAGAAACAGCTACTAGCTTCTAGCTACTAGCTCCCAGCTTGAGCGAGTTGGAACCTGCAGCTTTGGTTCTCGTTTGCGGGCTGGAGAGTGAGCGGCTGGAAGCTGGAAGCAAGTCGGGATCTCAAAGAGCGACTCGATTCTAGCTTTCTGGTGCGAATACCAAATTGCCAGTTCCGCGGCAATCGAGCTAGAAGCTAGGAGCTAGAAGCTAGGAGCTAGACATGCGCCATCGCAATGCAGGATTCAAACTCGGACGGAACACCAGCCATCGTCGCGCTTTGCTGCGCAACCTGGTGACGTCCGTGATCGTGGAAGACCGCGTGGAGACGACCGTGGCCAAGGCCAAGGCGGTGCGTCCGCACGTGGAGAAGATGATTACGCTGGGGAAGAAGGGCGACGTGCACTCGCGGCGGCAGGCGCTGAGCTTTCTCCAGACCGACGAGGCCGTGACACGGCTGTTTGACACGGTGGCTCCGCGCTACGGCGACCGCAACGGCGGCTATCTGCGCATTGTGCGCACGGGCTTCCAGAAGGGCGATGGGGCGGAGAAGGCCTTCATCGAACTGCTGGGCGCCGAGAAGCAGCTGGACGAAAAGCGCCAGAAGCGTGCCGACGTCAAGGCCAAGAAGCGCGCGGAGCTCGAAAAGCAGCTCGAAGAAGCCAAGAAGGAAGAGGGCGGCGAAGAGGCCGCGTAGGACTGGGCGACCAGGCCTTCTTTTCTGACACAATTGTCAAACGGGCGCATCCCATTGAGGGATGCGCCCGTGCTTTTTTGCTGGAGGGCTCCTGCAGAGGGATGCTGCGGTCACTCCGCAGAGATGGGCGGCAGCACTCTCTCGATGCGGCGGTCGGGAACGAGCCACATGAGGGCGACGCCCACAAAGATGGCCTGGGCCAGCAGGCGGTGGACGAAGGCCAGGGGAAGCGCAAGGGCATAAAGCACGACAGAGAGGACGCCTTTGCGATCGGCTCCGATGGCCTGGGCCAGGATCGATTGCTTGCCTTCGGCGGCGATCAACGCGCGGGCCAGAATCCAATACGCCGCACCCGCCATCATCAGGACGACTCCGTAGAGTGCGGTGGGGACCGCGCCGAAGCTGTTCTCGCCCATCCAGCCGGTGACGAATGGGAACAGGGATAGCCAGAAGAGCAGATGGAGATTGGCCCAGAGCACACCGCCGGAGACGCGCCGGGCCGCGTGGAGCATGTGGTGGTGGTTATTCCAGTAGATGCCGATGTAGACGAAGCTGAGCACGTAGCAGAGAAAGACGGGCAGCAGCGGCTCGAGGGCGCTCAGTTGCTGGCCGCGGGGGATGTGAAGATCGAGCACCATGATGGTGATGATGATGGCGAGCACACCGTCGCTGAAGGCTTCAAGTCGCGCTTTGTGCATGGGACCTCCCTGGCCGGCGACTGAGTTGCTGGGAAAGCAGCGCCGGACATGTTGTGGAATCCTGCAGGCGACTTGATTGTATCGTTCGGGATTGCATTGGCTCACGATGAGCGGATGGGGTGTCATACTTGGTCATGAAGCTTCGACCCGCAGAGCCCGAGGATGCAATGGCTGTGGCGCGGGTGCATGTGCGCTCCTGGCAGGCAGCATATCGCGGGCTGATTCCGGATGACTATCTTGACCGGCTCCGCCCGGAGGATCGGGCGCCACGCTACGACTTTTCTCATGTCGATCCATTGAAACCGCACACCACGGTGGCCGTGGAGGGCACTGAGATTTGCGGATTTGTGACAGTCGCTGCGTCGGAAGACGCGAATTTCAAAGACCATGGCGAATTGTGCGCCCTGTATGTGGATCCGGATTACTGGGGACTGGGGTTTGGCAGGGCGCTGGTTCGGGCAGGCCGTGAGCGGCTGCAGACGCAGGGCTTTCGCAGGGCTTATCTGTGGGTTCTGGCAGGGAATCTGCGCGCGGCGCGCTTCTATGGGCATGACCGCTGGACTCCGGATGGCGCACGGCGGCTGGAGACCCTTTGGAATATCACCCTTGAGGAAGAGCGGTATCGGCGCGGGCTCCCGTGAGGCGGAGCGGACACTGCATCGGGGTAGGTCGAATTACGCCGAATGGGTGAGTCTTTCGGGGCGAAAGATGCGCAGGATGAGGTACGAGACGACGAGCAGAGTCATCGCGCCGCAGCAGTCAAGGAGGACGTCGTGCGGTGAACCGGTCCGGCGGGACAGGAATTTCTGATGGAACTCGTCGGCGCTGGCGACGATGCCGCAGCCGATGATGGCAAGGATCGCGTCCTGCGAGAAGCGTGAGTTGGGCAGGGTGAGCCACCAGGCGCGGAGCCAGAGCAAGCCGTAGACACCGTATCCAAAGAAGTGCATGCCCTTCCGGATGAAGAAATGGACGATGTGCCAGCGGGCCTCGGGCACGGGGCCGAAGATCGTCTCAAAGATCCAGCGGAAGGGACCGCTGGTGTGATCGGAGCTGAAGGCGTTCGACGAGGTGATGGCGATCATGATGGTGCCGATGATGACGGGCAACCAGGCGCTGAGCCAACCGGGGCGCTTGTTGGGATGGTCGGACGCTTCGTGCAAGGAAATGAGCCTTTCGCGTTTCTTCAGCCGGGCATTGCCGCGGACCAGATGTCCAGTTCTACCGATCGAGTGCGCATGGACGTTGGATGCACGCGGATTCCGCGGCTACTCGACGCGGTAGTTGGGCGCTTCGCGGGTGATGATGACGTCGTGGACGTGGCTCTCGCGGAGACCTGCGCCGGAGATACGCACGAACTGGGCCTTCTCCTGCAATTCGGCGACGGTGGCGCAACCGACATAACCCATGCCGGAGCGGAGGCCGCCGACGAGCTGGAAGACCATCGATTCGAGCGGCCCGCGATAGGGCACGCGGCCCTCAATGCCCTCGGGGACGAACTTGGCGAGGCGATTCTGGTTGGCACGCTCGCGCTGGACGAGGCTCTCCGGGCCGGTGGACGCGCTTTCGAGATCGTCCCTGGACTGGAAGTAGCGCTCGCCGGAGCCCTGGCTCATGGCGCTGAGTGAGCCCATGCCGCGATAGCTCTTGAAGCTGCGGCCCTGGTAGAGAATGGTCTCGCCGGGGCTCTCGTCGACGCCGGCAAAAAGCGAGCCGATCATCACAGAACTTGCGCCAGCGGCGATGGCCTTGGTGATCTCGCCCGAGTACTTGATACCACCATCGGCAATCACGGGAATGTCGCGTTCGCGGCCGGCGCGATAGGCTTCGGCGATCGCTGTGATCTGCGGCATGCCGGCGCCGGTGACCATGCGTGTGGTGCAGATGGAGCCCGGACCGACGCCCACCTTAATGGCATCCGCACCGGCATCAATGAGCGCGAGTGCGCCCTCATAGGTGCCGATATTGCCGGCGAGCAGGCCTACGTGCGGGAAGGCCTTCTTGATTTCGCGGACGGCTTCAAGCACGCGAATCTGATGGCCATGCGCGGAGTCGATCACGAGCACGTCGGCGCGGGCCTTGACGAGCTCCGCCGCGCGCTCCAGGTAGTCGCCCGTGGCGCCGATGGCGCCGCCAACGCGGAGACGGCCCTGGGCGTCCTTGCTGGCATTGGGGTACTTGAGCTTCTTCTGGATGTCCTTGACGGTGATGAGGCCCTTGAGCTCGTACTGGTCGTTGACGACGAGGAGCTTTTCCACGCGGTGCTTGTGGAGGATGAGCTCGGCCTCTTCCAGCGTGGTGCCGACGGGGACGGTGATGAGGTCTTCTTTAGTCATCACGTCGCCGATGGGGATGTCGGTGCGGGTCTCGAAGCGCAGGTCGCGGTTGGTGAGGATGCCGACGAGCTTTTTGCCGCGGGTGACGGGCACGCCGGAGATCTTGTAGCGGCGCATGACCTCGAGGGCATCGGCGATCATCTGGTCGGGGCCGATGGTGACGGGGTCGACGATCATGCCGCTCTCCGAGCGCTTCACCTTGTCGATTTCGCCGGCCTGGTCCAGGATGGTGAGATTGCGATGGACGACGCCGATGCCGCCGAGCTGGGCCATGGCGATGGCCATGCGCGACTCGGTCACGGTGTCCATGGCGGAGGAGATGAGCGGCGTGTTGAGCGTAATGTCGCGTGTGAGCTGGGTTTGCGTGCTCACCGTGGCGGGCACAACGTCGCTGGAGGCGGGCACCAGCAGCACGTCGTCGAAGGTCAGGGCTTCCGGCAGAGGATTGGAGAGCATAATAGCTTGATGCGCCTGGCAGCGCGGAGATTCGAGTCTCCGGCGCGGCAGGCGCTTTCCCCTATTGTAGCGGAGGCGGGCAAAGGCAGGGCCTCGCAGGGTGCTGGAGATTTACTCAATCGGAGCAGACGCCGCAGAAAATCTCTCTGTCAGGCCGAGGTTCCGCGCCATGCGCTGGGATATGCGCAATGGGATCTGCTCGTTCGTGCCCAGGGTGAGGACCATGTAGCGCCGCAAGAAGCGCTTTGTGGTGGAGAACTGAATTTCACTCCACGGAATGCGCAGAGGCGGGTGGCCGATGCGGAATAGAAATAACACCGAGAGGTAGAGCGCATCGTTTGCGGCGGTGACGCGAACCAGGCTGCTGTAGTGCGTCCAGAGGCGGAGATAGATGACGTAAAAGAAGGGGCCTGCTGTCTTGATTTCCCCTGATGGCTGCTGAAGGGTGCTGAACCGGCTGGCGAGGATCCACCAACCGCTCAAGGAGCTGATGAGCAGGCAGGCAAGCGCCCAGGCGCCAAGGCAAAAGACTGGGAAGAGCGGCAGGAAATAAGGCGGTAAAGTACTTGAACTGGTCTGCATGGATCGCGCGTCGAAGACCCCACGTTGGTCAGGCTGCCGGAGCTATCTTCTTCGCGGCCTTGAGCAGTACACGCAG
>JBAUTX010000254.1:0-9065 GCA_049582405.1 Occallatibacter sp. | reverse complement strand
GCGGAGCGAAGTATGAAGTGCGCGCGCGCTTTCCGCTTGCGGCATCCGCCGACAGTCCGCAAATCTGACGCGGAAACAAAATCGCCCACCGGCCCGGAGGCCGATGGGCGGTTTTGTTGTTCGTTGCTGCCCGCTTACTGATTGGAAGAGGACGAAGAAGCAGCTTTACTGTGCTGCCTCATGCCCAGATCCTTGCGGGTCTCAGGCGTCACTGTCGACTCATCCACGGGCGCCGTTCCCTGCACGTCGTTCGCGAAGGTGGCTGCCGAAGGAACCAGGTAGTTGTGGGCCTTCTGCTCATCCTCCGTGCCGGTTGCTGCGCTGACGCGCGAAGAATCGATACCCTTCTCCTTCACCAGGTAATCCTTCGCATTCACGGAGCGCTGTGCCGCGGGATCAACGGGCGTCTTGCCTTTCTTGTGGTGCTTCTTGAGAGCCTTCTGGAGAGCGTCCTTTTCCTTGCTGGTCGAGTTGCCTACGATGACCGTCTTCGCATCGGGCTGCTTCTGCATCTCGAGTGCCACTTCATCCAGGCAGGCTTTGGACTCATTGTCGACGCGTGTCGGGCGCTTCTTGTCCATCTCAAAGGAGATGACGCAGAGCGACTCAACATGGACAACGGGCGGTGGCGGCGGAGCGACGATGGTCACGCTGGTTCCCGCCGATGCGGTGTGGTTCTTGTCATCGGTGACGTGGCAGGTCACTTCCACTGGGCCCGTGGGCGCGCCAGTCGATGAGAAGGTTGCTGTCGAGCCGCTGCCGCTGATGGAGCCGGCCGCTGCGGTGTAGCTATAGGTAAGTGGACGGTTCTGCGGGCTTACGCCTGTTGCTGTGACGGTGCTGCTCTCACCGGGCTTGATCGTTGAAGGACTGGCGGAGCAGCTGATCGTGGGCGGCTCGAATTCCTTGACGGTGTAGCTGGAGGTGCACTCGGCCGTCTGGCCTGGCTTCGCGCCCTCCTTGCCCTTCTTGCCTTCCTTCACTTCACCCTTGACGGTGAAACTGCCGGGATTCAGTGCGCTGGTGTTCACGGAGGCAGTATTACCGCTGCCCGTGACGCCATCGCCTGTCCAGCTGTAGATCACACTGATGTTCTTCTTGGTGCTTACCGAGCCGGCCGTGCCGGTCACCGTAACTGGCTCACCTTGAAAGACGGCCGGCGGAGCCGCGTTGCAGGCCAACGTAATCGGTGGCTGCTTCTTGCAGCCCATCGGAAGCAAGGTCAGGCAGGCCGCAGCCAAAGCCAGACTAAGTGATTTTGACGTCCGCGAAAACATAACTTTATCCTCCGCACTACACGTGAATCATTGGCAAGGAGACAGCACACAACACGTCGCGCTGCCGACGGAAACGTAAAAACAAAACCCATCAACACCCGGAAATCATTGTAACGCCTTAGGGTTGGACTGGAAAGCTGACTTTCGGGTTTTGCTCTGGAGGAAAAATGGTTAGCCTATGGTTTCTCTTCCCCACCCGCGCTTTCTGAGATCCATGCAGATCAAGCTCGAAACGATACTTAGTTCATTAGTTGCAACAGCGTTCGTGCGGGTTGCCTTCAATGCGTGTGATCCAGGATGATCTTCCAACCAGATGGCCCCTTGCGCCACACAAGGGAGAAGATGCCGTCATCTTTTTGCGCCGGGCCACGGGCGGTGCGGGCCAGGTGGAAGCGGCCCGTGACGACGGCGTACTCGACTTTGCCACCGGAAACGGGCAGGAGTCGAACCTCCAGGTCGCTGAAGTGGAGCGTACCCATCAGAGCGCGACTGGTGTAGGTCCGGCGATAGCGTTCAAGGATGGGCTCATAGCCTTTGTGGATGTCGTGGCCGATGAAGGTTGTGTCCGGCGAGTCCTCATAGGCCTGCATGAAGGCCACAATGTCGCCATGGTTCCAAGCTGAAACCTGTGCTGTCATCACGGCTCGAATGGCGGCCTCATCGCCATCGCCGTGCTGGGCCGGCAAGAGCAGACTGCCGCAAAGCAACCCCAAAATGACCACGATGATCCGCATCCTGCGATCCATGGGCAAGACCTCCCTAACGGTCAATTTCTGTCCAGCTTACAATGAGGGCATGGCCGCAGCTGCAGCACAATCGCCGTTCCGCATCGTGCACACCGTCTGTTCGCACGACTGCCCGGACTCCTGCGCGGTGCTCGTCACTGTCGATGAGGCAGGCCGCGCGGTGAAGGTGCAGGGCGACCCCTCGCAGCCGGTCACGCGGGGTTTCCTCTGCGGCAAGGTCGCCAAATATTTGGACCGCGTATACTCCCCGGACCGCGTTTTGCATCCCTTCCGGCGCAAGCCGGGCGCGGCCAAGGGGCTGCGGCAGCACGGCAGCGAAAAGGAGGCCTTTGAACGGATCTCCTGGGATGAGGCGCTTGATGAGATTGCCGGGCGGCTCCGGCAGACGGCCGAGCGCTACGGATCTGAGTCCATTCTGCCGTACAGCTACGCGGGCAACATGGGGCTGCTTGGCTACGGCTCCATGGACCGGCGCTTTTTCCATCGCCTTGGCGCAAGCCAGCTCGACCGCACCATCTGCTCGGAGGCAGGTGGCGTGGCCTGGAACCTTGTTTACGGCAAGAAGCTCGGCACGCCGACTGAAGATTTTCGTCATGCCAAGCTCATTCTTGCCTGGGGTGCGAACATCCACGGCAACAATATCCACCTCTGGCCGTTGATTGAGGAGGCCCGCCGTAACGGAGCGCGGCTCATTGTTATCGACCCCTACCGCACGCGCACTGCCGCGCTTGCCGACTGGCACATCGCGATCCGCCCCGGCACCGATGCGGCTCTCGCCCTCGGCATGATGCATGTGATTCTGCGCGATGAGTTGGAAGATCGCGCTTTTATCGCCGAGCGTACGCATGGCTTCGAGCAACTGGCGGAACGTGTCCGAACGTACACGCCGGAGCACGTGGCGCACTGGACCGGCATGACCGCCGGCGAGGTTGAGCGCCTGGCGCGCGAATACGCTACGACGCAGCCCGCGGTGTTGCGGCTTAACTACGGCGTGCAGCGCACCGAGTACGGCGGAACTGCGGTGCGGGCCATCGCCATGCTGCCTGCGCTGACCGGCGCGTGGAAGCATCGGGGAGGCGGCGCGGTGCTGTCTACCTCCGGCGCTTTCTCGTGGAACAAGCAGGCTGTCGAACGGCCCGATCTTGCACTTGCCTCGCCGCTCAAGCGTCCTGCGCGCGTTGTGAATATGTCCTCGCTGGGCGAGGCTCTCACTTCACTCGGCGACCAGCCTGCCGATGGGCCGCGCGTTCACGCGCTTTTTGTCTACAACTCCAATCCCGCCGCCGTAGCCCCTGATCACAACGCGGTACGGCGCGGATTGCTGCGCCCTGATCTCTTCACCGTTGTGCACGAGCAGTTCTTTACGGACACCACGGATTACGCGGACTATGTGCTGCCCGCCACCACGTTTCTCGAGCACACGGACATTCAGGGCGCCTACGGCCACTACTTTGTGCAGCTCTCGCAGCAGGCCATCGCGCCCGTCGGTGAGGCACGGTCGAACGTGTGGCTTTTTGGCCAGCTTGCACAGCGCATGGGTTTCCCCGAGCCCTGTTTCCGCGATACCGCCGAAGAAATCATCACGCAGGCTCTCGCGCTAGGCCCTGATGACCATTCCACCAACCCCGGCATGGAGCACATCACCCTCGACGCTCTCAAACGCGAGGGCCATGTCCCGCTTGGTTTCCATCGCCAGCCGGAACGCGAGCCTTTTCTGCCCTACATGCACGGCGCGC
The DNA here is from genome assembly GCA_049582405.1 of Occallatibacter sp. Taxonomy (GTDB): domain Bacteria; phylum Acidobacteriota; class Terriglobia; order Terriglobales; family Acidobacteriaceae; genus Telmatobacter. The sequence goes on along the minus strand of JBAUTX010000254.1, from coordinate 5,306 downwards.
TTGCCACGCCGAGCGGGAAGATCGAGTTCTGCTCTGAAGCACTTGCCGCCCAGGGCCTCGACCCGCTTCCGGGCTTCACGCCCGCGACCGAGTCGCGCTGGGGACAGGCCGCAGCCGAATATCCGCTGGAATTCCTCGGGCGGAAGGCCGACAACTACATGAACTCTACCTTCGCCAACCTCGACGGTCATCGCAAGATGGAGTCGAGTACCAGCCAGCGGCTCGAAATGCATCCTGCCGACGCTGCGGTGCGTGGCATCAAAACAGGTGACCGCGTGCGGGTGTGGAATGACCGCGGTGAGTTGCATCTAACTGCATTGGTGTCCCTTGGCGAGCCAGCCAGCGTGCCGCCCGGTGTTGTAGCAGGCAGGCTGGACTGGGCAAAGTTGCACCCGCAAGGCGTCAATCAGAACGTGCTGACCAGCGAAAAGCTGACCGATCTGGGCGCCGGCGCAACCTTTTATTCCGTCCTGGTGGAAGTGGAGCGAGCCTGATGCCGAGCGCCTGGCGCCTGGTTCGCATGGCATAACGGCGCAGAAAACGATAGGCTGGATCTATGAATTGGTCTTCTGTAGCACTTGTTGTTCTTCTAGTCGCGTTGTACTTCTGGTTCAAACGCGCTGGTCAAATCTCCCACAAGGATGCGGTCCAGCACCTGAAGCACGGGGCTATGTTGATCGATGTCCGCAGTGGAGCTGAGTACATTGCCGGACATCTTCCCAATGCTGTGAACATGCCGCTGAGCGAGATTCGAGATCTCGTGCCGCGCAAGGTGAAAGACAAGGAGCGTGTGCTGCTGCTCCACTGCCAGAGCGGCATGCGCAGCGGCGCGGCACGCAGGCAACTGCGGGCCCTGGGCTACACGAACGCTTACAACGTTGGGTCCTATGCCCGCGCAGCCTCTGTCGTGAAAAGCCGCTAGACTACCAGCACAATGATGCGTGCCGGCAACTTCAGTCTGCGTCTTGCAGAGGAGCGGGATATCCCACCGCTTCATGCGCTGATTGAGGCCTCCGTGCGCGGCTTGCAGGCCGATGACTACACGCCTGCGCAGATTGAAGGCGCACTCGGCACCGTCCTCGGCCTCGATACACAGCTCATCCGCGACCGAACCTATTTTGTCGCTGAGGTGCCGGCTGGAGTCGCAGACGGCCGTTGGCTGCTTGCCGGTTGCGGCGGCTGGTCACGGCGCAAGACGCTCTTTGGCGCCGATCGCGGACCTGGGCGCGAGCCAGAGTTGCTGGACCCAGCGACGGATGCGGCGAAGGTGCGCGCCATTTTCGTTCATCCGCGCTCTGCCCGTCAGGGGCTTGGATCGATGATTCTGGCCCGCGTGGAAACTGAAGCTCGGGCCGCCGGTTTCCTTCGCTTTGAGATGGGATCCACACTGACCGGTGTGCCGCTCTACCGCCTGAAAGGCTACGTGGAGACCGAGCGAATCGCCGTCTCGCTGGGGAATGGCGAAGTCCTGCCGGTGGTGCGCATGGTCAAGCATGTGGTTGCGACCGCCTGAACGCAGGAAAACCATGCGGATGCAAAGCGCAGACACGCATGACGCTTTCCTATTACGCCACTGCTCGCATAGACTTTGGGGAACCTTGCATCCCGCGCTCGCGTATCCAGGGATGCACGTTCCATCAGGAGGACGGCGATGAGCAGCGCGGCGTATCCCAATCCGCAGGCAGTTTTCTATCAGCAGTTTGAGTCAGCACGCCGGGACGAAGTCGTGGGCATCCTTCTGGCGCTCTTCCTTGGCACCTTTGGCGTACATCACTTTTACCTGCGGCGCACCGGGCTCGGCATCCTCTATCTGTGCTTCTGCTGGACGGGCATCACCACCGTACTCGGGTTTATCGAGTGCTTTTTTATGCCGGGGCGCGTGCGCGAGTTCAATGCCATTCAGGCGGCGGGGATTGCGGCTGCGCTGGGGATGAGCATACCGCCGATTGGCTGGCCGGTGAATGTGATGGTGAACATGCCGCCCGCGCAGCCAGCTGCTGCGGCAAGTACGCTCGTGGCGTGCAGCCGCTGCCACCAGACCAATGCGCCGGGGGCACGCTTCTGCTCCGCCTGCGGAGCGGTGCTCTAAGGCTGGGTTCTTGCGGCAGCATCGGGTCGCTGGCGTTGCAGCATTGAACGGGGAGATGGGATTCGGCGAGTCCGAAAGAGCCGTGGATGAGCGAGCTGAAATGACTACGGGCATGGGATGCGTCCCATGCCCGTTTTTTGTGCCCTGCAGGGTGGTCCTTCTTACATGTTCGCTTCGCCGGCCCGCATGGATTCATTGAACTGGGGCCTGGTGAAGTTCAGAGCAGCCTGTAGATCGGAGTGGTACTGTTCCGCGCGCGCCATCAAGACTGGTGTGGCGGCAGCAAACTCGCCGTCGAGCACCATCAACCCCTCTCCGGCCTCGTCCCCGGCCATCCTGAGCAGGTCCGCTTCTTTCGTGTTCAGGTACTGTGCATCGCGCGGATCGGCAACCCAGACCGGCTTGCCACCCCCGAGGACGCCACTGAGCCAGTACACCTTGCGCAGCAAGAAGGCGAGGCGCTCCGCGTCGTTTGTTTCTGTAAACAGAAATTTCTTTTGCCAGCGACTGTAGAATCGCGTCGTTACGGGTACCGGCTGCCGATTGCCAGACTTGAGGAATTCCAGCTGCCCCAGGTCGACCGTCTTCCGGATAGCGTTGTAGATGAACGTTTCCGCGTAAGGCTGCTCCATGGCGGGCACGATTTCCGCGAACGTAACCGTCATGGACGCGGCAATCCTGGCGTGCAGATTCTGCGCGCTGCCATCGGCCAGGTACATCTCGCCGTGGACGATGTAGGTATCCGCGCCTGAGGTCGAGCGGTGGAAAGGCCACTGGAATTTCCCGAATGCAATGGGCAGTCCGGCCAGTGTCACATAGCACTCGGGGCGCGGATTGCGCAGTCGCTTGGCCTCGGCTGCCAGATGAGCCGTCATGTCGGGCAGCAACTGCGGCTTGTCAAAATCAAAAGTGTGGCTTAACTCCAGTTGCAGGGAGCGGTCTGGCGCATTCCGCAAGCCAAGCTGGAAGATCGTGGTGGGCTCGCCGTTAAAATCGCTGCCCGTGTTTACGGACTGCAGAACGAGGCCAGCCTTTTCGGCGGCAGTGCGCACGGCGGAAACGAGAGAAGACTTCACTTCAACAGTCATGGACGGCTAACCTGAGCTGAGATCGGTACACATCTATTCTAGGGCATCGCCAGAGGGCGTAAGTGGAACCAGATGCTCAGGACCTCCCTCTGCAACTCACCGATGAAAGCGGGAAAGTAGCCAGAAGACCAGCGAAAGTACGACGCTGATGACGATGGAAGTGCCAAGGGGAAAGTAGACCGAAACATGCTTGCCCCGATAGGCGACGTCTCCTGGCAACCGCCCCAGTGGCAGACCAAAGCGACCCGCCAGCAGCAGTAACCCGCCGGCAACGGCGAGGAGAAGTCCAATGGCCAGAAGGGTTTTTCCGAGATCAACCATAGAGAGCGGCCAAACGCGCCGGCCCCTTCAGAGTAGCGCCTGTTTGCAGAGGAAGGGAAGCCGCGACCCATCATCACAGGTACAATACAAAGGTGCCTTCCCAACCATCCTCGCCTATCATTCTTGTTGAACATCTGACGAAGGTGTATGCCTCGGGCCACCTTGAAGTGCAGGCACTTCAAGGCATTTCATTTGCCGTGGATCCGGGTGAGTTTGTGGCCATTGTCGGGCCGTCGGGGTCAGGGAAGTCCACTCTTTTCTACCTGCTGGGTGGGCTGACGCGGGCCACGAGCGGGCGGGTTGTGGTGGACGGCGTGGACTTCGCGACCCTGAACGATGCCGAACGGACGCGCCTGCGCAAACATCGTATCGGCTTTGTCTTCCAGAAGTTCAACCTCTTGCCAACCCTCTCAGCCATGAGCAATATTGAGCTGGCGTATGAGGTGAGCGGGCGCAAAGTGCCGCTGGATCGCGCCTATCTCGACCACCTTTGCGAGATTCTTTCGATTCAGGGACGCCTGAAGCACCGCCCCTCTGAACTGAGCGGCGGCGAGCAGCAGCGCATCGCGATTGCGCGCGCTCTTATCTCGCGTCCGGCCATTGTGCTTGCCGATGAGCCGACTGGCAACCTCGACACGAAGAATTCAGACGCCGTGCTGCACATGCTCCAGCGCTCCAACAAGGAGCTCGGTCAGACGACGTTGATGATCACGCATAACCCTGAAGCGGCTGCCATTGCAGACCGGATTCTGCACATGCGTGACGGCGAAATTGTGCAAGAGGAGAGCGGTTCGCGGTCCATTGGTGCGGCGTCCGCAGTTCATCCCAGGACAAGTGCCGGGACGCCCGCGGTGGTTTGACCAGCCTTGGGACGACCGGTATACTCAGACTTGCAGTAAGCGGGAGTAGCTCAGTGGTAGAGCATCGCCTTGCCAAGGCGAGGGTCGCGAGTTCAAATCTCGTCTCCCGCTCCATTCCGCCCTCCGGCGCCAGCCGGGTTGGCTACGGCGAAATGGAGCTAACAAGTCGTCTAGAGACGCAGCCCTGCCAAGGCGCGGTACCCAAGTGGTAAGGGAGAGGTCTGCAAAACCTTTATGCGCCGGTTCGATCCCGGCCCGCGCCTCCAAACCTTCAACAACTTAGACTTCCCCAACACCTCATTTGCGCTAACAATAGCTAACACAAGGGCAACTGAGGGGCCAAACTCGGCGATTTTCCGCTGAATTTATGCCTTTTTTCTGAGGGCTGAACTCGCGGTTTTGGCTGCCAATTCTGCCGACGGAGACGTGGTGTGCATGTAATACATCATGGTGATGTCCGGCCGGGAATGTCCCAACCTCTCCTGGGCTGCCTTGATGGGAACCTGTGCATCCCCGAGAAGCGTGGCATGCCAATGACGGAACAGCCGCCATGTAACGTGGGGCAAGCCAAGGCTCTTCGCCTTGGGTTGAATGGTCTTGGTCATGATGGTTGCATACTGCCGTGGACCCTTCACCCGCTTGCTGGGAAAAACCCAATCGTCAGGTGATGCATCCGGTCGCTTGGCAAGATACTTCCGCAACCGCTCCATATCCTCCACCGTCAGCGGAATCGGTCGATTGCTGCGGTGGAACTTCGGCGTATGGACACGGCTGTTGTTCACTGCTTCCACGATCCAAATGCACTTGCGCTCAAAGTCGATTGACTTGCGACGCAAACCCAGAAGTTCACTGGGTCTTGCGCCGGTAATGCAATCGAGCCAAACCATCATTTGTTCATTCTCATCAAGCGCCTCTATGAGTGCCTGCAATTGCTCCGCAGTGGGAAGT